>NZ_JBFBEE010000013.1:0-301135 GCF_040683555.1 Streptomyces sp. NPDC093510
GCGCACCTCGCCGAGCAGCGCGCGTGAGAGCGACGCGACCGTGGCGGGCGCGGACGGCGAGGCGGCCTCGGCGCCGTTCGCCGCCGGGCCGTGGCTGTTCAGCCACAACGGCGCGGTCACCGGCTGGCCCCGCTCGCTCGCCCCCCTCACCCGGGACCTGCCGCCCGACGAGCTGCTCTCCATGGAGGCGCGCTGCGACTCCGCTCTGGTGTGGGCGCTCGTCCTGCACCGGCTGCGCCGCGGCGACGAGGAGGGACAGGCCCTCGCGGACACCGTCCTGGAGGTCGCGGAGGCGGCCCCCGGGTCGCGCCTGAACCTCCTGCTCACCAACGGCGACACGATCACCGCGACCGCCTGGGGCGACACCCTCTGGTACCTCGCGGAACCCGGCCGCCGCACCGTCGTGGCCTCCGAGCCCTACGACGACGACCCCCACTGGCGCGAGGTGCCCGACCGCACCCTGCTCGCCGCCAGCCGCACCGACGTACTGCTGACACCGCTCAAGGAGCCCCCCGCGTGAGCCCGTTCCTGCTGACCCGCACCCTTCCCGAGGACGCCACCGACGCCGCGCTGCGCGCCGATGTCCTGCACGGCCTCACCCGCACCCCCAAGACGCTGCCGCCCAAGTGGTTCTACGACGCGCGCGGCAGCGCCCTCTTCGAGGAGATCACCACCCTGCCCGAGTACTACCCCACCCGCGCCGAGCGCGAGATCCTCGTCGCCCGCTCGGGCCGGATCGCCGAGGTCACGGGGGCGCGCACGCTGATCGAGCTGGGCTCGGGCTCCTCGGAGAAGACCCGCCACCTGATCGACGCCCTGGCCGACCTGCACACCTACGTCCCCGTGGACGTGAGCGAGAGCGCCCTGACCGGCGCCGCGAACGCCCTGATCGCGCAGCGGCCCTCGCTCGACGTGCACGCCCTGATCGCCGACTTCACCCGCGGCCTGGCGCTGCCGGGCACACCGGGGCCGCGCCTGGTCGCGTTCCTCGGCGGCACGGTCGGCAATCTGCTGCCCGCCGAACGCGCCGCGTTCCTCTCCTCCGTGCGCAGCCTGCTCACGCCCGGCGACGCGCTGCTCCTCGGCACGGACCTCGTCAAGGACGAGTCGGTGCTCGTGTCGGCGTACGACGACAGGACGGGCGTGACGGCCGCGTTCAACAAGAACGTCCTGTCGGTCATCAACCGTGAGCTGGCCGGGGACTTCGACCCGGACGCCTTCGAGCACGTCGCCGTCTGGGACCGTGAGCGCGAGTGGATCGAGATGCGGCTGCGCTCCACGGCCGACCAGACGGTGAAGATCCACGCGCTCGACCTGGCGGTGGACTTCGCCGCGGACGAGGAGCTCCGCACGGAGATCTCGGCGAAGTTCCGCCAGGACGGTGTACGTACCGAACTGGCCGCCGCCGGGCTTGAACTGACGCACTGGTGGACGGACGAGAGGGCGCGCTTCGCGCTGTCGCTGAGCACGGTGGCGTAGGGCCGTGCCGAGGGATGTCCGGCCCCGCCCCCCTGCGGCGGGGCCGGACGTCCGTCACAGGCCGCCGACGTCCAGCGTCTCGGTGATCCGGCGCGAGGCCTTGCGGGCCTCGGTCGCCGGGTCGCCGCCCGTCAGGACCTTCGTCATGTAGCCCTTGATCGGGTTGTCCGCCTCGACGGCCGCCCAGCGCGGCGAGTTGGGGGTGGCCCGGCCGTTCGCCGCGCCGACGGCCATCGCCGCGACGCCCTCCTCGCCCACGACGGCGGAGGCCAGTTTCGCCTTGTTCGGCACGTAGTTCATGGTCCGCGCCAGCTCGGTCTGCCACTTCTTGCCCGCCAGCGCCTCGATCACCTCGACCGCGCCCTTGTGGTCGTCGCTGTGCTCGGGCACGACGAGGTCGGAACCGCCGGTGAAGACCGCTGCGGGCTTGCCGGCCTTCTTGCCGGGGATGGGGAAGTAGCCGAGCTTGCCCTTCAGTTCGGGGTTCTTCTCCTCGATGGCGCGGGCCGCACCCGGCACCGCGACGATCTGGGCGACGTCGCCGCCCGCGAAGACGCCCGCCTGCGGCGGGTGCTCCTCGTCGGCGTCGCGCGGGCCCTCGCCGAGCGACTGCAGCCGCTGGTAGAACTCCATGCCGCGCAGCGCCTCGGGTGTGTGGAGGGCGCCGCGCCAGTCGCCGGACGACTCCTTGGTCTCCTTGGCGAGGTCGCCGCCCTCGTCCCAGATGAACCCGGCAAGGGTGTACCAGTCCTGGCCGGCGAGGTAGATCCCCTGCTTGCCGCCGGTGTTGAGCTTCTCGGTGGCCGCGATCCACTCCTCGCGGGTGCGCGGCGGCTCCGTGATGCCCGCCTCGGCGAACAGGTCCTTGTTGTAGATGACGACACGGTTCGCCGCGTACCACGGGATGCCGTACTGCGCTCCGCGGTAGCGTCCCGGCTCGGCGAGGCCGGGCAGCCAGTCGTCCATGCCGAGGTCGCGCGCGGACTCCAGGGTGAGGTCGTACAGGCCGCCTTCGTCGACGTACTGCGCGACCTGGGTGTTGCCGACCTCGATGACCTCCGGGCCTTCGCCGCCCTCCTCCTTCAGCGCCTTCTTCACCTTGGCGCCGATGCCGGTCCATTCCTGGACGCGGATGTCCAGCTCGATGCCGTCGTGCTCCTTCTCGAAGTCCGAGGTGAAGCGCTCGACGAACTCCGGCGACGCGCTGTCCTTCATCAGCCAGACCGTGACGGTCCTGGAGTCGTCACCGCCCGGCAGTACGCCGCACCCGGCGACGAGGACGGTGGAGGAGAGGACGAGCGCCAGGGACACGGCGGCGCGGTGGTGCGGTCTCACGTGGGTCACTTTCTGCCTGCGGACAGGGGAAGGTCAGCCCGACGCGGGGGGTGAGCACGTGGCTCGAACGGGTTACTGGCTGGAGTTTGGTCCGTACCAAAGCGCCGGTCAAGGGGGAAGCGTCATCTCATGTGCCAATTCGTGCGCCACCGGCCTTCCGTTCCGCCTGCCATCTCGCGCTACGGGGCGGGCTGAGGCACGGTGGAGTGACGGTATGCACGAAGTCGTACGACACCGGTCGTACGACCTCACCCGACGGCCCGGAGGAACATCCTCATGTCGAACCACACCTACCGTGTCACCGAGATCGTCGGCACCTCCCACGAGGGCGTCGACCAGGCGATCCGCAACGGTGTCGCCCGCGCCTCGCAGACACTCCGCTCACTGGACTGGTTCGAGGTCACGCAGGTGCGCGGCCACATCGAGGACGGGCAGATCCAGCACTACCAGGTCGGCCTGAAGGTCGGCTTCCGCCTCGAGGACGGCGACGAGGCGTAAGGGGTCGAGGGCCCCGGCGCAGCCCTCAGGTGCGGCCCTCGCGTTCCTGGGCCTCTTTCAGCGCCTCGGACGGGGTGGCCCAGCGGGCTCGCAGGACCGGGAAACCCGCCTGTTCCGCCGCGTCGCAGACCAGTTCGTCGTCGTCCACCAGGATGTGGATCTCGCGGTTGCGGGCCATGTCGCGGAGGATGTCCAGCTTGGTGCGGCGGGCGGGGCGGCGGTCGCCGTCGCGGCGCATCCAGATCCGGCCACCGGGCAGGCCCTGGCGCGCCAGCCACTCCTCCGTGTCCGCGCGGCAGCGCTCGGGGCGCCCGGTGAGGTAGACGACCTCGCACTCCTCCGCGCTCGCCAGGGCCAGCTCAACGCCGCGTGCCAGCGGCGGATCCTGGGGCGCCGCGGCGAAGAACGCGTCCCAGTCGCGCGGCCTGCGCTCCAGGTACCGCTGCCGGTGCGCGGTGTCCGCGAGGGTGCCGTCCAGGTCGAACACGGCCAGAGGTTTTTTGTCTTCGGTCACGTCGACAGCGTAGAAGGCGAGAGCCCGGAAGGCGGCGGCGCGCGCGAAGCCGAGTGACACGCGGTGTCCGGGGGTAGGGCGGGGTGGACCGGTGTGCGCAAGGAAAGGGCGTCGACGTATGAGCAAGTCCGTCTGCAAAGGCTCCGTCCGGGCAGGTCTGGCGCTGGGCACGGCCCTGCTGTCGACCGTGCTCTGCGCCACGGCGAGCACGGCGGTGCCCGGGGACACCGGCCAACGGGCCTGCCCCGTCGTGTACTTCGACCTCGGCGAGACCCTCGTGCACACCGCCGACGACGGCAGCACCGGCTACCAACCCGGCGCGGCCTCCTACCTGCGCGCCCTGCGTGAACGGCACATCCCGGTCGGCCTGATCACCAATGTGCCGTCCTCCTGGGGCTCGACCGACGCCGAGCGGGCCGCCAGGTTGAAGCAGGAGGTCGACGCCACCTGGCAAGGGTCCGCGCCCTTCCCCTGGAAGGACTTCGACGACCGCGTGTTCACCCCGCGCACCGAGGCGGAACGCAAACCGGCCCCCGCCCTCTGGCAGCGGGCGAAGGCCGGCTCGGGCCACTGCCGGGTCGTGCATCAGGCGGAGACGGCCGAGGAGGTCAGAGCTGCTTCCTCGCTCGGCTTCGTGCCGTACCGGACGGGCCTGCCGCACCAGCCCGCGTTTCTGCCGGTCCGTCTCGTCGAACTCCTCGCCCTGCGGTCTCCCGCTTGACCACCCCGCTGCGCAGGAGCAGTTGGAAGACGCCGAGCAGCACCGCCGTGGCGAGCGCGCTGTGCCACAGCAGGGCGTCCAGGCGCCCGGCGGCGAGATAGGCGCCCGCGGCGATGGCGGCCAGCGCGCACACCGCGCGGTCCACGATGCTCTCGACCGAGAGCAGCGTGGCGCGCGGGGCGTGCGCGGGCACGGCGTCGTTGACCAGCTTGCGCTGGATGGGGTACGCGAAGCCGGTCGCGGCGGCGAACAGGCAGAGCAGCGCGACGACGGCCCACGGCCCGCCGAACGTCATGGCCGCCAGGCTGCCCGCGAGCGCGAGGCTGAGGACGGAGACCCAGGCGACCGGTGGCAGACGGCGGCTCAGCCACTGCGGGCGGGCCGAGGCGACCGCCTCCGCCACCGTCATCGCCGCCATCACGCCGCCGTGCGAGGCCTCCGCGATGCCGTGGTCGAGCAGGATCGGCTGGAAGAGGTTGACCTGGCAGATCCGGGAGAGCGTGAAGATCGCCACGCCCTGCACCATCACCAGGGCCAGCCACCGCGAGGAGGCGACACAGCGCAGCGCCGTGCCCGCGTCCCGCAGGAACGCGCCTCCCCCGCTCTCCCTCCGCCCCTTGCCGCCGTCCGCCCCCGCGAGGCGGGGCAGCGCGACGGCGCAGGCGAGGGAGCCCGCCGCGCTGGCGGCGCTGAGCACGTACGGGGTCGGGTGCGCCACGGCCATCAGCGGGCCGACCAGGGGCCAGCACACGACCTTCGCCACCAGCCCGAGCGCCCGCGCGGTGCCCTCCGCCTTCAGGTAGTGCTCGTCGCACTTCTCGGCGCGCAGACCGTCGTACAGGTAGGCACTGGCCGCTCCCGAGGTGAGTGAGCGGCCCGCCGCGATGGCCAGGAAGTGGACGAGGAACCCGGTGTACGAGGCGCTGACCACCGGGGCGAGATTCGCCGCCGTCATGACTACTGCTCCGGCCCGCAGACAGTTGCGGGTGCCGATCCGGTCGGCGATCAGGCCGGTCGGGATCTCGAACAGACAGAACGCCACGTAGTAGATGCTCTGGATGCCGAAGATCTGCCCGTCCGAGAGCCCGGCCGCCTTCTGGTAGGCGTGGAACACCGGCATCCACCACAGCAGGTTGAACAGCAGCTGGAAGCCGTAGTTGAGCCGGATGATGCGGCGGGCGGTGTCCGTCAGGCCGGGTGCCGCCACCCGACCGGAGGCCGCCCTCACAGCGCGTACGGGCGGATCTGGACCAGCCGGAAGTCGCCCCGGTCGGTCATCAGCCACTCGATGTCCAGCGGCCTGTCCACGTCGGATTCGCTGAAGTGGGACTGCAGGAGCCTTCCCGTCAGGGACAGGTCGGCGAGCCGGGCGCGGGTGGCGGCGGAGAGGCCGTCGCCCCAGGAGCCCAGGGCAACGGTGCGGCCGCCGCCCTCCACGGTGTTGTAGAGGTACTGCTGCGGGAGGACCGTGCCGTCGACCACCTGCTCCGGTGAGCCGGGGGAACAGTTGAGGTAGACGTTGCGGAAGTCCTCGCGCCGGGTCGGGTCGCAGGTCACCAGGACACCCCCGAGGGCGGCGGGCACGTACTCCTGGATGATGACGCCCATGTAGGTGTCGTCCAGGGAGATGCCGACCTGGTGACGCAGGCGCACACTGCGGGGCGAGAGCAGCGAGGCCCACACCTGGCGCACGGCCTCCAGGAGTTCATCGGCGCCGTGGACGGTGGTGACGGAGTCGTAGACGCCCGCCGCGGAGAACCCCGGAAGGTCCTCGGCGTTGGACGAGGAGCGCACCACCAGGCGGCCGAGCGACCCGACGGGAGCGGGGAAGGCCTGGCTGATCTGCCGGGTGACCGACTCGGGTACGGCTGTCTGCCGGATCAGGTGCTGGAGTTGCAGGCAGAGCGAGTCCAGGGCGTCGGTGGCGTCGAGTTCGAGTGCCATCTTGAGCTTGCCGATGCCCTGTTGGAGGGCGGGGGACGAGGCGAGGAAGTGCTGCTGGAGCGCGAAGGGCAGCGCGACGCCCTCGGGGGCGCCGACCGTGCGGGCCACGAAGTCGGCGGCGGCTGCGCGCAGTTCGGCCGCCGACGGCGTGCTGAGGCCGAGCCGGGCCGCGAGGTGTCCGTAGAGGTCCTCGCGCGGCGGGCGGGGCCGCCCGTAGAAGGCGGTCAGGTCGGCCGTGCGGCTGTCGAGGACGTGGTGCAGCTCACCGAGGTTGGCCGCCTTGGTGCCGTAGCGGTCGCGGTCGGCGCTGCGCAGCCGGTGCAGGGCCAGTACGGGGGTGTCCCGGAGCAGGGGCGGTTCGAGACGGATGCGCTGCTGGTGCCAGGCGGGGGCCCGCAGGGCGGGTTCGTGGTCGAGCCGGGCGAGGGTGATCTCGTCCTCGCGGACCCGGTAGTGGATCCACGCGCCGTCCAGGCCGTCCTTGTCGACGAGTTGTTCCAGGTCGCGCACGATGGCGTTGGGTATGCCCCAGCCGGAGGCGAGGACGTTGGTGTGGGAGAGCGGGGTGATGGGCGCGGTGTTGAGGAATCCGGCCACCCGCGGCACATCGTCCGGCAGGCACGGCATGGCCACGATGTCCGCCCAGCCGAGCCCGCTCTCCGCCGCCGCGTACTCTTCGTGCGTCCGGAAGAACCGCAGCCGCCCGGTGGCCTCGCCGGGGTTGAGCGGTGTCCGGGCCCTGTTGCCGAAGAGTTCGTGGCTGAGAATGCGCGGCACGCGCTGCTCGCTGATCGCCGTCAGCTCCTCCTCCTGCCCGTGGTTGGCGGGCTTGAGCAGCAGCGGCAGCCTGCCGTCGACCCGGGCGCGCACGAACTCGTAGAAGTATTCGAGCAGTTGCCCGTGCATGGTGTCGGCCTCGGTCGTCTCCAGGACGAGGAAGGTGCGTTCGCGGCCGTCGGCCTCCTCGTCGGTGTGCAGGGAGAGCACGCCGAGCAGGAAGCGGCGCCCGGGGTCCATGTAGACGGAGGCGTTGAACGCGTCGAGGTCCGCGTCGAGGGTTGTGAGGTCCATGCCCAGGACGCGGGTGGCGATGTAGTCGACGTGGAAGGGGTGCGCGGCGGTGTCGAGCAGGTGCCAGGTGTCCTCGGCGCGGTCGACGACGACTTTGAGGTACGGGTGTCCTGCCAGGACCCCGGAGAGGGTGCGGAACAGGGGCAGGGAGAGGTTCTCGCCGACGACCGTGCGGTCCGTGGCCGGTTCGGGGGCGCCGGTGAGCAGCTGGGCGGTCATGCCGGGACCTCCTCGGGCCGTACGGCGGAGGGCTGGGCGGCGGGCAGCACCCGGGGCAGGGCGTCCACCAGGGTCTCGAAGTCGCGGAGCACGGACCGCGCGTCGGTGGCGGAGAGCAGGCACAGGGCCGCCATGGTGTTGGCGCCGGCGGCCGGGTCGTACACGGGCACGACACCGCCGTCGGGGAGCGAACTCTCCGCGACCACCGACAGGTCGCTGCCCCGGCTGAGAGGTATGCCGGCCGAGACGGCAGGGAAGTCCCAGGCCCTGCGGTCCGGCCAGGCCCGGCCGCGGCCGTCGACCGCGAGGACGACGAGGGAGCCGGCCGCGCCGCGCGCCTCCGCCGGGGTGAGGGCCTGTTCGGGCCACTCGACCCGGCGTCCGATGAGGTGGTCGACGAGCATGCCGACGAGGTCGAGTCCGAAGACCTCCTCGATCTGCGGCACGGTCATCGCGCCGCCGAACCGGGCGGCCGTCTCGATCAGCCACATGCCGCCGTCGGCGCCGAGCTTGATCTCGGTGTGCGTCCCGCAGTCGCGCAGGCCGAGGGCGTCGACCGCGCGACGGGCCAGGTGCACGATCCGGTCCTGGGCGTCCTGGGGCAGCGGGGCGGGGGTGATGCTCGCGCGTTCGGTGAACGGCTCGACCGTGGGCATCCGGCCGCTGAGGCAGACCGGGTGGAAGGTGCCGTCGGCCACGACGCCCTCGACGCTGACGTAGTCGCCCCAGCCCGGCTCGTCGAACCAGTCCGACGCGGTGCCGGTGACGATCTGCTCGACGACGAAGTCCGCGTCGGCCTCGGCCACGTGCAGCTCCGCGTAGCCCAGCTGCGCCGATTCGGCCATCACGGCACGGGAGCGGGCCCAGGCGGCCGGCGCCTCGTGCGGGGAGCGGATGATCTGGTGGGCGGTGGACCCGGCGCTCCAGGCCGCCTTGAGCAGCAGCGGCCCCGGCAGGGAGTGCGCCGCCTCGCGCAGGTCCGCCTCCGTGGCGACGGGCCGGAACTCGGGCTGCGGCAGCCCGTGTTGTCGCCAGGTG
Organism: Streptomyces sp. NPDC093510; assembly: GCF_040683555.1. Taxonomy (NCBI): domain Bacteria; kingdom Bacillati; phylum Actinomycetota; class Actinomycetes; order Kitasatosporales; family Streptomycetaceae; genus Streptomyces; species Streptomyces sp. NPDC093510. The sequence continues at coordinate 8,820 of NZ_JBFBEE010000013.1, forward strand.
TGACGCATCAGCCTTTTGTCACGGGCCAGTTCGGCGGCCCTGCCCGCCCCGGCGAGACCGAGCACCTCGCAGGCTTCCGCGACGGCCACGACCGCGTACTCGGAGAAGGTGAGCACCGCGTCCGCACCGACGGCCTCGGCCCGCGAGACGATCAGGGACACCAGGTCGGGCCGGTGCACGTCGTCGACGGGTGTCACGACCGAGGCGCACAGTCTCCGGGCGGAGCCTGCCACGGCGGGAGGAAGAGCGCTGAGCGCCAGCAGGTGCACTTCCGCCCTCGCGGCCGTCCGGGACAGGACGTGGCCGAGCGGCGGACCACCCTTGGCATGCACTAACAGCACCTTGCTCACTGAAGTTCGTCTCCATTCGTATGAGTTGTCACGGGTCGCCGTATACGTGCGTGATGCGCGACAAGGCCGGGGGAATCACCCGGTCCATATGGCGGGGCGTGTTCACCCGCTCACTCAAGGGGACCAGGCCGCGGACGCCCGTGACGCCTCAGGGGGCACCGGCGACTCAGGCAAATGCCTGAGTCGCACCGGGCATGTGCGGGGTGAGGGCGGGATAGCCAACGCGCTGTGACTGAGCGTCAGCCGGTCATATACGGACGGAGACCGCTGTGGACCATTCCTGCTTCAAGGCACTGCTCGACCACCTTCCCGTGTTCTGGTGGGAAGTCGACGAGACGTGGCAGGTGCTGGAGAAGGGCGGCGGCACCCTCGGCGGCGACACCCTTGGCGGCGGCTCCCGCGGCGGCCGCCCCCCGGGCAAGAACCGCACCCCCGGCCGTGCGCATGGCCCCGCGGCGGAGGCCGGCGCCCCGGCCGAAGTACCGCGCCGGTACGCGGCCTTCGCGGAGCTGGTGGACCTGGCCCCGGCCGCCGCCTTCATCCGGGACAGCTTCGGGCGCTACCTGTGGGCCAACCACGCCTACGCGCACCTCTACGGCACGGTCCCGGAAGACGTCGTCGGCAAGTACATCGAGGATCTCGACGAACCCGCCGAGGCCGGCCAGTTCCGCGCCCTCGACCAGGAGATCCTCAGCCGGGGAACGCCGGTGCGCCACACCCTCGGCTACCGGCGCAAGGACGGCAGCGCGGGCCGGGCGGTGGGCCACCGCTTCCCGGTGCGGGAGAACACGCGGACCTGCGTCGCCGGGATCTACGTGGACGTCACGGACCATCTGCGCGCCACGGTCCAGTGGCAGGAGGCCGAGGAGAGTCTGCAGGCCCTGCGCGACCACAGCGGCCTGCCCTGCGCGCTGCTCTCGGCGAGCGGGCGCGTGGTGGAGGCGAGCGCGGCGGCCGCCGAACTGTTCCGGCTCGACCCGCACGACCTGGTCGGCCGCCGCGCCCACACCCTGCTCGCGCCGGAACCGGGCCTCGACCTGCTGCACCGCCGCTGGAACGGCCTGATAGCCCGCCGCACCAGACGGGTGGAGACGTCAGCGGTGCTCGTGGACGCCCGTGGGCTGCAGCGCCGGGCGCAGCTCCACCTGACGACGGTCGGGCACTCCGCCGCCCACGCCCGGCACGTCTGGGCCGTCGTCACCCACCAGAGCCTCGCCCACGAGGCCCATCAGTCGCTCACCGCGGCGCAGATCCGCATCCTCTCCCTCCTGGCGGAGGGCAGCAGCAACAGCGACATCGCCACCTCGCTGAAGCTGTCCCGGCAGACGGTCGACTACCACCTCAGCCGGCTGCGGCACCTCTTGGGTGCGGCGACCCGCCCGGCGCTCGTCGCCCGCGCCTACGTCCTCGGCATCCTGGCGCCGCGCGCCTGGCCGCCGCGCTCGGCCACGGCGGCCCATCCGCTCAGCGTCGTCTGACGCCGCGCGTCAGCGGATGTTGACGTCGATGCACGCGTAGAAGGCGTTGGACGTGTCACCGATGTTCCACACCGCGAGGACCTTGTGCCTGCCGGTGTTGTTGCCGAGGTTGACCTGGTGGGAGACGGTCGCGGGCGGCTGCTGGTTGTTGCCGTCGATGGTGGCGACCTTGGTGCCGTCGACGAAGTACTCGTAGTTCGCGGTGCGGTGCCTGGCGGTGAACGTCCAGGTGAAGGTCTGCGTCCTGCTGACGTCGCTGACCTTCCAGCCCTTGCTGTCGTTGTCCAGCTCCGCGAACCGGGAGTTGCCGCCGCTGCAGCTGCGCAGGCCCTTGGGGCCCTCGACGCTCTGGGGTTCGTACTTGATGTCGCCGCAGGGCACGGTGCGCGCGGCGCACTGTGCCTGCCGGCTCGCGGGGGCGTTGACGTATCCGTGGGCGCTGGCCGAACCGGTCGGCAGGGTGAGGGCGAGGACGGGGGCCATGGCGGCGCCGATCGCCGCGGCTGTCTTTCGCTTCTTGTCCATGCGTACTCCTTCACGGGCGGTGCTTCATGGGGGTGTGCGGCGTGAAGTGCCCTCGTGGGGCGAGTGAGCGGGTGGGGAATGATGGGGGTGATGAGGGCGTTGCGGTCGTGCAGGACCGGGGGTCACGGCTGCCGATTAGTCCAGACCATAGACTTTGGCCAGACGCGGTCAAGGTTGGATTCCGGCCACGCCACGGAGTCGCGGCCCGTCCCGGCCCGGCACCCGGAAGTGGCCGGTCCCGCCCAGGTGAAGGGGTCTCGTGTGGAAGCAGTCCGGTTCTCTGTCCTCGACCGTTCGCGCACCCGTGAGGGGCACGACGGCCCGGAGGCCCTGCGCGACACCGTGCGCCTCGCCCAGGACCTGGAGGCCCTCGGCTACCACAGGTTCTGGGTCTCCGAACATCACGGTGTGCCCGGCGTCGCCGGGTCGGCGCCCACGGTCCTCGCGGCCGCCGTCGCGGCGGCCACCCGCACCATCCGGGTCGGCACGGGCGGCGTGATGCTGCCGAACCATCAGTCGCTGATCGTCGCCGAGCAGTTCGGGGTGCTCGAATCGCTCTTCCCCGGCCGGATCGACATGGGGCTCGGCCGGTCGGTCGGCTTCACCGACGGGGTGCGCAAGGCCCTGGGGCGCGACAAGCACGACGCCGAGGACTTCGCGGCCCAGCTGGCCGAGCTGCTCGACTGGTTCCGCGGCGCGTCCGGCACGGGGGTGCGGGCCCGCCCCGCGGAGGGCCTGCGCGTCCCCCCGTACATCCTGGCCGTGGGCGAGGGCGCGACGATCGCCGCCGAGGCGGGGCTGCCGCTGGTCATCGGGGACATCCGGGGCCGCGAGAAGATGCTGCGCGGCATCGAGCGGTACCGCGCCGGGTTCCGTCCGTCTCCGTGGCTGGCCGAGCCGTACGTCATGATCTCGGGCACCGTCGCCGTGGCGGAGAGCGAGGAGGCGGCCCGCAGGCTGCTCGTCCCGGAGGCCTGGTCGATGGCGTACTCCCGCACACACGGCACGTTTCCGCCCCTCCCGCCGGCCGAGCGCGTCGAGTCGCTGACCATGACGGAGAAGGAACGGGGCTTCTACGAATCCGGGCTCGCCGGCCATGTGCACGGCACCGAGGAGCAGGTGGCTCACGAGCTGGAGCGGGTGATCAAGGAGAGCGCCGCGCAGGAGGTGCTCGTCACGACCAGCACGTACGACCGCGTGGGCCTGCTGGACTCCTTCCGGCGGCTGGCCCGGGTGGCGGGACTGACACCCACCGGGCAGTAGGGCGGCCCGGGGTCCCGTCCGTGTCGCGGTCCGGGATCGGCCCGGGGCGGCACGGACGGGCGCGGTGCTCCCGTGGCACGGGGGACGGTTCCAGCGGAAGCACCGCGGTCGCGGAGGCTCTCGCGGGTGACTGCCCCGAGGGCCCTCGTGCCGGTGTCAGACGCTCATGTGGTCGCCAGCGCTTCGGTCGGCGGAAGCCGTGCCGCGCGTACGGCCGGGTAGAAGCCGGCCAGGCCGCCGATGACCAGCGTGGCGCCGACACCGCCCGCCATCGCCCAGAACGGCACGACGGACGGCCAGCCCTGGTAGGCGGAGTAGCCCCCGGTGACGGCGATGCCCAGCAGGACGCCGCCGACGCCGCCGAGGGCGGACAGGAGCAGGGCCTCGGCCAGGAACTGGGTGCGGATCTGGCCCCGGGTGGCGCCCAGGGAGCGGCGCAGGCCGATCTCGGAGCGGCGTTCCAGTACGGAGATGACCATCGTGTTGGCGACCCCGACGCCGCCCACGAGCAGCGCGACTCCGCCGAGGCCGAGCAGCAGTCCGCTGAGGGTGTCGTCGGTGGCTTCCTTGGCGGCCAGCGCGTCCGAGGGCCGCGAGACGTTGGCCTCGTTGGGGTTCTCGGGGTTGGTGGTGGCGCCGAGGACGGCCTGCACGTCGTTGACGGCTGCCTCGTCGGCCCGCGTGAAGATGGTGGTCGGCGAGCCGTCGAAGTCCAGTTCCCGCTCCGCCACGGTCCAGCCCACGAGGGCCGAGGAGTCGAGCGAGGGCACGAGTTCGTTGGGCGCGAGCAGGCCGACGACGGTGAACCAGCGTCCGCCGAGCCACACCTTCACGTCCTCCCCCGCCTGGTGGACGCCGAGTTGCTCGGCGGCCTTGGGGCCGAGGACGACGGACGGGTAGCGGCTGTTGGCGGCGTTGAGCCAGCGGCCGTCGACGATCTCGGCGCCGACCGACTTCGGCAGGTCCGTCCTGGCGGCCGAGACGTTGAGGCCGCCGGTCTCCTCCTCGGGCGTGTGGTCGCTGCGGTAGACCTTGGCGTCGGTCTTGCCGATGGCGGACACCGACTCGACGTCGTCCATGTTGGCGATCATGTCGACCGACTCGACGGGGAGATGGGCCTCCCCGCCGCTGAAGTTCTGCCCGGGGGTGACGGTCAGGAGGTTGGTGCCGAGGGCCTGCAGCCTGCGGTTGAGGTCCTCGGTGGAGGAGGTGGAGATGCCGACCACGCCGACCATCGCGGCGATGCCGATGGCGATGCCGAGCGCCGAGAGGAACACCCGCATGGGGCGTGAGCGCAGCCCGGAGCCGCCGACCCGCAGCACGTCGGCCGGGTTCATCCGGGCCGGTTTGGGCCGCCGCGCGGGTTCGGGAGCGGCGGCCCGCTCCAGCTCCTTGATCCCGGTCATCCCAGCTCCTTGATCTCGGTCATCGCACGGCCTCCCGGGGCGAGGGAGGAGGAGCTCATGCCGACGGCACCGACCGAGTCGTGCTCGATGCGGCCGTCCTTGAGGCGCACCTCCCGGGGCAGGGTCGCGGCGATGTCCCGGTCGTGGGTGATGACCACGACGGTCGTCCCCGCCTCGTGCAGTTCGTGGAGGAGCTCGATCACGACCGCCCCGGACCGCGAGTCCAGGGCGCCGGTCGGCTCGTCGGCGAGCAGCAGCGGCGGATCGCCGAGCACCGCGCGGGCGATCGCCACGCGCTGCTTCTCGCCGCCGGACAGCTGGTGCGGCTCGTGGTGGAGCCGGTGGCCGAGGCCGACCCGGCGCAGGGCCCGCTCGGCGAGGCGGCGGCGTTCGCCGCGCGGCCTGCCGCTGTACAGCAGCCCGTCCGCCACGCTGTCCAGCGCGGGTACGCCGAACGCCAGGTGGAACTGCTGGAAGACGAAGCCGATGGTCTCGGCCCGCAGCGCGGACAGTTCACGGTCGGTCAGGCCGGCCACGTCGTGCCCGTCGATGCGGACCTGCCCGGACGTGGGGCGGTCCAGGGTGCCCATGATGTTGAGCATCGTGGACTTGCCGGACCCCGAGGGGCCGACGATGGCGAGGAGTTCCCCGCGCCGGATGACCAGGTCCGCGCCGTGCAGGGCGGCGACGTCCTCGTACGTCTTGGAGACCCCGGTCAGCTCGACCACCGGCCGGTCCTGCGGGGCCGTGGCGGGCGCGGGGATCTCCGCGGTGGACAGGGTCACTTGGGGACCCCCACGACGGTGCCTTCCTTGATGCCCGCTCCGGACACCTCGACCTTGCTGTCGGCGAACATGCCGAGCTTGACCGGGCGGTACTCGGTGCCGTCCGCGGTGACGACCTCCACCGCGTAGCCTCCGCCGCGCTGTGCCACCAGGGCGGCCACGGGGACGACGAGGACGTCCTTGCGGGACTCCGCCTTCAGGGTGACCTCGACGGCGGCGGCCTGGTAGCGGCCGAGGCCCTTCTGGTCCTTCACGGTCAGCTCGACGGGCAGGGTGGCCTTGTCGTCCGATTCGCCGGACCCGGCGTCTCCGGAGCCCTCCGCGGAGTCGTCGCCCTGGGCGGTGGACGGCGTTCCGATGTCCGTCACCTCGGCCTCGACCGTGTTGTCGTCGGGGAGCCGGACGGTGGCCTTGGTGCCCTTCTCGACCAGGTCCTCGAACTGCACGTCGAGGTCGACGCCGACGGTCCGCTCGGTGCCGGTCCAGGAGAGCACGTTGCCGCTCAGCGCCGCGCCCGGCGAGGTCTTCACGTCCGCGACGCGCCGTGCGCCGGAGGCGACCACGGCGTCGCCCGCCCGGACGGTGCCGGTCTCCTCGCGGTTCAGGTCGTCCTGCCAGTCCTTCACCGCTTCGGCCGTGGCGGAATCGTACGTGTCGTCGACGGTGAAGCCCTTGTATCCGAGGGCGCGGAGGTTCTTCTCCAGCATCTCCACGTCGTCGCCCTCACTGCCCGACTCCAGAGTGCGGTACAGCGGGAACGAGCCGTACAGGAGCGGGACCCGCTGCTGGTCGACGCGGTAGACGGTCTCGCCGCGTTCGACGACGGTGCCCTCCTCGGGCACCCAGGTGACGACGCCGTCGCCCGCGCCGCCGCCGGAGGCCCCCTCCTGGCCGGACTGACCGGACTGGCCCGACTGGCCGCTCTGGGAGGCCTGTCCGTTGTCCGTGCCGGACGACGAGGCCGGTGCCTGCACGGTGGTCGCGTCGCCGTAACCGAGGTTGCCGTCGACGCTCTCGGTGTCGGTCAGCGTGGTGCGTTCCACCTTCGCGGTGGCCGGCGGCCCTGCGGGCGCGGAGCCCCCCGAACCGTCGCCGTCGCCCCCGATGGTGCCGGTGGCGGCGACGCCGGCCGCCGCGGTCACGGTGATCGCGGCGAGCACGACCAGCGAGGTGCGCAGCGGGCGGCGCCTGCGGCCGCTGCCAGCCTGCGTCTCCTCCTCGTCGGGGCGCTCCGCGGAGCCGGGGCCTTCCCCGAGGGCCGTTTCCGGTCCGGAGGCGGTGTCCAGTTCGGAGGCGGTGCCCGGCTCCGACGTCGTGTCGAGCGCCGAGCCGCCGGCCCGCTTCGTCGACACCTCGCCGGAGCCGTGGCGTTCCAGCGCGCCGGACGGCTCGCCGGGCACGCGCAGCGCTTCGGTCTCGTCGCGGCTGGTCACTGGGGGACTCCTCCCCCTTGACCGTTGTTCATCATCATGCCGCCGCCGGGGTACTTGCTCTGGCAGGCGCCCATGGCCTTGGTGAACTCCGGGCCGCCCGGGGTGATGCCGGTGCCGTTGATGTCGATCTTCATGTTGCTGCCCTCGATCTCCGGGTCGGGGAACTTGGCCAGCCCGTTCTCGCGCAGGCACTTGGCCCAGGCGGAGACCTTCTTCGAGTCGAGGGCGGCGCCCCCTCCCCCACCGCCGCCGAGGCCCTGCGGTGCCTTGTCCCGGCAGGCCTCCTCGGCCTTCTTGTACGTCTCCGAGTTGAGGTCGACGCCTTCTCCGGGTGTGAGCCTGACGCCGCCGGAGTCCTGTTGCGGGTCGGGGTAGTCGGGCGCCCCGTTCTCGCGCATGCACTTCGAGTACGCGAGGCCCTGGTCGAACGGGCTGGTCGGGGAGGCGGAGGAGCCGTTCTCCGAGGAGGCGGCCGAGGAGTCTCCTGAGCAGCCCGTGAGGAGCGACCCGGTGACGAGAGCGGATGCGGCGACGAGGGCGGGCGCGATGGCCCGCTTGCGTGCGAATGCTCGCTTGTGTGTGGTGAACATGGACCCAACTTCTACGCGGCGGCCGGTCACACGGGGGACACAGAGCGGGGCGTCCGCACAGTGCCGTCATGGCCGGCGGATCGCGGGTCGGGGCAGGCCGGAACGGCCGCGTGCCGAGGGCGCGCGGCCGTTCCGCTTCGCCACCGGGCGGTGGCGGGTCACGTCTCGGCGCGCTCCGGGCTGCCCCGGACCTGTGGGGCCCCGCGCCGCGCCGTGAGTCTGCGCAGTTCCTCCTGTGTGCAGTCGACCCGCTTCATGGCCGCCTTGAGCAGCGGCGGGGCCATGACGGAGGTGACCACGGCGACGAGCACGATGATCGTGTACGTCCTGGTGTCGAGGATGCCGAGCCGCAGTCCGACCATCGCCACGATGACCTCGATGACGCCGCGGGCGTTCATTCCCGCGCCGAGCGCGAGGGCCTCCCAGCGGCTCAGTCTGCTGAGCCGCGCGCCGATGTACGCGCCCGCGAACTTCCCGAGGATCGCGATGGCCAGGACGATGGAGGCGGCCCCGAGCACGGCGGGTTCACGCAGCGCCCGCAGGTCGATGCGGAGCCCCGCGGTCGCGAAGAAGACGGGGGCCAGGACGGCGAGGACGACCATGCGCAGCGACGCCGTACGGGCCCGGTCGAACTCCCCGCTGGAGCCGATGAGCATGCCGCAGAGGTACGCCCCGAAGACCGCTTCGAGGCCGAGCGACTGGGTGCCGGCCGAGGCGAGCAGGATCATCGCGGCGGCCGCGGAGACCGTCCGCTCCTCCGACCCCTTGCAGAGCCGCAGGGCGGTGCGGGCGAGCGGGCGGCCGATCAGCAGCGCGACGAGAAGGACCAGCAGGAGCGAGCCGACGGCCTCGGCGAACACGCCCGCGGTCAGTCCGCCCACGGTCATGGCGGAGACCACGGAGAGCATCAGCCAGCCGAAGGTGTCGTCGATCATCCCGGCGGCCAGGGTCAGCTGGCCCACATCGCGGTGGATGAGGTCCATGTCCATGAGCGTCTTGGCGATGACGGGGATGGCGCTGACACACATCGCGACGCCCAGGAAGAGCGCGAACATCTGCCGGTCGGACGCGCCGATGCCGAGCATCCGCGCGAGCGGGTGGCCGAGGCCCACCCCGAGGGCGAGGGGCACGAGAAGCCCCGCGAGGCTGACGCGCAGCGCCGTACCGCCCCTGCGCCGGATCATCCGCAGGTCCATCTCGATGCCGGTGAGCCCGACGAGGAGGAGCACCGCGATCTGCCCGACCGCGTCGAGGAGGTGGACCTGCCCGGGGTCGGAGGGCAGGAGCCAGGCCGCGGCGTCCGGCGCCACCCAGCCGAAGAGAGACGGGCCGAGGAGTACGCCGGCGCTCAACTCCCCCACGATCGCGGGGAGTCCGCAGCGGGCGGCCAGCCTGCCGAGCATGATGGCGAGGAGCAGCAGCAGGCCGACCTGTAGCAGGAAGATCAGCAGGGGGTGGGCCGCGATGGGCTGTACGGGGGCGGCGGCCCATAGCTCGTCGGCGGCCGCCGGAGTCCCGGCCCGGTGCACGGCGCTCACCTCCCGCGTTCGGCGGCGACGCTCCGCTCACCGACCGCGGCCGGTACTCCCGGGGAGAGTTCGCTGTAGCGCCGGAAGCCGTAGAGCAGGGCGCTCCCGTGGCGGAAGCGTTCGACGGAACGCACCGCTCCGACGACGATGACGTGGTCGCCGGAGGGGTGGGTGCGCTCGACGGTGCACTCGGCGACGGCGTGCGCGGCCTCGATCAGGGCGGGGCTGCGGGTGCGGCAGGACGGCCGCCAGGCGACGCGCTCGAACCGGTCGGGCGCGCCCGAGGCGAAGAGCGCGGCGACCCAGTCGGCCTCGCCGTGCAACAGGTTGACCGCGAACGCGCCGCTGGAGATGACCGCGCCCAGTGTCGGGCTGCCGCTGCGCAGGCACGTCAGGAGCGTCGGCGGGGCGACACTGAGGCTGCACAGCGAGGAGCACGTCATCCCCCGGGGCTGCGCGCTGCCGTCCCGGGCCGTCACGACCGACACACCGGTCGGGAACGACGCCATCATGTCGCGGAACTCGGTGTCCATGTGCCTCGCTCACACCCCGTCGCGCATGCGTTTGAAGTACTCGTTCTGCGTCGGCAGGGTGCGCACGAGCGACCGCGCCTTGTCCTTGATGGCCTGGAACTCGGCGAGTGCCTCCTTCTCGTCGATCAGGTCGAGGGCGGGTGACGGCTTGACGGTGATGCCGCCGGTGCCGAGCAGGATGCAGTTGTACGAGTAGGGCGGCAGGCCGTGGTAGCGGGGGTAGACGGTGCCGGTGTCGGGGACCTTGCTCTCCCACAGTTCGAGGCGCTCGGCCAGCGCGTCGGGCACGGCCCGGGTCTTGGTGTCGCGCCAGTACTGGTTGTCCGCCCGCCTCGCGCCCCGGTAGTGCAGGACGAGGAACTCGCGTACGCCGTCCATCACGTTCGTCAGCGCGCTGTTGTACTGCTCGCGCAGCGAACGGTCCCAGTCGGCGGCCGGGTAGTACTTGACCAGCTGCTCGATCGCGTAGTGGATGAAGAAGATCCCGGTCGACTCCAGCGGCTCGACGAAGCCGCTGGACAGGCCGACGGCCACGCAGTTGTTGACCCAGGAGCGGCGGCTGCGGCCGATGCGCATCCGGATGTGGTTGGCGGGCACGTCGGCCGCGGCCGGGCCGACGAACTCGCGCAGGGTGCGCTCGGCCTCGTCGGGGTCGATGTAGTCGCGTGCGTAGACGTAGCCGGTGCCGAGGCGGCTGATCAGCGGGATGGTCCAGATCCATCCCGCGTCCTGGGCGGTGGCCGTCGTGCAGGGGCGGATCGGGTCCTTGTCCATGTCCATGGGGACCTGGAGGGCGACGGCGCTGTCGTTGGGGAGGGTGTCCTGGTAGGGCACGAACGGTTCGTCCAGCGCCTTGTTCAGGAGCAGGCCGCGGAAGCCGGTGCAGTCGACGAACAGGTCGCCCTCCAGGAGGCCGTGCTCGGCGGTCCGTACGTGCGAGAGCCAGCCGCGCTCGTCCAGGCCGACGTCCACGACGTTGTCGACGATGTGCCGCACGCCGCGCTGGGTGGCGTACTTGGTGAGGTACTTGGCCAGCAGATGCGCCTCGAAGTGGTAGGCGTACGGGAATTGCGCGCCCTGGTACTCGGCGATCGTGTTCGGCAGCGCCTCGTCCTCGACGAAGTCCTGTTCCAGGAGCCGGTTGTCGAGGTAGCGGGGGCTGCGGTTGGCGTCGATCACCGAGGCCATCACGAAGCAGTCCACGTCGAACCGGTCGGTGGTGGGGTGGCGCAGCCACCAGTCGGTGAGCGGGAAGCCCTTGACCGACCTCAGCTGCTCGAAGGGGTGGTAGAAGTGGTGCCCCGGCTCGCGCCAGTCCTCGAAGCGGACCGCGAGCTTGTACGTGGCGTTGCAGGCGGGCATCCAGTCCCGCTCGGCCAGGCCGAGGAACTCGAAGAAGTGCCTGATGTCGCTGAACGTGGCCTCGCCGACGCCGATGGTGCCGACGTCCGCCGACTCCACCAGCGTGATCTTGATCCGGTCGCCGAAGGCCGCTGTCAGGTACGCGGCGGTCATCCAGCCTGCCGTGCCCCCGCCGACGATGACGACGTTGCGTACAGGAGCATGCGTCATTTCCCCCACCCCACTCTGATGATTGAGCACCGGCGGTGATTGAGCACCGGTGCGCCGCCGCGGCCTACCGGCCGCGTTCGTCCTGCCCGCTCAGCGTGATCGCGCCGGCCGGACACCTCGCGGCCGCGCCGCGTACCGCGGCGGCCGATCCTGGTCCGGGCCGTGCCGCCTTGAGCAGCACCTTCCCGTCCTCCTCCGACTGGTCGAACACAGCGGGTACGTAGCTCATGCACAGGCCGGAACCCGCGCACCTGCCGCGGTCGACACGCACCTCCATCTCTCGTCCCCCTCTCGCTCGCTCACCAGGTGACCGGCAGTCGCTCCACGCCGTACGCGGTCGACCGGACGCGGAACTCCACGTTCCGCGCGGGCACCGCGAGCCGCAGGCCGGAAAAGCGCCGCAGCAGCGCCGTGTACGCGATGCGCAGCTCCATCCGGGCCAGCGCGGCGCCGATGCAGTGGTGGATGCCGTGCCCGAACGCGACGTGCGGCACGGGGTCCCGGGTCAGGTCGAGCCGGTCGGGCTCGGTGGTCAGCGCCGGGTCGCGGTTGGCCAGCGGGATCGAGCAGACGACGGTGTCGCCCGCCCTGATCAGCCGGCCGCCCAGCACGACGTCCTCGGCGGCGGTCCGTGGCGTCGGGGCGTGCGGTACGGACAGGTAGCGCAGCAGCTCCTCGACGGCGCGGTCCAGGGCGGCGGGATCGTCGCGCACCAGGGCCAGTTGGCCGGGGTTCTCCAGGAGCGCGAGGGCGCCGAGGCCCAGCATTCCGGAGATGTTGTCGAGTCCGGCGAGCATCAGCAGGATGCAGATGCCCCGCAGCTCCTTGTCGGTGAACTCGCCTCCGTGGTCGCGCACCAGCATGCCGAGGAAGCCCTCGTCGGGGTCCTTGCGCTGCCGGGCCACCAGGGCCGCGAGGTAGCGGGTGAACGCCGACCCGGCGGCCGTGCGCTCCTGGCGTCCGCCGCCGGTGGCCAGGTGGGCGTGGCAGCGGCGCAGGAAGTCGTCCCGGTCGTCGCGGGGCACGCCGATCAGTTCGCACAGCACCGGCCCCGGGATCGCCGACGCGAACAGCTCGGCGAGGTCGGCGGGTCGCCCGGCGCGCTCCATGGCGTCGAGGCGTTCGGCGACGATGCCCTCGATCCGCGGCTGGAGTCTGCGCATCCGCCGGACCGTGAACTCCGGCGTCAGCATCTTCCGCAGCCGGGTGTGCTCGGGCGGGTCGTAGTCCATCAGGAGTCCGACGCCCTCGTCGGGCCGCCCGTCGTCGCCGGCCGGTTCGCGGGAGCCGAAGCGGCGGCGGGTGGAGAACCTGACGTGGTCGCCGAGGACCCGGCGGACCTCTGCGTGGCCCGTGACCAGCCACAGGGGTTCGCCGCCGGCGCCGGGGGCCAGGCTGACGCGGGTGACGGGCCCGTCGGCGGCGAGGCGGCGCAGGTCGTCGGCCGGGTCGAGGCGGGTGCGGCGGGTGTGCAGCGGTACGGGTGCGCTCTCGTGCGGCATGTCGCCCCCTACCAGGCCACCGGCAGCGTCTCCACGGCCTTCGACGTGAAGCGGAGTTCCTCGCGCGGCACGGCGAGCCGCACCCCGGGGAACCTGCGCAGCAGTTCCGCTATGGCGATGCGCAGTTCCATCCTGGTCAGCGGTGCGCCGAGGCAGTAGTGGATGCCGTGCCCGAACGCCATGTGGCGGCTGTTGTCGCGGGTGATGTCGATGGGTTCCTGCGGCTCCCCGGGCGAGCTGGTGTTGTTGGCGCCGAGCAGTGAACAGGCGATGGACTCCCCAGCCTTGACCGTCCTGCCCGCGAAGGTGACGTCCTCCAGGGCGGTGCGGGGTGAGGCGTGCGAGATGATCGACACGCTCCGGATCAGCTCCTCCACCGCGTGGTCGAGGAGTTCGGGGCGCTTCTTCAGCAGGGCGAGCTGGTCGGGGTTCTCGAGGAGGGCGAGGATGCCGAGGCCCAGCGTGCCGCCCACGTTCTGGATGAAGGAGGCGAGGAGCGTCGCGGCCGTGCCCGTCAGTTCGGCGGGGGTGAGGTCGGCGCCGTGCCGCTGGATGAGCCGGCCGAGCAGGTCCTCGCCGGGATCGCGGCGCTTCAGGGCGGTGAACTTGCTCAGATAGACCAGGTACGAGTTCCCTGCCGCGTCCCGCTGGTCCCTGTCGGGGTTGTCGATGCGGTTGGTGTCGAGGTGGCGGGCCAGTTCGGCCTGGTCGTCGCGGGGTATGCCGAGCAGCGTGCAGCCGATGAGGCTGGTGGTGGGCCACACGAAGTGCGGCACGAGGTCGATGGGCTGTTCGGCGCCCTCCATGGCGTCCAGACGCTCCGTCACGATGCCCTCGACGAGGGGCTCCAGGGCCCGCACCCGGCGAAGCGTGAACTCGCCGGTCAGCATCTTGCGCAGCCGGGTGTGCTCGGGCGGGTCGTAGTGCAGCAGGTTGCCGGGCTGCACGAGCCGTCGGGAGTCCTCGATGTTGTCCGCGGGCGGCAGCGTGGTGAACCGGTCCGTGTCGCCGAGTATCGCCCGCACCTCGTCGTACCCGGTCGCGAGCCATGCGCGGTCCATGGTCCCTGGAGGGGTGGTCTTGACAAGCGGCGACTGCTCGGTTTCGTCCAATGGCTTGGGCATTATCGGAATCCTTTCGCCCTTTCTTGCTTACGAGTCTGAATTCGGCTCCGCACACCGTCAAGGATGTCCAGGATTCACCAGCGGACGAGGAGTTCGTCTATTCCGTAGTTGGGTGTCCAGGTGCGGAAGCGGATTTCCTCCGCGGGGACCGCGACGCTCAGCTCGGGGAACCGGTGGAACAGGGCGGCGATGGCGATGCGCAGTTCGACGCGGGCCAGGACCGCGCCGAGGCAGTGGTGGACGCCGTGCCCGAAGGCGAGGTGCCCGGAGTTGTCGCGGGTGATGTCGAGGGTGTCCTGCGGCACGCCGTTCACCGGGGTGCGGCTCACCGCGAGCAGGGAGCAGATGACGGACTCGCCGGCCCGGATCAGGTGCCCGCCGACGGTCACGTCCACCAGGGCGGTGCGGGGTGTGGCGTTCTGCACGGACGAGACGTGGCGGATGAGTTCCTCCACCGCCGACGCCATCAGCTCCGGCCGCTCCTGGAGCAGGGCGAGCTGGTCGGGGTTCTCGAGCAGGGCCAGCGGGCCGAGGCCCAGCATGCCGCCGATGTCCTCGAGGCCGGAGCCCATGATGGCGGCGGCCATGCCCGTCAGTTCCTCGTCGGTGAGTTCCGTGCCGTGCCGCTGGATCAGCATGCCCAGCAGGTCGTCGCCGGGGTCGCGGCGCTTCTGCCGGACGAGCCTGCCCATGTAGATCATGTACGCGTTCACGGCGGCCCGCTGCCGCTCCCGTTGCTCGCGGCTGGTGTGCCGGCCGAAGCCGGTGCCGGTCCTGCTGACGTTCAGGTTGCGGGCGAGTTCGGCCGCGTCGTCGCGGGGCACGCCGAGGAGCGCACAGCCCACCAGGCCGGGGATGGGCCAGGCGAAGTGCCGGACGAGGTCGGCGGGCCGGCCTGCGCCCTCCAGCGCGTCGAGGCAGTGCGCCACGATCTCCTCGATGAAGGGTTCCAGCCTGCGGATGCGCCGCAGGGTGAACTCGGGGGTGAGCATCTTGCGCAGCCGCGTGTGCTCGGGCGGGTCGTACTGACGCAGGTTGCCGACCTCGATCTGCGGTTTTCCGCCTCCCCTGCCGTCGTCGGACGGCAGCATGCTGAACCGGTCGTCGCCGAGGACCGCCCGCACCTCGTCGTAGCCGGTGGCGAGCCAGTGGCGGGCCGGGGCGCGCCCGCCGGTGTCCAGTTCGACGAGCGGTGTGCGGACGCTCAGTTCCGTCAGTTCCGGAACGGGTTCTATCCCGTTCCTCCGGGTGTGCGCGGAGGTGCTCACTGCCTTCGATATTGCCTTCGACATTCAGGGTCCCTTTCGCCCTGTGCGATCCGTGATTGATTCACGATTCCCGGAGCGCCGCGAGACGCCCCGGGAATTCCTTTCTCCTCACTCCTTTCCGGTGTCGGCCGCGTCCCGGAGCTTGTCCGCGACGACACCGCCGATGCGTGCCGAAGGTGCGGGCTGCAGCATGGTGTAGTGGCTGGCGGCGATGTCGTGGGACTCGATGTCGCCGGCGATGTAGGGCCGCCAGCTCTCGCCGGAGACGGCTGCCGGGCTGTCCGCGGGCCGGTCGTCGGCCGCGACGAAGAGCAGCAGGTCGCCCTGGAAGCGGCGTGGCGTGTGGTGCGGGGTGAGCCGTCCCACGTTGTCGATGACCTGGCGCATGTTGGCCCTGAGTCCTTCGTCCATGTCCTGGCCGATGTTCTCGTCGGGCGGCAGTCCGAGGTCGCTCGCCCTCGGCGTGGACGTGTCGTCCGGTCCCGGCTCGGGCGCGGCGTCGCTGTACTGGGCTCCGCCGAACCCTTCGGGGTAGCCGTCGATCACCGCGAGGAGCCGTACCTGTTCGCCCTGTTCCTCGAGATGGGTGGCGACCGCCTGGGCGATCAGGCCGCCGAGGGACCAGCCGAGCAGGTGGTAGGGCCCGACGGGCTGGACGGTCCTGATCTGCTCCGCGTAGTCGGCCGCCATCTCCGCCAGGCTCTGCGGCAGCGGCTCCGGTACGGCGAGTCCGCGGGCCTGCACGCCGTAGACGGGCCTGTCCTGCGGCAGGTGCCGCAGGAGAGCTGCGTACGCCCAGCTCAGGCCCGTGCCGGTGTGCATGCAGAACAGCGGCGGGAGGCTGCCCTTGGGGCGCAGCGGCAGCAGCATCTCCAGGTCGCCGTGGTCGCCGCCCGCGCGGCGGCCGGCGTCCGCGCGTGTTCCGTTCCTGCCCTTGCCGCGGAGGGTGAGCAGGCCGGCCGCGGTGCGCCTCGCGCGTTCGCCGGTGTGCAGCATCCGCTCACCCTCGGCCCCGAACGGGCAGGCCACGAACCGTTCGCCGGTCAGCGCCGGGGCTTCCGCGTAGCCGCGGGCCAGTGACGATCCGGCGACGTACAGGTCGCCCGTGGCGCCCGGCGGGACCGGGCGCAGGAAGTCGTCCAGGACGAAGGCGCGGGTGTTGGGTACGGGCCTGCCGGTGCGCTCCGGGCCGGGCGGGGTCTCGCCGGGGCCGGTCCGGTGCCCGAGCCACGGGCCGCCGGTCTCCGCCGCGCCGTGGGCGCTGACCAGGGTGGTGCGGGGGTGGGCCGCCAACCAGGCCCGGGTGTCGTCGACGGTGGCGGGGCCGCCGGAGTCGACCACGGTGACCTCCGCGAAGGGCGCCTCCCCTGCTGCCCTGCCGGATGCGGTCGGCAGCAACTCCAGCGCGGTGACGAGGTGTTGTGTGCCGCCTGGCCCGGCGGTCGGTGCCGCGTCCTGGCCCGGCGTGCCGAGGCGGACGCCGCCGCCCGCGCACAGGGCGGAGAGCAGCGGTGTCAGCAGTGCGGGCATGGGGGCCCGTACGTCGAGGAGTGTCACCCCGTGGTGCGTGGGGGCCGCGTGCTGGTGGTGCACGGCGTGGTCGACGAGCGTCCGGTGCTCGACGACGGCGCCTGCGACGGTCCCGTCGTCACTGTCCGCCGCGGTGGCGCCGAGGACGAGTGCCGCCTGCCGGGGCAGGGGCGCCCGGAGCGGCGAACCGCCTTGCGGGGACGGGTCGTTGGTGGCGGCGAGCCTCGGGTCGTCGAGCAGTACGACGGGGACCGTCACGCCGTCGCCGAGGAGCGGCGCCATGGCCGTCGCGCAGACCAGGGCGGCGGGGGTGACCTGCCGCAGGCAGGACGCGACGTCCTCCATGGGCCGGTTCGGGTCGGCGATCAGGCAGGCGGCACCCGATTTGAGCACGCCGAGCAGGGCGACGACGAGGCCGGTGGTGGGCGGCAGCGCCAGGACGACCACGTCCTCGGCTCCGATGCCCCGCTCGGCGAGGCGCCGGGCGAGCCCGGCGGCCGCGGCGTCCAGCGCGCCGTGGGTGAGCAGACCCTCGTGGTCCATGACGGCGACGGCGTCGGGGGCCAGCGCGGCCTGTTCGGCGAGCAGCTCGACGACGGTTCCGTCCGGGATCTGTGCCGCCGTGGCGTCCCGGGTCTCCAGGGCCTGGTGGCGTTCCGTCTCGTCCAGGAGGAGTTCCACCTGGCTCAGCCGGAGTTCCGGGTCGTCCGCGACCTGCTGGAGGACGCGGGTGAGCCGCAGGGCGAGCGCGGTGGCGGTGGAGCGGTCGAACAGTTCGGTGGCGTAGCGGAGCACGCCGTCGACTCCGTTCGGCCCGCTGTCGGACCCGTGCCGTTCGGTGAGGCCGACCACGAGGTCGGTCTCGGCCGCCGCTGTCCCCACGGGCAGGCGGGTGGTGCGCAGGCCGGGCAGTTCCGGGGACTCCCACATCTCGGCGGAGTCGCTGAGGATCTCGAGCACCACCTGGAAGACGGGGTGCCGGTCCTCGGCGGGAAGTGCCAGGGCGTCCACGAGACGGCCGAAGGGGACGTCGGGGTTCTGGACCGCGCGCTGGTAGGTGTCGCGTGCTCGGCGGAGCAGTTCGCGGTACGTGGGGTCGCCGGAGGTGTCCGTGCGCAGGACCAGCGGTCCGGCGAACGGGCCGATGAGCCCGTCCAGGTCGCCTTCCTCGTCCCGGCGCGGCAGCACCGTGCCGAGGGTGATGTCGGTGCCGGCGCCGAGCCCGGCGAGGAGCAGCGCGAGTGCGGCCTGCACCATCATGAAGAAGGTCGCTCCGTCGGCCTCGGCGATCTCCGTGAGCCGGATGTGCGTGGCGCTGTCGAGGGCCATCGGCACCTCGTCGGCGCGGTGGGTGGGCCGTGGCGGCCGCGGCCGGTCGGCGGGCAGCTCCATTTCGGTCTCGGCGTCCGCCAGGGCCTTCTTCCAGTAGGCGAACTGTTCGCCGATCAGGCTGTCGCGGTCCTCCTCGTCCCTGAGCAGCTCCTGCTCCCACAGGGCGTAGTCCGCGAACTGCAGGGGCAGCGGGGCCCGTTCGGGTGCGCGGCCTTCCCTGCGTGCGCCGTAGGCGGCCGCCAGGTCGCGGACCAGGATGATCAGCGACGCGTCGTCGGTCGCGATGCGGTGCACGACGAGGAGCAGTACGTGGTCGTTCTCCGCGACCGCGAACAGGCGGGCCGCCAACGGAGTTTCCCTGGCGAGGTCGAACTCGTGCGCCGCGTGGTCGGCGAGGAGGCGCGGCAGGTCCTCCTCGGCCGCGGACGCCACGGGCAGGGCGGGGCGGACGGCTTCGGCGTCCAGGACGCGTTGCCGCACCTCGTCCGGACCCGCGTCCCCTCGCTGTGCGTCGCCATGCTGCGCGTCCTCTTGTACGTCGCCCTGTACGTCGTCGCCTTCGGCACCGGCCCCCACGAACGTCGTCCGCAGGATGTCGTGCCGTGCCGCGACGTCTCCCAGCGCCGCCTCCAGCGCCTCCTTGTCGAGCCTGCCGCCCAGCCGCAGCGCGATCGAGGTCCGCTGGGCGGCGGAGTCCGGGTTGGCTCGGGCGAGCCGCCAGGAGCGCAGCTGGCTCGCGGTGACGGGGATCTCGTCGGGGTGGTCGACCGGGCGCAGCTCCGGAAGTTCCTTGGACGTCAGCATCCGGGCCACGCCCAGCGGGGTGGACTCGCCGAAGAACCGCCGCATGCTCAGCTCGCTGCCGAGCTCCTCGCGGATGCGTGCGGCGAGCCGCATCGCCAGGCCCGAGTCTCCGCCCAGGTCGAAGAAGTTGTTGTCGACGCCCACCCGTTCCAGGCCGAGGACCTCGGCGAACAGCGCGCACAGGGTCGCTTCGAGCTCGGTCTCCGGTTCCCGGCCCGAGATGCGTCCGGCGAAGTCGGGGCGGGGCAGCGCGCCACGGTCGATCTTTCCGTTGCCCGTGAGCGGCAGCGTCTCCAGGACCACGACGGCGGCGGGCCGCATGTACTCGGGCAGTTCCTTCGCCAGGTGGTCGTGGACGGACTGGATCTCCAGGTCCTTGGTCTCGGGCACGACATAACCGACGAGGCGTTTGTCGCCGGGGCGGTCCTCGCGGGCGACCACCGCGGCCTGCCGCACCCCGGGATGCGCCGCGAGCACCGCCTCCACCTCGCCCGGCTCCACCCGGAACCCGCGCACCTTCACCTGCTCGTCCGCACGGCCGACAAAGGTCAACTGCCCCTCGGCCGTCCAGCGGGCCAGGTCCCCGGTCCGGTACATCCGCCGACCACCCGCACCAAAGGGGCACGCCACGAAGCGTTCCGCCGTCAGGTCGGACCGGCCCACATAGCCGCGGGCTACACCCGGCCCCGCCACGTAAAGCTCCCCCGTCGCACCGACGGGAACCGGGTGCAGGAAACCGTCCAGGACATACGTCTGTACGTTGTCCAGCGGGCGTCCGATCGCCGGTGGCTTGTCCTGCGGCCGGATGTCCTCGTCGACGGGGCCCGCGGTGGCCATGACGGTTGCTTCGGTGGGGCCATACGTGTTCCACACCCGTGCTTGTGTCGTCCAGCGGCCGGCGAGTCCGGCGGTCATCAGTTCCGCGCCTAGGACCCAGGTGCGCACTCCGGTGACGGCGGAGGGGTCGAGCATGGAGAGCAGGGAGGGCACGACGCTGGCCGTGGTGACACCGGTCGACTCGATCATCTCCGCAAGCGCTGTCGGCTCCGCACGCTCCTCGGCCGAGGCGATCGCCAGGGTGCCACCACCGGACAGCGTCACCGCCACATCCAGCACCGCCGCATCGAAACTGAACGACGCGAACTGCAGCACGGTGACACCCTCGGCCACCCCCATCACCGGACACATCGCCGCCGCCAGATTCGCCACGCCACCATGCGCCACCCCCACACCCTTGGGACGACCCGTCGAACCCGACGTATAGATCACATAGGCGAGCTGATCAGGCGTCAGGCGGCAGCCAAGTGGCGTGTCGGCCTCCTCGGCGAGGGCGGGAGCGACCTCCAGGTCGTCCAGCAGCACCGCACGCGCCCCGCCGACCGACACCTCGGCCAGGCTCTCCCCGGCGCCCAGCACAACGGCCGCCCCGCTGTCCGCGACCATGTACGACAGCCGGTCCGCCGGGTACTCCGGGTCCAGCGGCACGAACGCGCCGCCCGCCTTCCACACCGCCAGCTCGCCCACGACCATGTCGACCCCACGCGGCAGACACAAGCCGACCCGTGACTCAGCGCCCACCCCCAGCCCGACCAGATACCGGGCCAGACGGTTCGCCCGCGCCTCCAACTCCCCGTACGACAAGGAGTCCGAGCCGCACCGCACGGCCGTCACATCGGACGCGCGCTCAGCGTGCGCGGCGAACAGGTCGGGGACCAGGGTGTCCGGGTGGGACACGGCCGTGGTGTTCCAGCCCTCCAGGACGCGGGTGCGTTCCGCGGCGTCGGAGAGCCGCAGCCTGCCGACGGGTGCCCGCGGGTCGGCGGCCATCTGCCGCAGGGCCCGCAGCAGCCGGTCGAGGAGTGCGCGGGCCGCCTCCTCGTCGAAGGCGTCCGGGCGGTAGGTGAGCCGCATCCGCAGGCCGTTGAGGGGGTCCACCACCAGGCCGAGCGGGTAGTTGATCGACTCGCGCATGCCGGCCTCGGTGAGTTCCACGCCGGCCGGTCCGGGCTCGCGGGTGCTCCCGTCGTCCTCCGTCGCGGCGTCCATCCCGGTGGGGAAGCTCTCGAACGCCATGAGCGTGTCGAACGTCGCTCCGCGTCCCGCCACGCGCTGGATGTCGCCCAGGCTCAGGTACTGGTGGTCCATCAGGACGGACTGCCGGGCCTGTACGTCCGTGAGGACGTCGGCGACGGTCCATGCCGGGTCGAACCGTACGCGTACCGGAACGGTGTTGATGAACAGGCCGAGCATGTTCTCCATGCCGGGCAGGTCCGCGGGCCGGCCGGCCACGGAGGCACCGAACACCACGTCCTGGCGTCCGGCCAACTGGCCGACGACCAGCGCCCAGGCGGTCTGGACGACCGTGTTCAGCGTCACGCCCCCGGCGCGGGCCAGGTCGCCGAGCGCACGGTCGAGCGCGGGTCCCGCCACGGCGAAGACCTCGCCGGACGAGACGTTCGGGTCCGTCGCGGCGACCGCGCCCGGAGACATGGGGACGACCTGCGTCGGTTCGTCCGTGCCGGCGAGCTCCTCCCGCCACGCTTCCTGCGCCGCCTCCTTGTCCTGCTGGGCCAGCCAGGCCAGGTAGTCGCGGTAGGGCGTCACCGGCGGCAGTCCCGCCGCTGTGCCGCCCGCTTCGTAGCAGGCCCACAGTTCGCGCCGCAGAACGGGCAACGACCAGCCGTCGAGCACGATGTGATGGAGCGTCACCATCATGCGGTACCGGTCCTCACCGGTTTTGGCGAGGAGCACCTTCACCAGCGGCGGCTTCGCCAGGTCGAAGCCCTTGTCCCGCTCCTCCCCGCCGAGCCGCTCGGACTGTGCCCATGCCGCGTCCTCGTCCAGCTCGGAGAAGTCCTCCTCGCGCCACGGCAGGATCGCGCGGTCCGCGACGACCTGCACGGACTGTCCGGACCCCGCCACCTGGCGGAAGCCCACCCGCAGGCTGGCGTGCCGGTCGAGGAGCGCCTGCCAGGCCGCGCGGAGGCGTGCCGCGTCGAGCGGGCCCTCCAGGCCGACGATCATCTGCTCGACGTACACGTCGGTGCTCTGCCGGTCGAACAGGGCGTGGAAGAGGAGACCTTCCTGCAGCGGCGACAGCGGCCAGATGTCCACCAGGTCGGGGGCCGCGGTCTCCAGCTTCTCGATCTGTGCCTGGTCGAGGGTGACCAGCGGGAAGTCGGAGGGGGTGTGGCCGCCCGCGGTGGGCTCGTCGACGTGCGCGGCCAGGCCGGCCAGCATCGCCGCCCAGCACTCGACCAGTGCCTGTGCCGCCGTCTCGTCGAGCAGTCGCTGCGGCCATGCCACGTCGAGCGTGAGCCGCGGCCCGTCGGCGTGGTCGTGGACGACGCAGGTGACCTCCAGCGGATGGGCCACCGGGAAGCGGCCGCCCGCGGGATCGCCCGCCGGGCCCTGGCTCCGGCCGGGTGCTGTGTCGTCGGTCCCGCCGCCCGCGCCGACCGGGACCCGGCCGAGGTAGGTGAAGCCGATCCGGGCGCCGGGCAGGTTCGCGAGCCCGGCGGCCGCGCCTTGGGCGAGGTGGCGCAGCAGGCCGTGACCGAGTCCGTCGCCGGGGACCGCCCGCAGTTGTTCCTTGACTCGCTTGACGGCGCTGCCCGCGACCGGGCCGCCGTCGCGGAAGTCTTCGAGGTCGTCAGGGCCGGTCGTGCCCGCATCGATCCGTACCGGGTGGCTTGCGGTGAACCAGCCGATCGTGCGCGAGAGGTCCATGGTCTCGGACAGGGCCTCGCGGCCGTGCCCTTCCACGTCCACCAGGAAGCCGCCGTCCGACGCGCCGTCGCACCACTCCGCGACGGCCGCGGCGAGTCCGGTCAGCAGCACGTCGTCGACGCCCGCGTGGAACGCCTCGGGCACCGCGGTCAGGAGCGCGGACGTGACGTGGGCCGGGACGGTCACCGACGTGCGCCGCACGGTGTCGGCGAGGTCGAGCTCCGGGTCCATGGGCAGCGCGGTGAGCTGCGGGTCGGGCCCTTGGAGCAGCTGGGTCCACGCGTCGAGCTCGGCCGCCCGTTCCTCGCTTGCCGCCTGCTCCGCCAGGGCACGCGCCCAGTGCCGGAACGACGTGGGCACCGGCTCCAGTTCGGGGGTGCGGCCCGCGGCCGTCGCGGCGCACGCACGCTCCAGGTCGGGCAGCAGGATACGCCAGGACACGGCGTCCATCACGAGGTGGTCGACGACCAGGACGAGCCGCCCCGCGGTGTCGGGACCGAGGTCGAGCCAGACCGCCTGCAGCATGACGCCGGCCCGTGGGTCGAGCCGCTCCACGGCGGCCCGGGTCTCCTCCGCGATCACCCGCGGCAGGTCTTCGGGGGCCGTGCCGGTCGCGTCGAAGCGGCGTACGAACGAGGCGGCGGGCACCGTGCCGGGTGCGGACACCACGAGGCGCCGCTCCGGTTCGGTCACCAGGCGCGCCCGGAGCGCGTCGTGGTGGTCGACCACCGCCCGCACCGCGTCGGCCAGCGTCTCGGTGCGCACGTCTGCCGGGGCCTCGAGCACGGCGGACTGGACGACCCGGCCGACCGCGTCGACGCCGACCCGGTCGAGCAGTTCGTGCATCACCGGCGTCAGAGGCACCTCGCCGGTCCCGGAGTCGCCGCCGCCCGCGTTCGCGGTGTCCGACGGGACGGCGACCAGCGCGAGGGCCGCCGGGGTGCGGTGCTCGAAGACCTGTCGTGCGGTGATCGCGAGGCCCGCGCGGCGGGCGCCGGACACCAGCATCATCGACGAGATCGAGTCGCCGCCGAGCGCGAAGAACGAGTCCTCGGCGCCGGCCCGTTCGGTGCCGAGCGTCTCGGCGAAGAGGTCGCACAGGGCGGCCTCGACGGGAGTGTGCGGGTCGCGGCCGCCGCGTACGGCGAGTTCGGGGGCGGGCAGCGCGGAGCGGTCGAGCTTGCCGTTGACGGTGAGCGGCAGCGCGTCGAGGACGACCACGGTCGCCGGGACCATGTACTCGGGGAGCCGGGTGCCGGCGAAGGCGCGCAGCGCTTCGGTGTCGAGGACGGCGTGCCCTGTGCGGGTGTGCTCCTCGGTGTCGAGGACGGCGTTCCCTGTGTGGGTCTGCTCCTCGGTGTCGAGGGCGCCGTCCGCCGCCGGGACGACGTACGCGACGAGGCGTTTGTCGCCCGGCAGGTCCTCGCGGGCGATCACCGCCGCCTGGCTCACGGACGGGTGCCCGGCCAGGACCGCTTCGACCTCGCCCGGCTCGATCCGGAAGCCGCGCAGCTTCACCTGCTCGTCCACGCGCCCCGCGAACGACAGCTGTCCGTCGGCGCTCCAGCGGGCCAGGTCCCCCGTGCGGTACATGCGTCCGCCCGTGCCGAACGGGCAGGCCACGAACCGCTCCGCCGTCAGATCGGGCCGTCCCGCATAGCCGCGGGCCACGCCCGGCCCCGCGACGTACAGCTCACCGGTCACGCCCGGCGGCACCGGACGCAGGAAGCCGTCGAGGACGTACGTCCGCATGTTGCCCAGCGGGCGCCCGATGGCCGGCGGGGCGTCCACCGGCTTGATGCCCTCGTCGACGCGGCCCACGGTCGCCATCACGGTGGCCTCGGTGGGGCCGTAGGTGTTCCACACCTGCGCCCGCGCCGTCCAGCGGCTCGCGAGGTCGGCGGTCAGCCATTCGCCTCCGAGGACCCAGTTCCGTACGTCCGGGACGCTCGCGGGGTCCAGGGTGCGCAGCACCGAAGGCACGACGCTGGCGGCCTCGACCCCGTGCGAGCGGATCATGGCCGCGAGCGCGTCGGGATCGGTGCGCTCCTCGGCGGTGGCGATGGCGAGCGTGCCGCCTGCGGCCAGCGTGACGGCCACGTCCAGGACCGCGCCGTCGAAGCTGAAGGACGCGAACTGCAGCATCACGACGCCGTCGCGCAGGTCCAGCGCGGGCCGCATCGCCTCGGCCAGGTTCAGCACGCCGCGGTGGGCGAGGGCGACGCCCTTGGGGCGGCCCGTCGAGCCCGACGTGTAGATGATGTACGCGAGTTGGTCGGTGGAGACCGGTACGCCGAGCGGTTCGGCGGACTGCGCCGCTATCGCGCGTGCGGTCTCCGTCTCGTCGAGGATCACCACGCGGGCGGCGCCCGCGGACACACCGGTCGCGGACACGCCGGTCGCGGGCACCCCGGCCTCGGGCCCCCCGGTCACAGGCACCCCGGTCGCGGCGGCGCCGGTGGTCAGGACGGTGTCGGCGCCGCTGTCGGCGATCATGTAGGCGAGCCGGTCGGCGGGGTGTTCGGGGTCGAGCGGGACGAAGGCGCCGCCCGCCTTCCACACGGCGAGCTCCGCCACGATCATGTCGGTGCCGCGCGGCAGGCACAGGCCCACGCGGCGTTCGCGGGTGACGCCGAGACCGGTCAGGTGCCGGGCGAGCCGGTTCGCCCGCGCCTCCAGCTCGCCGTAGGTCAGCGCGTCCTCGCCGCACCGCACGGCTGCCGCGTCCGGCGCCCGGCGGGCCCGCGCCTCGAACGCCTCGATGACCGATCCGGCCGACAGGGGGCGTCCGGTGGCGTTCCAGCGCTCGGTCACCGAGGTCCGCTCGGCGGGTTCGAGGACGTCGATGTCGCCCACGCGCGCCGACGGGTCGGCCACGACCTGTTCGAGGACGCGCACGAACCGCTGGACGACGGATTCCGCGGCGGCCCGGTCGAACAGGTCGGGCCGGTAGTCCAGCTTGAAGCGCATCCGGTCGCCGCCCGGGACGGCGACCAGGGTGAGCGGGTAGTGCGAGGCGTCGCGCGCCGCCCCCGAGGGCCTGATGGTGACGGCGTCGGGGCCCGGCTCGGGGCCGGCCGGCGGGAGCGGGTAGTTCTCGTACAGGACGAGCGTGTCGAAGACCGCCGCGGGCCCTGCGAGCTTCTGCACCTCTGCGAGTCCGACGTGCTGGTGGGCGATGAGGCCGGACTGGGCCTCCTGCAGCCGCGTGAGGAGTTCACTCATGTGCTGCGCCCCGTCGAGGCGTACGCGCACGGGCAGCGTGTTGATGAACAGGCCGATCATCGCTTCCACGCCCGGCAGTTCGGCGGGGCGGCCCGCGACGGTCGCGCCGAAGACGACGTCCGTGCGTCCGGCGAGCCGGGCGAGTACGAGCGCCCACGCGCCCTGCACAACGGTGTTCACCGTCAGGCCCCGGCCGCGTGCCAACTCGACCAGGGCGCCGGTGAGTTCCTCGGGGAGGTCGGTGAACACGTGGTCGGGAAGCACCGGGGCGCGGCTCGGGTCGGCCGGTGCGACGAGCGTCGCTCCTTCGGCGCCGGACAGTTCCGCGCGCCAGGCGGCGCGTGCCGCTTCCTTGTCCTGGCGGCCGAGCCACGCCACGTACTCGCCGTAGGGTGCCACGCGCCCCAGGACGGAGGCGTCGCCGCCCGCCTCGTACACCTGGGAGAGCTCGGTCAGGAGGACCGGCATCGACCAGCCGTCCAGCAGGATGTGGTGGAACGTCATGACGAGCCGGTGGCGTCG
Source organism: Streptomyces sp. NPDC093510 (assembly GCF_040683555.1). NCBI lineage: Bacteria > Bacillati > Actinomycetota > Actinomycetes > Kitasatosporales > Streptomycetaceae > Streptomyces > Streptomyces sp. NPDC093510. The sequence goes on from NZ_JBFBEE010000013.1 coordinate 35,320, forward strand.
TTCGCCGAGCCGCACGAGCAGGAGCCGCAGCAGCGGCGGGACGGCGAGGTCGAAGCGCTGGGAGCGTTCGCGTGCGGCGAAGCGGTCGGTCTCGGCGAGGGCCTCGGGCTCCACGAGTGCGCTGACGTCCGCCTCGGACCAGGGCAGGGCGACCTCACGCGGGATCACCTGCACCATGCGGGCACCGGTCACCGGACGGAAGCACGCCCGCAGCGCGGCGTGCCGGGCCAGGAGCGCCTCCCAGGACGCCCGCAGCCGATCCGTGTCCACGGGCCCCTCGACGTCGAGCGCCGACTGCACGGTGTAGACGTCCGGGCCCTGGTCGTCGTAGGAGGCGTGGAAGAGCATGCCCTCCTGCAGCGGCGAGAGGGGCCACACATCCTCGACGAGGGAACGGGATCGGGTCGTCATCGCTCTGTCTCCTCATTACGGCTTGTGCCTGTCGGCCATGGCTTCTCGTCGGCGAATCCGGCTTCGAGTTCGTCGATCTGGTGCTGTGCGAGGTCGAGGAGGTGGAAGTCGGACGGGGTGTGTCCGCCCGCGGTGGGGTCGGCGGTGTGGTCCGCCAGGCCTGCCAGCATGTCCAGCCAGGCCCTGCCGAGCTGTTCGGCGTCGGCTTCGTCCAGCAGCCGGCTCGCCCAGCTGAGGGTGATCGTCAGTGCGGGCCCGTCGGCGGTGTCCCTGACCACCGCCGCCGCGTCCACTGCGTGCGTGGCGGGCATGTCCGGGTCGACCGAGCCGCCGATCGCGGTCTCGCCGGCCATCTCCCACGGTCCCGGCGGTCCCGCGGCGCGGCCGCCTCCGGAGGCGAACCGGCCCAGGTAGTTGAAGCCGATCTGCGCGGCCGGCGCGGCCTCGAACACGGGCCGTGTCCCGGGGTTGAGGTGGCGCAGCAGTTCGTGGCCGAGTCCGTCGCCTGGCACCGCCCTGGCCTGCTCCTTAACGGCCTTCACCAACGTACCGGCAGGGGGGCCGCCGGCCCTAGCGGCGTCCAGGTCGGCGCCGGTCACGTCGAGCCGCACCGGGTGCACGCCGGTGAACCAGCCCACCGTCCGCAACAGGTCGGTGCCCTCCAGCGGTTGACGTCCGTGGCTCTCGATGTCGACGAGGAGGCCGGACGCGGTGTCGGGCCGCCAGTGGCCGACCGCGCCCGCGAGGGTCGCGAGGAGCACGTCGTCGACGCCGCAGTGGAAGGCGGTCGGCGTGCGGCTCACGAGGGTGGCCGCGTGCTCGGGCGGCACGTCCCATGACCGGTGCCGCAGGGTGCGTACGGTGTCGATGCCCGGGTCCAACGCCCGGCTCGCGACGGCCTGTTGTTCCTTTCCCAGCAGGGCGAGCCAGTCGTCGGCCTCCGCGGTCCGCCGTTCGTCGGCCGCCTCCGCGGCCAGCAGTTCCGCCCAGCGCCGGAACGACGTGCCGACGGGCTCCAGTTGAGGGGTGTGCCCCGCGGCGGCCGCTTCGCACGCGACGCGCAGGTCGGGGACGAGGAGGCGCCACGACACGCCGTCCACGACGAGGTGGTGCACCACGAGGACGATGCGTCCGGTGCGGCCGGGGCCCGCGTCGACCCATACGGCGCGGGCGAGTGTCCCGGCGGACGGGTCGAGCTGTCGGGCCGCTTCCCGTGCCGCGCGGCCCGCGACCTCGTCCAGCGTTCCGGTCGCTGCGGCCGTCGCGTCGGCGCGGGACACGAGGGCGCTCGCGTCGACCGAGCCCCGCTCCCCGACGATCAGCTTCGGCTCGCCGGGCACGGTCCGGGCGCGCAGCATGTCGTGCGTGTCCAGGAGGGCGGCGAGACCTGCGGAGAGGACGTCGAGGCCGATACCGGCCGGGGCGCCGACCACCACCCACTGCGCGAACGCGGGGCTCGTCGCACGCTCGCCCAGCGCGTGCATCACGGGGGTCCAGGGCACCTCGCCGACGCCGATGTCAGGAGTGTCATCGGGTGCGGTCTCCGGTTCGGCGGCCACCGTCACCTGCGCGAGGCGTTCGGGGGTCTTCTCCTCGAAGACCTGCCGCGAGGTGAGCGTCAGGCCCGCGCGACGGGCCCGTGACGCGAGCTGCATCGACATGATCGAGTCGCCGCCCAGCTCGAAGAAGCTGTCGTCGACGCCGACCCGGTCCAGGCCGAGCACCTCGGCGAACAGCTCGCACAGGGTGCGCTCGGTCGCGGTCCTGGGTGCGCGGCCGGTGACCCGCCCGGCGAAGTCGGGTGCCGGCAGGGCGGTCCGGTCGACCTTCCCGTTGGGGGTGAGCGGCAGCCTCTCCAGGGGCACGAACGCCGTCGGCACCATGTACTCCGGCAGCCTGTCGCGTACGTACGCGGGGAGTCCCGGCACCAGATCGCCGTCGGCGACGACGTACGCCACCAGCCGGCGGGTGTCGTCGGGGCGGTCCTGGCGGGCGACGACGACGGCCTGCGCGACGTCCGGATGCGCGGCGAGGACCGCCTCGATCTCACCGGGCTCGATCCGGTGTCCGTGGATCTTGATCTGGTCGTCGGAGCGGCCCACGAAGAGCAGTTCGCCCTCGTCGGTCCACCGGACCACGTCACCCGTGCGGTACATCCGCTCCCCCGCGCCGAACGGGCAGGCCACGAAGCGCCGCGCCGAAAGTGCCGGGCGTGCCAGGTATCCGCGGGCCAGTCCCGCGCCGGCCACGTACAGCTCGCCGGTCACCCCTGGCGGCACGGGCAGCAGGAACTCGTCCAGGACGTACGTCTGTACGCCGGTCATCGGACGCCCCAGGGGGACGAGGTCGCGGCCGGGTGTCAGCGGCTCGCTCATCGCCGCGCAGACCGTGGTCTCGGTCGGCCCGTACGCGTTGATCATCCGCCGTCCGGACGACCACCTGTCCACCAGCCCCGGCGGACAGGCCTCCCCGGCCACGACCAGCGTCGCGAGCCCGTCCGGCAGGGCGTCCTCGGCCGCCAGCACGCTCGGCGGCACGGTCACATGGGTAGCGCGCGTCTCCCGCAGGGCGGCGTGCAGCGACACGCGCGGCGGCAGCTCGTCGGCCCCCGCGACGATCAGCGCAGCGCCCGAGAGCAGCGCCATGCACAGTTCCGAGACGGCGGCGTCGAAGCTCGGCGACGCGAACTGCAGCACGCGTGAGTCCGCCCGCACCGCGAACCGGTCGATCTGGGCCCGCGCGAGGTTCTCCAGCCCCGTGTGGGTGACGACGACGCCTTTGGGCTCGCCGGTGGAGCCCGAGGTGTAGATGACGTACGCGGCGTGGTCGGCCGCCAAAGGCACCGACCGCTCCCCCTCCCGCACCGGACCCGCCGGGAGCCGCCCGATCTCGCGCGCCACCACCGGGTCGTCCACGACCACGACCCGCCCCGCGAAGCTGTCGGGCACCACGCCCCGCGACGCGACCGTGCACACGAGCACCGCCGGGTCCGCGTCTTCCAGCACGTACGCGATCCGTTCCGCCGGATATCCCGCGTCCACCGGGACGAAGACGCCACCCGCCAGCGACACCGCGAGCAGCGACACCAGCAGGGACACGGACCGCTCGCCCACCACGGCCACCCGCACCTCGGGCCCCACGCCCGCAGCCATCACATACCGGGCGAGACGGCTCGCCTGTGCACCCAACTCCCCATAACTGAGCGCCTTTTCACCAGCCACCAGTGCCACCGCATCCGGCGACTCCGCCACCTGACGGTCGAGCAGCTCCGGGATCGGCGCCGGGGTCATCGGCGGACCCGTGGCACTCCATTCGCGTACGACCCGGTCGTGCACGGCGTTGTCGGTCACGTCCACCCGGCCCACGGGGGTCGACGGGTCCGCGACCAGCTGCGCCAGGATCCGCGTCAGGGACGCGACCATGGTTTCGGCGCGGGCGCGGTCGCAGACGTCCGGCCGGAACACGAAGTCGCCCTGCATGCGCTCGCCCGGCGAGACGACGAAGGTCAGGGGGTAGTGGCCCATGTCCTGCGGGGTGCCCGCGGGACGGATGGTGAGGGCCGCGGGGGACGTGTCGCCGCTCGCGGGCGGGTGGGGGTAGTTCTCGTAGACGACGAGGGTGTCGAAGTCGGCGCCCGGCCCGGCGAGTTGGTGTATTTCGGAGAGGCCGACGTGCTGATGGGTCATCAGGGCGACCTGGTGCTCCTGGAGTCCGGCCAGCATGTCGGCGGCAGGCTGCCGCGCGTCGAGCCGTACCTGCACCGGGAGCGTGTTGATGAACAGGCCGATCGCCGTTTCGGCACCCGGCAGGTCGGGGGGCCGCCCGGCGACGGTGGCGCCGAACACGACGTCGGTGCGTCCGGCGAGGCGCGCGAGCAGCAGCGCCCACGCGCCCTGCATCAGGGTGTTCACGGTCAGGCCGCGGTCGCGGGCCAGGTCGGCGACGCCCCGGGACAGCTCCTCGGGGAACGCGAAGCGCACCCGGTCGGGCACGACCGGCACCCGCACCGAGTCGGCGGGCACGACGAGCGTCGGCTCGTCGAGACCGGCCAGTTCCGTGCGCCAGGCCCGCCGCGCCTCCTCCTTGTCCTGCCGGTCGAGCCAGGCCAGGTAGTCGCGGTAGGACGTCACGGCCGGGAGGTCCCGTTCATCGCCGTCCGCCGCCAACGCCTCGTACACGGCCGAGAGATCACCGATCAGGACGGGCAGGGACCAGCCGTCCATGATGATGTGGTGGCTGGTGATGACCAGGTGGTGGCGGTTCTCGCCGAGGCGGATCAGGAGCAGCTGCATCAGCGGCGCCTTCGTGACATCGATCCGTTCCGCGCGTTCACCGGCGGCCAGGCGCTCCGTCTCGGCGACCGCCTCGGCGTCGGAGAGGCCCGCCACATCGGCTTCGCGCCAGGGCAGTTCGACGTCCCGGGCCACGGCTTGGACGGCCTCGCCCGACGCGAGGCGGTGGAAGCTCGCGCGCAGAGTCGGGTGCCTGCGCAGCAGTGCCTGCCATGCGGCGCGCAGCCGGGCCGCGTCCAGCGGCCCTTCGAGCTCCAGGGCGCGCTGGCCTTCGTAGACGTCGGGGCCGCCCTCGTCGTAGGTGGCGTGGAACAGCATGCCTTCCTGCAGCGGTGACAGCGGCCACACGTCGGTCAGCACCGGCACCGCGGCTGCCAGCTCCTCCACGTCACCCTGTGTCAGTGCGGTGCGCAGGAGAGGGAAGTCGGAGGGGGTGTGTCCGCCGGCGGTGAGGTCGGTGGTGGTGTGCGCGGCCAGGCCGTCCAGCATCGCCGCCCAGGTCCGGCCGAGCCGCTCGGCCTCCGTCTCCGGCACCGCCTCGTCCGCCCAGCTCAGGGTGATGGTCAGCTCAGGCCCTTCCGGGGTGTCGCGTACCGCGGCCCCTGCCTCCAGGGCGTGCCGCAGCGGCATGTCGGGGGAGACGGTGCCGCCGATCGCGGTCTCGCCGGTCAACTGCCATACGGACGAGGGGGTTTGTGGTGTGCCTGCGGTGAAGCGGCCCAGGTAGTTGAAGGCGATCTCCGGGGTGGGGCGGGAGCGGAGTTCGGGGGCGGTCTGCGGGTTGAGGTGGCGCAGCAGCTCGTAGCCGAGCCCGTCGCCCGGGATCGCGCGCACCTGCTCCTTGACCGCCTTCAGCAACATCCCGGCGGCAGGCCCGCCCGCCAGGGCCTGGGCCAGGTCGATGCCGCTCGTGTCCGTCCGTACCGGGTGCGCACTGGTGAACCAGCCCACCGTGCGTGACAGATCGACATCCCCGATCGGCTCACGGCCGTGCCCCTCGACGTCCACCAGGAGCCCTGCCGCCGTCTCCGGTTTGCACAGCCCGACCGCGCCGGCCAGCGCCGCCAGCAGGACATCGTCGACACCGCAGTGGAAGGCGGAGGGCGTCCGGCTCAACAAGGCTTCGGCCTGCTTCGGCGGCACCGTCCAGGTTCGGCGGCGCAGGGTTCGGGCGGTGTCGGTGTCCGGGTTCAAGGGTCGTCGCGCGACGCGTTGTCGGGTCTCACCCAGCAGGGCCAGCCAGCCGCCCAGTTCCGCGACACGGTTCTCATCAGCCGCTTGCGCGACCAGCAGTTCCGCCCAGCGCCGGAACGACGTGCCGACCGGCTCCAACTTCGGCGCACGCCCCTCGGCTGCCGCCTCGCACGCGGCCCGCAGATCCGGGACCAGCACACGCCAGGACACCCCGTCCACCACCAAGTGATGTGCTACGAGCACCAGTTGGCCGAGGCGGTCGGGACCCGCGTCCACCCACACCGCCCGCACCATCACACCGGACACCGGGTCCAGCCGTCCCGCCGCCTGACGGGCCAGCTCACCCAGGTCCGGCCCTTCGCCATGCGGCGCGTCAACGCGTGACGCGTCCACGCGCGTGATCAGGCTCGCGGCGTCGAATGACCCCGGCTCGCCGACGATCAGCTTCAATTCGTCGGCAACCGTGCGGGCCCTCAGCATGTCGTGCCGGTCGAGCACGGCACCCAGACCTGCCGCGAGGACGTCGGGCGTCAGCCCGGCCGGGGTGGCCAGCACCACCCACTGAGCGAAGCCCGGGCCGGTGACGCGGGCGCCCAGCGCCCGCATGACCGGTGTCCAGGGCAGCTCGCCGACGCCGACATCGTGCACCGCGACCTCACGGCCCGCTGTCCCCACGACCAGCGCGAGCCGCTCCGCGGTCTTCTCCTCGAACACTTGGCGCGGCGTGAGCACGAGGCCCGCCTGACGGGCCCGGGAGGCCAGTTGCATCGAGCTGATCGAGTCGCCGCCCAGCTCGAAGAAACCGTTCTCGACCCCGACCCGCTCCAACCCCAACACCTCGGCGAACAGCCCGCACAGCACCCGCTCCGCCTCCGTGCGGGGCCCACGGTCCGAGACACGTTCGGTGAAGTCCGGTGCGGGGAGAGCGGTCCGGTCCACCTTCCCGTTCACCGTCAACGGCAACGCGTCCAGCACCACGACCGCCACCGGCACCATGTACTCCGGCAGCACCCCGGCCACGTACTGGCGCAACTGCTCGGGGTCGACACCCCCCTGGTCCTGAGGCACGACATAGCCGACAAGGCGCCTCTCGCCGCCCCCGGCGTCGGAGCGGGCCACTACGACGGCCTGACCTACGCACTCATGTCCGGCTAGGACCGACTCGACCTCGCCCAGCTCCACCCGGAAGCCGCGCACCTTCACCTGCTCGTCCGCACGCCCCACGAACAGCAGCTCACCCGCAGTCGTCCACCGGACCAGGTCACCGGTCCGGTACATCCGCCCACGCCCACCGAAGGGACACGCCACGAAGCGCTCCGCCGTCAGCCCTGGCCGGTGCAGGTAGCCGCGTGCCAGGCCGGGCCCGGCGACGTACAGCTCACCCACGGTTCCCGGGGCGACCGGCTTCAGAAAGGCGTCGAGGACGTACGTCCGGGTGTTGACCAGGGGGCGGCCGATCGGCACGGCTTCTTCGCCCGCCGCCGGCCGCAGGGGCTCACTCATCGCCGCGCAGACGGTCACCTCGGTGGGCCCGTACGCGTTGACCAGCCGCCGGTCCGACCAGCGCCGCGCCAGCCAGGCCGGGCACTCCTCCCCCGCGACCACCAGCGTCTCCACGGTGTCCGGCAGGGAATCCACGGTCCCGAGGACCGACGGGGGCACGGTCATGTGGGTGACCCCGAGCTCGGCGGCGACCTCCTCCAGTGAGCCGTGCGGCGGGAGCCTGTCGCCGTCGGCCACCACCAGCGCCGCGCCGGACAGCAGGGCCATGCACATTTCGGAGACCGCGGCGTCGAAGCTCCACGAGGCCAGTTGCAGGACGCGTGAGTCCGGCCGTACGGCGAAGCGTTCGATCTGGCCGGTGGCGAGGTTGCCGATGCCGCCGTGCGAGACGACCACGCCCTTGGGTGTGCCCGTCGAACCGGACGTGTAGATCACGTACGCGGCGTCCTCCACGCGGCACACCGGGCCCTCCATGCGGCACGCAGGGTCTTCCTCGTGGCACGCCGGGTCTTCCTCGTGGCACGCCGGCTCTGTCGGTCGGGTCGTACGCCCGGTGAGCGCGGAGACGGGCAGGGGGGTGTCGAACACCCAGCGGGTGACGTCCGCGGGTAGCGCCGGCTCGGTCGTGGTCGTGCACACGACGAGCGCGGGGTCCGCGTCGGCGAGCACGTGCGCAATGCGCTCGGCCGGGTACGCCGGGTCGACCGGCACGAACGCCGCTCCCGCCTTGGCCACCCCCAGCAGCACCGCGACGACATCCACGCAGCGCTCCATGACCACGCCGACCAGGTGTCCCCGGCGTACGCCGCGCGTCGTCAGCTCGTGCGCCACGTGGTCGGCGGCCCGGCCGAGTTCGGCGTACGTCCACTGCCTGTCGGTCCCCGTCACGGCCGGGGCGTCCGGGGAGCGGCGCGCCTGCGCGTCGAACAGCTCGCCCAACGTCCCCGTCCGGACCGGACGGGCGGTGTCGTTCCAGCGGTCCACGACCGCGGTGCGCTCGGCCGTTCCCAGTACGTCGATGTCGCTCACCCGCAGGGCCGGGTCGGCCGCGAGCTGTTCGAGCACCCGTATCAGCTGCCGGCCCACTTGGAGTGCCCGCTGTCCGTCGAACACATCCGGGCGGTACGTCACCCGGATCTCGATGCGGTCGTCCGGGACGACACCGATGGCCAGGGGGTAGTGCGTTCCCGCCTGGCTGCTGAGCTGGGTGAGGGTGACCGGGCCGCGGGCGGGGCCGGACGGGTCGTGGGGCAGGTCGGGGTCGTGGGGCAGATCGGGGTCGGAGAGCCGGGAGGTGTTCCGTGGGTAGTTCTCGACCATCAGCATCGTGTCGAAGACGGCGCCGGGTCCGCCGAGCGCCTGGATCTCGGCGAGCCCAGTGTGCTGATGGGGTATCAGGGCTGCCTGCCGCTCCTGCAGTTGCGTGAGCAGGGCGAGGACCGGCTGTCGGGCGTCGAGACGGACGCGGACCGGCAGGGTGTTGATGAACAGGCCGATCATCGACTCGACACCGGGGATCTCGGGCGGCCGCCCCGCCACGGTGGTGCCGAACACGATGTCCGTGCGCCGGGCGAGCCGGGCGAGCACCAGCGCCCACGCGCCCTGCACGACGGTGTTGACGGTCAGCCCCTGGGACCGGGCCAGCGCGGTGACGGCCCGCGTCGCCGCCCCGGACAGCCGCACGGAGCGCTCCTCGGACAGGACGAGGCCGCCGCCGAGGTCCGCCGGTGCCACCAGTGTCGGTTCGTCGGCTCCGGCCAGCTCCGCCCGCCAGGCGGCCCGCGCGGCCTCCTTGTCCTGCCTGTCCAGCCAGGCCAGGTAGTCCCCGTACGAGGCGGAACAGGTGGGTGTGGGTGGGCGGGTGGTGGCGGTTGTGGGAGGTGCGGCCGTGGTGAGGGGTGATGCCGCGTAGGTCGCCGAGACTTCGTTGAGCATCACCGGTGTCGACCATCCGTCGGCCACGATGTGGTGGCTGGTGACGACGAGCCGGTGCTGTTCCGCGCCGATACGGATCAGCAGCAGGCGCAGCAGGGGTGCGGCCGTCAGGTCCAGCCGTTCCACCGTCTCGTTCTCGGCGAGCCGGTCCGCCTCGGTGAACGCCTCGTCCCTGCCGAGGTCCGACAGGTCGACCTCGCGCCATGGCAGTCGTACGTCACGGGCCACGGTCTGCACGGCCTCGCCCGAGGCGAGACGGTGGAAGCACGCACGCAGCGCGTCGTGCCGCGAGACCAGCGCTTCCCAGGCCGCCCGCAGTCGCGGCGCGTCCAACGGTCCGTCGACGGCGAGCACGCGCCGGCTCTGGTAGGCGTCCGGCCCGTCTCCGTCGTACGTGGCATGGAACAGCATGCCTTCCTGCAGAGGCGACAACGGCCATACGTCGGTCAGCCCCGGCACCGCCGCCTCCACCCTGTCGACGTCGCCCTGCGTCAGGGCGGCGGTGCCGAGGAGCGGGAAGTCGGAGGGCGTGTGCCCACCGGCCGTGGGGTCGGCGGTGGAGTGGGCGGCGAGACCGGCCAGCATCGCCGCCCAGGTCCGGCCGAGCCGCTCCGCCTCATCCTGCGCCAGCACGCCGCCCGGCCAGCTCAGCCGTATCTCCAACTCGGGCCCGGCGGGCGTGTCCCGGACGGTGGCGTTGGCCTCCAGGGCGTGCGGCAGGGGCAGGTCCGGGGCGACGGTGCCGCCGATGGGGTTCTCGCCCGTCAACTGCCAGGCGCGGGGCGTCCCTTGGCGGCCCTGGCCCTTTGCCGCGCCTGCGGTGAAGCGGCCCATGTAGTTGAAGCCGATTTCGGGGGCAGGGCGGGAGCGGAGGATGGGGGCGGTCTCGGGGTTGAGGTGGCGGAGCAGCTCGTAGCCGGACCCGTCGCCCGGGATCGCGCGCGCCTGTTCCTTGACCGCCTTCAGCAACGTCCCGGCGGCAGATCCGCCCGCCAGGGCCTGGGCCAGGTCGATGCCGCTCGTGTCCGTCCGTACCGGGTGCGCACTGGTGAACCAGCCCACCGTGCGCGACAGATCGACATCCCCGATCGGCTCACGGCCATGCCCCTCGACGTCCACCAGGAGCCCTGCCGCCGCCTCCGGTTTGCACAGCCCGACCGCGCCGGCCAGCGCCGCCAGCAGGACATCGTCGACACCGCAATGGAAGGCGGAGGGCGTCCGGCTCAACAGCGCTTCGGCCTGCTTCGGCGGCACCGTCCAGGTCTGCTGGTGCAGGGTTCGGGCAGTGTCGATGCCGGAGTCGAGTGCCCTTTGCCCCAGCGGCTGCCGAGGCTCGCCCAGCAGGGCGAGCCAGTCCTCCAGTTCCGCGGCCCGGCTCTCGTCGGTCGCCTGCGTGACCAGCAGTTCCGCCCAGCGCCGGAACGACGTGCCCACCGGCTCCAACTTCGACGCACGGCCCTCGATCGCCGCCTCGCACGCGGCCCGCAGATCCGGGACCAGCACACGCCAGGACATCCCGTCCACCACCAAGTGATGGGCTACTAGGACCAGTTGGCCGAGGCGGTCGGGGCCCGCGTCGACCCACACCGCCCGCACCATCACACCGGCGGCCGGGTCCAGCCGCCCCGTCGCCTCACGCGCGGCCCGCACGGCAACCTGCCCCAGCGCCTCCGGACCGACATCCCTCGCGTCGACACGCGAGACCAGAGCCCCGGCATCGACCGACCCGGGCTCACCCACGAGCAACTTCGCCTCGCCATGGAGGACGCGGGCCCGCAGCATGTCGTGCGTATCCACTACGGCACTCAAGCCCGCTGTAACAACGTCCAGACTCAGTTCGGCCGGTGCTCCCAGCACCACCCACTGCGCGAAACCCGGTGCTGCCGCCCGCTCGCCCAACGCCCGCATGACCGGCGTCCACGGCACCTCACCGGTGCCGACGTCGGTCGCCCGTGCCTCTCGTCCCGACGCTTCCTCCACGACCAGCGCCAGCCGCTCCGGGCTCTTCTCCGTGAACACCTGGCGGGGCGCGAGCACGAGACCCGCGCGGCGGGCCCGTGAGGCCAGCTGCATCGAGCTGATCGAGTCGCCGCCCAGCTCGAAGAAACTGTCCTCGACCCCGACCCGCTCCAACCCCAACACCTCGGCGAACAGGCCGCACAACACCCGCTCCACCTCAGTACGCGGCTCACGCCCGGTCACCCGATCGGCGAGATCAGGTGCGGGGAGAGCGGCCCGATCCACCTTCCCGTTCACCGTCAACGGCAACGCGTCCAGCACCACGACCGCCACCGGCACCATGTACTCCGGAAGCACCCCGGCCACGTACTGGCGCAACTGCTCGGGATCGGCGTCCTCCTGCTCCTGAGGCACGACATAGCCGACAAGGCGCCTCTCGCCGCCCCCGGCGTCGGAGCGGGCCACCACAACGGCCTGACCTACGGACCCGTGCCCGGCAAGGACCGACTCGACCTCACCCAGCTCCACACGGAAGCCGCGCACCTTCACCTGCTCGTCCGCACGCCCCACGAACAGCAGCTCACCGTCAGCCGTCCACCGGACCAGGTCACCGGTCCGGTACATCCGCCCACGCCCACCGAAGGGACACGCCACGAAGCGCTCCGCCGTCAGCCCTGGCCGCCCCAGGTAGCCGCGCGCGAGTCCTGACCCGGCGATGTAGAGCTCACCCGCCACTCCGGGCGGGACCGGGCGCAGGAAGGCGTCGAGCACGTACACGCGGCGGTTGGCGAGGGGGTGGCCGATCGGCAGCGCCCGGCCCGCCTCGTCGCCGGGCCGCAGCAGGTGGGCCGTCGCGCAGAGGGTGATCTCTGTGGGCCCGTAGAGATGCCGTACCGCCAGCCCCGGACATGCCTCCCGCATCCGCGCCACCGCACTCGCCGGCACCACATCGCCGCCGGTCAGCACCTCACCCAAGCCCGCGAAACACTCCGGGGACTCCTCCGCAAGCACCCGGAACATCCCCGCCGTCACATGCAGCGCGGACACGCCACCGTCGATGGCCGCACGAATCCGTTCCGCATCCACCACGCCCGGCCCGGCCACCACCACCCGGCCACCCGCCGTCAACGGCACCCACACCTCGAACAACGAGACGTCGAAAGCGTGCGGCGCGTGCATCAACACCGCGTCACCCGGACCCACCGACCAACCCGAACCGGACGACACCAGCCCCGCCACACTCCCGTGCGGCACCGCCACACCCTTCGGCACACCCGAAGACCCCGACGTGTACATCACATACGCCACGTCCTCCGCCCCGGCAGGGACGGCTACAGGGTCAGCCGGGCACGCCGCGACAGCCGCACGCACCCCGGGGTCGTCCAACACCACCAACCGCGTCCCCGCATCCGCAGGCACCCCGTCCCGGTACGCCTCCATGCACACCACCGCCACCGGCGCCGAGTCGGCCAGCAAGAACGCCACCCGCTCCGCCGGATACTCCACATCCACCGGCACATACGCCGCACCAACCCGCCACACCCCCAACAACGCCACAACCAGATCGACGGAACGCTCCATCACCACCGCGACCCGATCACCCCGCACCACACCCACACCCACCAGATACGACGCCAGACGACCGGACGCCGCATCCAACTCCCCGTAGGACATGGACCGATCGCCGTCCTCGACCGCCACGGCGTCCGGCGCTCGATCCGCCTGGAGGGTGATCAGTTCGGGTACCGGCTCCGTCGGCACGGGGTGCTCTGTGGCGTTCCATTCCGCCACCACCAGCGACCGCTCGGCCGCCTGCGCGACGTCGATCCGGCCCACCGGCAGCGATGGATCGGCGACCATCTGTTCGAGGACCCGTGTCAGGCCGTCGACGACCGACTGTGCGGCGACCCGGTCGAACAGGTCGGGGCGGTGGTCGAGCTTGAAGCCCATCCGGTCGTCCTCAGGGGCGACGACCAGGGTGAGCGGGTAGTGCGCCGCCTCCTCGCCGCCGAGGAACCGGATGGCGAAGGTGCCGGGTGCGGGCTCCTCCTCCGGGGGGCGGGGGTAGTTCTCGTACACGACGATCGTGTCGAAGACCGCTCCGGGGCCCGACTGCTTCTGGATCTCCGGGAGCCCGAGGTGCTGGTGGGCCATGAGGGTGGCCTGACGTTCCTGCAGCGCGGTCAGCATCTCCGTGACGGTCTGCGCGCCGTCGAGTCGTACGCGTACCGGGAGCGTGTTGATGAACAGGCCGATCATCGATTCCACGCCCGGCAGTTCGGCGGGCCGGCCGGCCGCTGTCGCGCCGAACACCACGTCGGTACGTCCGGCGAGGCGGGCCAGGACCAGCGCCCACGCGCCCTGGATCACCGTGTTCACGGTGAGCCCGAGGGCGCGGGCCGTCCGTGCGAGGGCGTGCGTCAGTTCTTCGGAGGCGTAGGTGATCAGGATCTCGGGGGCGACGGGTGTCCGGGCCGGGTCAGCGGGTGCCACGAGCGTCGGTTCGTCGGAGCCGGCCAGCTCCGCCCGCCAGGCGGCCCGCGCGGCACCCTTGTCCTGACGGCTCAGCCAGGCCAGGTACTCGCGGTAGGACGTCGTGCGGGGCAGGCCCCGGGTGTGGCCGCCCGCCGCGTACACGGCGGGCAACTCGTTGAAGAGTACCGCCATGGACCAGCCGTCCATGACGATGTGGTGGCTGGTGACGACCAGCCGGTGCCGTTCCTCCGCGAGGCGGACCAGGAGCAGCCGCAGCATCGGGGCGACCGCCGGGTCGAAGCGTTGTGACCGCTCGCGCGCGGCCAGCCGGTCGGTCTCGTCGAGGGCCGCGCTCTCCACGAGGCCGGAGGCGTCCGCCACGGTCCACGGCAGCGCCGCTTCGCGGGCGATGACCTGTACCGCCTCTCCGGACTTGCGGCCGCGGAAGCTCGCCCGCAGCGCGCCGTGCCTGGCCAGCAGCGCCTGCCACGACCTGCGCAACCGGTCCACGTCCAGCGGCCCGACCAGCTCCAGCATGCGCTGCCCCTGGTAGACGTCCGGTCCCTGGTCGTCGAAGGCCGCGTGGAACAGGAGCCCTTCCTGCAACGGCGACAGTGGCCAGACATCCTCGACAAGGGACCGGGTCATCGTCTCTGTCTCCTCACAGCGGCAACGGCGATGTGCTCGAGTGGGTCGAAATCAGCTGGGGCGTTCTGCGGAGCCGTCCAGGTCATCGAATGCGTCGAGACCTTCGAACTCGTCGACCTCGTCCTGCGCCAGGTCGAGGAGGGGGAAGTCGGAGGGCGTGTGGCCGCCCGCGGCGGGGGCGTCCGTGTGGTCGGCGAGACCGCCCAGCATCTCCACCCAGGTCCGGCCGAGGTGCTCGGCCTCGGCCTCCGTCACGAGGTGGCCGGGCCAGCTCAAGGTGACTGTCAGCTCGGGTCCACCCGTGGTGTCCCGGACCATCGCGCCCGCTTCCAGGAGGCGTTGGAGGGACATGTCCGGGTCGGACGTCCCTCCGATGGCCGTCTCCCCCGCCAACTGCCATGCCGCCACCGGGTTTTCACTGATGTCGGTGGTGAAGCGGCCCATGTAGTTGAAGCCGATCTCGGGGGTGGGACGGGACCGGAGTATGGGGGCGGTCCGGGGGTTGAGGTGGCGCAGCAGCTCGTAGCCGAGCCCGTCGCCCGGGATCGCGCGCACCTGTTCCTTGACCGCCTTGAGGAGCGACCCGGCCGCAGGTCCGCCCGTCGGTACCTCCGCGAGGTCGATGCCGGTCGTCTCGATCCGGACGGGGTGGGCGCTGGCGAACCAGCCGACCGTGCGTGCCAGGTCGACCTCTCCGATCGGCTCGCGGCCGTGCCCCTCCACGTCCAGCAGGAGCCCGGACACCGTCTCCGGCCTCCAGCGCGTGACCGCGCCCGCCAGCGCTGCGAGCAGGATGTCGTCGACGCCGCAGTGGAAGGCGGTCGCCGTACGGCCCAGCAGGGTCTCGACTTGCGTCGGCGGCACGGACCACACCTTGTGGCGCAGGGTGCCCACGGTGTCGATGCACGAGTCCAATTGGCGCCGGGCAAGGGGTGGTCGGTGCTCCCCCAGCAGGTCCAGCCAGCCGTCCAGTTCCGCGGCCCGGCTCTCGTCGGTCGTCTGCGTGACCAGCAGTTCCGCCCAGCGCCGGAACGACGTGCCGACCGGCTCCAACTTCGGCGCATGGCCCTCAGCCACCGCCTCGCACGCGGCCCGCAGATCCGGGACCAGCACACGCCAGGACACCCCGTCCACCACCAAGTGGTGCGCTACGAGCACCAGTTGGCCGGGGCGGTCGGGGCCCGCGTCCACCCACACCGCCCGCACCATCACACCGGACACCGGGTCCAGCCGCCCCGCCGCCTCCCGCGCGGCCCGCACGGCGACCTCCCCGAGCGCCTCCGGTCCGACACCCCTCGCGTCGACACGCGAGACCAGAGCCCCGGCATCGACCGACCCCGGTTCACCCACGAGCATTTTCGCCTCGCCAGGAACAGTGCGGGCCCGCAGCATGTCGTGTGTATCCAGTACGCAGCTCAAGCCGGCCGTAACGACGTCCAGACCCAGCCCGGCCGGTGCTCCCAGCACCACCCACTGCGCAAAACCCGGTGCTGCCGCCCGCTCGCCCAGCGCCCGCATGACCGGCGTCCACGGCACCTCACCGACGCCGGTGTCGACAGTGGGGCTCGCCTCACCGGAGGTCTGCGTGACAGCCGCCAGACGTTCCGGTGTCTTCTCCTCGAACACCTGGCGGGGCGTGACGATCAGCCCCGCGCGGCGGGCCCGTGAGGCCAGCTGCATCGAGCTGATCGAGTCGCCGCCCAGCTCGAAGAAACCGTCCTCGACCCCGACCCGCTCCAGCCCCAACACCTCGGCGAACAGATCGCACAACACCCGCTCCGCATCCGTGCGCGGCTCACGGCCCGAGATGCGTTCGGTGAAGTCCGGTGCGGGGAGAGCGGCTCGGTCGAGCTTTCCGTTCACCGTGACCGGGAGTGCGTCCAGGGCGACGACCGCCGTCGGCACCATGTACTCCGGCAACTTTCCCGCTGCGTAAGCGCGGAGGGCGCCGTCGTCGACGCCCCGGTGGCCCGCGACCGGGACCACGTAGCCGATGAGGCGTTTGTCGCCGGGTCGGTCCTCGCGGGCGACCACCGCGGCCTGCCGCACCCCGGGATGCGCCGCGAGCACCGCCTCCACCTCGCCCGGCTCCACCCGGAACCCACGCACCTTCACCTGCTCGTCCGCACGGCCGACAAAGGTCAGCTGCCCCTCGGCCGTCCAGCGGGCCAGGTCCCCGCTCCGGTACATCCGCCGACCACCCGCACCAAAGGGGCACGCAACGAAACGTTCCGCCGTCAGGTCGGACCGGCCCACATAACCGCGGGCCACACCAGGCCCCGCCACGTAGAGCTCCCCCGTCGCACCCACCGGGGCCGGGCGCAGGAAACCGTCCAGGACATACGTCTGTACGTTCCCGAGCGGGCGGCCTATCGGGGGCGGGGCGTCGGACGGGCCGGTCGCGGTGTCCACGGGCCCTGCGGTGGCCATGACGGTGGCCTCGGTCGGGCCATAGGTGTTCCACACCCGTGCCCGCGCCGTCCAACGGCTCGCCAGTTCCCCGGTCAGCAGCTCGGCTCCCAGGACCCAGTCGCGTACGCCGGGGACCGCCGACGGGTCCAGGACTCCCAGGAGGGAGGGCACGACGCTGGCCGTGGTGACTCCGGTCGACTCGATCATCTCCGCGAGCGCTGTCGGCTCCGCGCGCTCCTCGGCCGAGGCGACCGCCAGGGTGCCGCCACCGGACAGCGTCACCGCCACATCCAGCACCGCCGCGTCGAAACTGAACGACGCGAACTGCAGCACAGCGACACCCTCGGCCACCCCCATCACCGGACACATCGCCGCCGCCAGATTCGCCACGCCACCATGCGCCACCCCCACACCCTTGGGACGGCCCGTCGAACCCGACGTATAGATGACATAGGCGAGCTGATCAGGCGTCAGGCGGCAGCCGAGAGGTGTGTCGGACTCGGCCGCCACCGCCTCCGCGACAGCCGTCTCGTCCAGCGACACCACCTTCGCCACGCCCGCTGCTGTCCCGGCCAGGCCCTCCCCCGCACCCAGGACGAGCCGTGCCCCGCTGTCGGCCACCATGAACGACAGCCGGTCCGCCGGGTACTCCGGGTCCAGCGGCACGAACGCGCCGCCCGCCTTCCACACCGCCAGCTCCGCCACGACGACGTCGACGCCACGCGGCAGGCACAGGGCCACACGTGTTTCCGGGCCGACGCCGAGCCCGACCAGATACCGGGCCAGACGGTTCGCCCGCGCCTCCAACTCCCCGTACGACAAGGAGTCCGAGCCGCACCGCACGGCCGTCACATCGGGCGCTCGCTCCGCGTGCGCGGCGAACAGGTCGGGGACCAAGGTGTCCGGGACCTCGGCCGCCGTGTCGTTCCAGTGGTCCACGACCAGTTCGCGCTCCGGTGTGCCGAGCACATCGATCCGGCCCACCGGTGTCGACGGGTCGGCCACGAACTGCTGGAGGACGCGGATGAGCCGTCGGCCCATCTCGGCGGCCTCCTCCCGGGCGACCAGGTCCGGCCGGGAGGTCACGCGCATGTGGAGGTGGTCGGTGACGAGGACGCCGAGTGTGACGGGGTAGTTGGTCGCCTGGTGTCCCGCGGAGGCGGAGAAGGCGGGCAGGTCGGCGTCCGTCGAACGGGCGGGAGGGTTCGGGTAGTTCTCGTAGACCACGAGGGTGTCGAAGACCGCTCCGGGGCCCGCGAGCCGCTGGATGTCCGCGAGGCCCAGGTGCTGGTGGGCGATCAGGCCGGACTGGCGTGCCTGGAGCCGGGCCAGCATGTCGGCGACGGGTTGCGTGCCGTCGAGGCGTACGCGTACCGGGAGCGTGTTGATGAGCAGGCCGATCATCGACTCCGCGCCCGGCAGTTCGGCGGGACGGCCCGCGACGGTCGCGCCGAAGACGACGTCCGTGCGGCCGGCGAGGCGCGCGAGGACGAGTGCCCACGCGCCCTGCACCAGCGTGTTCACCGTGAGCCCGTGGGCTCGGCTCACCTCGGTCAGGGCCCGTGTGTCCTCTTCGGAGAGCCGCAGGGAGGTCTCGTCAGGCAGGACGAGGGCGCCGCTCGGGTCCGCAGGAGCGACGAGCGTCGGCTCGTCGACGCCGGCCAGCTCGGCCCGCCAGGCGGCGCGCGCGGCCTCCTTGTCCTGGCGTCCCAGCCACGCCAGGTACTCGCCGTAGGAGGCCGCGCGCTTGAGTACGGACGGGTCGCCGCCCGCCTCGTACACCTGGGAGAGCTCGTCGAGGAGGACCGGCATCGACCAGCCGTCCATCAGGAGGTGATGGGACGTCACGACGAGGCGGTGCCGTTTCTCGCCGAGCCGTACGAGGAGGAGGCGGAGCAGCGGGGGCACGGTCAGGTCGAGACGCTGGGCGCGTTCCTGTGCGGCCAGCTTCTCCGCCTGCTCGGTCATGTCCGGTTCGGTGAGGTCCGTGAGGTCGGCCTCGCGCCAGGGCAGCGTCACGTTGCGGGTGATGAGCTGTACGGCCTCGCCGGACTTCCTGCGGTGGAAGCTGGCCCGGAGCGCCGCGTGCCGGCCCAGCAGCGCCTCCCACGAGGCGCGCAGCCGCCCCGCGTCCAACGGTCCCGCCACGTCCAGGAGGAACTGGACGGCGTAGACGTCGGGGCCCCGGTCGTCGAAGTCCGCGTGGAACAGCAGCCCTTCCTGCAACGGGGACAGGGGCCACACCTCGGCCAGGGCCGAGCCGTGGGCGGCGGTTGAAGACTTCACCGGGACAGGCCTCCCTCGAGCTTCGCTGCTATCGCTTGGAACTGGTCGACCTCGTCCTGCTCCAGGTCGAGGAGGTGGAAGTCGGACGGGGTGTGCCCGCCCGCGGTGGGGTCGTCGGTGTGTGCGGCAAGGCCGGTCAGCATGTGCACCCAGGTCCGGCCGAGTCGTTCCACGTCGGCTTCGGTGAGGAGCCGTCCCGGCCAGCTGAGCGTGACGGTGAGTTCGGGGCCCGCCGGTGTGTCCCGGACGGCCGCGATCCCTTCGAGGACGTGCGGGGCCGGGGTGTCCGAGCCGTCCGTGCCGCCGGTTCCCGCCGGTCCGGCGAGCTGCCAGGGTCCGACCTGGCCGGTCCGAGCGGTTCGTGGGGCCGTTCCCGCTGCTTCCCTCGAGCTCGTTCCTGCCGCTTCCCTCGAGCTCGTTCCTGCCGCTTCCCCTGAGCCCGTTCCTGCCGTCGTTCGCGCTCCCGCAGCGAACCGGCCCAGGTAGTTGAAGCCGATCTGTGCCGTCGGGGCGGCCCGGAGGACCGGGGCCGTCCGGGGGTTGAGGTGACGCAGCAACCCGTACCCGAGCCCGTCGCCGGGGACCGCCCTCACCTGCTCCTTGACGGCCTTCACCAACGTACCGGCAGCCCGGCCGCCCGCCATAGCGCCGTCCAGGTCGGCGCCGGTCACGTCGAGCCGCACCGGGTGCGCGCTCGTGAACCAGCCCACCGTCCGCAGCAGATCGGTCCCGTCCACGGGCTCACGCCCATGCCCCTCGATGTCGAGCAGCAGCCCTCCGGACGACACGCTGTCGGGGCGCCAGTGCGCCACCGCGCCCGCCAAGGTGGCGAGGAGCACCTCGTGCACTCCGCAGTGGAAGGCGGCCGGTGTCCGGCCCACCAGGGTCTCCACCTGCTCCGACGGGACGGTCCAGGAGCGGCGGCGCAGGGTCCGCGCGGTGTCGACGGCCGGGTCCGACGCGCGGCGCGTCAGGGGCTGTTGGCGCTCGCCCAGCAGGGCCAGCCAGTCCGCCAGCTCGGCGGTGCGCCGCTCGTCGGTCGCCTGCTCGGCCAGCAGTTGCGACCAGCGGCGGAACGACGTCCCCACCG
This sequence comes from Streptomyces sp. NPDC093510, assembly GCF_040683555.1. Taxonomy (NCBI): domain Bacteria; kingdom Bacillati; phylum Actinomycetota; class Actinomycetes; order Kitasatosporales; family Streptomycetaceae; genus Streptomyces; species Streptomyces sp. NPDC093510. Next base: position 55,525 of record NZ_JBFBEE010000013.1, read on the forward strand.
GGTCGAGCCGAGGCGCCCGCCCCGCGGCGACCGCCTCGCACGCGGCCCGCAGGTCGGGAAGCAGCACGCGCCAGGACACGCCGTCGACCACGAGATGGTGCGCCACCAGAACCACCCGCCCGGTCCGGCCGGGCCCGGCGTCGACCCACACCGCCCGCACCATCACGCCCCCCTCCGGATCAAGCATCCGAGCAGCTTCACGCGCGGCCCTGCCGGCGATCGAGTCCAGATCTTCGGAGGTGGGGGTGGGGGTGGGCGGAGCCCCCGGGGCGGTGGCGGGCGGAGCTTCGGGCACGGTGCTGTGCCCGGCTCCGGACGCGGCAGCGGGCAGCGCTTCAGGCGCGACAGCGTCCGGGGCCTGCGCGGCCCGCGGGACGCCCGAGGCTTCCGAGGCACCCGGCACGGCAACCTGCCGCGCCACGGACACGTCAGCGGACAGCGCTCCCGGCCCGTCGCCGTCCGGGGTGTGCGCGGCCCGCGGGGCGCCCGGAGCTTCCGAGGCGCCCCCGGCCCCCCGGGCCCCCCGGGCCCCCCGGGCCCCCCGCACAGCAACGTCCCGCGCTACGGACGCGGCACCGCTCCCCGTCTCCCCCACGGGAGCCGTCGCGTCGACGCGGGACACCAGGGGTGACGCGTCGACCGAACCCCGCTCGCCGACGATCAGCTTCGGTTCGTCGGGGACCGTGCGGGCGCGCAGCATGTCGTGGGTGTCGAGGAGGGCGGCGAGGCCCGCCGTGAGGGTGTCGAGGCCGAGGTCGGGCGGGGCGCCCACCGTCGTCCACTGGGTGAACCCGGGGCCCGCGACCTTCTCGCCGAAGGCCCGCATGACCGGCGTCCACGGCACCTCGCCGACACCGTCGTCGTCCGCCGCGGTCTCGTCCCCGGCGAGCTCCGCCACCTCCGCGAGGCGTTCCGGGGTCTTCTCCTCGAAGACCTGCCGGGGCGTCACGACCAGCCCGGCACGACGCGCCCGTGACACCAGCTGCATCGAGCTGATCGAGTCGCCGCCCAGTTCGAAGAAGCCGTCCTCGGCGCCCACCCGGTCGAGGCCCAGCATGTCTGCGAACAGGTCGCAGAGGATGCGCTCGGCCGCCGTACGCGGCTCCCGGCTCGTGACGCGCTCCGCGAAGTCGGGGGCGGGCAGCGCGGCCCGGTCGACCTTGCCGTGGGCGGTGCGCGGGAGGGCGTCCAGGACCAGCACGGCGGTCGGCACCATGTACTCGGGGAGCACACCGGCGACGTATTCGCGGACCGTTCCGCCGTCGACCGTCCCCGTTTCGGCGGCTACGTAGCCGATGAGGCGGCGCTCGCCGGGGCGGTCCTCCCTGATCGTCACGGCGGCGTGGCGCACGCCGGGGCACCCGGCGAGGGCGGCCTCCACCTCGCCGGGCTCGACGCGGTGTCCGCGGATCTTCATCTGGTCGTCGGCGCGGCCGGCGAAGACCAGTTCGCCGTCGTGGGTCCAGCGGACCACGTCGCCGGTCCGGTACATCCGTCGGCCGGGTTGGAAGGAGTCCACCATGAAGGGGTTCGCCACGAAGCGCTGGGCGGAGAGTCCGGGGCGTCCCAGGTAGCCGCGGGCGAGTCCGGCCCCGGCGACGTACAGCTCGCCCGGCACGCCCACCGGCACCGGCCGCAGGGACGCGTCCAGCACGTACGCCTGGGTGTTGGTGACCGGACGGCCGATCGGCGGCGGCCCTTCGCCGTCCGATGAGCCGTGCCGGATCAGCCCCGCCGTGGAGATGATCGTCGACTCGGTGACGCCGTACTGGTTGTACATGGCGCGGCCTGCCGACCACCGCCGCCGCACCTCGGCGGGCATGGCCTCGCCGCCCGTGATCAGCAGGCGCAGGTCCGGCAGTTCGTCCGGCGGCATCTGCGAGAGGAAGGAGGGGGGAATCGCGGCGTGGGTGATGCGCCCGGCGCGCACCAGGCGGGCCAGTTCCTCGCCGGAGATGTCGAGCCGCGTCGGCGCGAGCACGAGCCGGCCGCCGGCGCAGAGAGCGGGCCAGATGTCCGCGAGGGAGACGTCGAAGCTCGGCGAGACCAGTTGCAGCACGCGGCTGTCCGGGTCGACCGCGTACCGCCGCACGTTCTCCGCCACGAGATTCCGCAGCCCGTGGTGCGACACCGCGACACCTTTGGGTGTGCCGGTGGACCCGGAGGTGTAGATGACGTACGCGGCATGGCCAGCCGTCAGCGGCACCGGCCGCTCCCCGTCCCGCACCGGGCCGGCCGGTAGCCTCCCCACCTCGCGCGCCACCACCGGGTCGTCCACGACCACGACCCGCCCCGCGAACTCCTCGGGCACCACGCCCCGCGACGCCACCGTGCACACCACCACCGCCGGATCCGCGTCAGCCAGCACGTACGCGACCCGCTCCGGCGGATAGCCCGCGTCGACGGGGACGAACACCCCACCCGCCGACGACACCGCCAGCAGCGACACCACCAGCTCCACCGACCGCTCACCCACCACGGCCACCCGCACCTCGGGCCCCACCCCCGCACCCACCAGCCACCGGGCGAGACGGCACACCCGCCCGCCCAACTCGCCGTAGGTCAGGCGCTCTTCACCCCGCACCAGCGCCACCGCATCCGGCGACGCCGCCACCTGTCGGCCGAACAGCTCGGGCGCCAACGCGTCCGGGACCACGGCCGCCGTGTCGTTCCAGTGCTCGACGACACGGGTGCGTTCGGCGGGCGTCAGGACGTCGATCTCGCTGAGGCGGAGGTGCGGGTCGGCGGCAACCTGTTCGAGTACGTGGGCCAGGCGCTCCGCCAGCGCCCGCGCGGTGTGTTCGTCGAAGAGGTCGGTCGCGTAGAGGATCTCGCCGTCGAGCCCGGCGGGGGCGCCGCGCTCGTCGCGCCGCTCGACCATGGAAACCGCCAGGTCGAAGCGGGCGGAGAGTTCGGGGGGCAGCGGTGCGGGCCGGACGTCGACGCCCGGCAGCTCCCAGGCGACTTCGGGGATGTTCTGGAGGGCGAGCATCACCTGGAAGAGCGGGTTGCGGGAGAGCGAGCGGGTCGGGTTCAGCTCCTCGACCAGGCGCTCGAAGGGGACGTCCTGGTGTGCGTAGGCCGCCAGGTCGGTGGCCCGCACCCGTTCCAGCAGCTCGGCGAAGGTCGGGTCGCCGCCCAGATCGGCCCGCAGGACGAGGGTGTTGACGAAGAACCCCGCCAGTTCCTCCAGCGCCGCGTCCCCACGCCCGGCCGACGGTGTGCCCACGGCGATGTCGTCCCCGGCTCCCAGGCGTGACAGCAACAGGGCGACAGCCGCGTGCACGACCATGAACATCGTCGCCCGGCCCTGCCCGGCCACCTCCACCAGCCGCCCGTGCGTCCCCGCGTCCGCCGCCACCGGCACCAGGCGCCCCCGGAACGACGGCACAACCGGCCGCGCCCGGTCCACCGGCAGCACCAACTCCTGCGGGACGCCCGCCAACGCTTCACGCCAGTAGGCGAGTTGACCGCTCAGCACACTCGCCGGATCGTCCAGCTCGCCGAGCGCCTCGCGCTGCCACAGCGCGTAGTCGGCGTACTGCACCGGGAGCGCGTCCCAGCCCGGGGCCCGCCCCTCGCACCGCGCGGCGTACGCCGTCTCCAGGTCCCGCGCGAGCACACCCATCGACCAGCCGTCGACCGCCACGTGATGCGCCACCACCGACAGCACGCACTCCCCCGGGCCCAGCACCACGAGGCACACGCGCCACGGCATATCCGTGCGCAGATCAAAGCCGGTGGCCAGCTGCCCGGCGAGCACGCGGTCGAGGACGCTCTCGTCGGCCTGCACCACGGTCAGCGACGGACGCCCCGCGGCACCGTGCCGGATTTCCTGGCGGGGGACGCCGTCGGTGTCGGGGAGGACGGTCCGCAGGCTCTCGTGCCGGTCCGCGACATCACCCAGGGCCGCCTCCAGCGCGGCCACGTCCAGCACGCCCGAGATACGCAACGCCAACGGCAAGTTGTACGCCGAAGCCGCACCCGGAACCGTCTCCTCCAGCCGGTTCAAAAACCACATCCGCTGCTGAGCGAACGACAACGGCACCACATCCGGCCGCACCCACGGCCGCAGAACAAGCCGCCCCTCCCCCACACCCGCACGCTCACCCAACACCCGCGCCAGCCCCGCCACCGTCGGCGCCCCGAACAACTCCCCGATCCCCACCTCCACATCGAGGACCGCACGCGCCCGCGCCACCAACCGCATCCCGGAGAGTGAATCCCCGCCCAGATCGAAGAAGCCGTCCTCGATGCCGATCCACTCCAGGCCGAGCACCTCCGCGAACAGGCCGCACAGGATCTCCTCGGTCTGTGTGCGCGGTTCGCGCCGGGACACTCGGGCGGCGAAGTCCGGGGCCGGGAGGGCGGCGCGGTCGAGCTTGCCGTTGACGGTGAGAGGCAGCGCGTCGAGCAGCAGCACGGCCACCGGGACCATGTACTCCGGGAGCCGGGCGGCCGCGTACTGACGTATCTCGTGAGGGTCGGGACTCCGTCGCGTACCGGGCACGACGTAGGCGACCAGCACCTTTTCGCCGGGGCGGTCCTCGCGGGCCACCACCGCCACCTGGCCGACCGCCTCGTGCCCGGCGAGAACGGACTCGACCTCGCCCGGCTCCACACGGAAGCCGCGCACCTTCACCTGCTCGTCCGCACGGCCTATGAACAGCAGCTCACCGTCAGCCGTCCACCGGACCAGGTCACCGGTCCGGTACATCCGCCCGCATTCACCGAACGGGCACGCGACGAAGCGTTCCGCCGTCAGGCCGGGCCGGTGCAGGTAGCCGCGCGCCAGACCCGAGCCGGCCACGTACAACTCGCCCACCACACCGACCGGGACCGGCTGCAGCGCCGCATCCAGGACGTAGACCTGACGATTGGCGAGGGGGCGGCCGATCGGCAGCGCCCGGCCCGCCTCGTCGCCAGGCCGCAGCAGGTGGGCCGTCGCACAGAGGGTGACCTCCGTGGGGCCATACAAGTGCCGTACCGCCAGACCCGGGCACGCCTCCCGCACCCGCGCCACCGCACCCACCGGCACCACATCGCCGCCCGTCAGCACCTCGCCCAGACCCGCGAAACACTCCGGGGACTCCTCCGCAAGCACCCGGAACATCCCCGCCGTCACATGCAGCACCGACACACCACCATCGATGGCAGCACGAATCCGTTCCGCATCCACCACACCCGGCCCGGCCACCACCACCCGACCACCCGCCGCCAACGGCACCCACACCTCGAACAACGACACATCGAAAGCGTGCGGCGCATGCATCAACACCGCGTCACCCGGACCCACCGACCAGCCCGAACCGGACGACACCAGCCCCGCCACACTCCCGTGCGGCACCGCCACACCCTTCGGCACACCCGACGACCCCGACGTGTACATCACATACGCCACGTCCTGCGCGCCCACCTGCACCGCGGGCCCGTCGGCATGGCACCCTGCCACGGCCGCACTCACCCGGAGGTCGTCCAACACCACCAGCCGCGACCCGGCACCCGGCGAGACCACGTCCCGGAACGCCTCGGTGCACACCACCGCCGCGGGGTCCGAGTCGGCCAGCAAGAACGACACCCGCTCCGCCGGATACTCCACATCCACCGGCACATACGCCGCACCAGCCCGCCACACCCCCAACAACGCCACAACCAGATCGACCGAACGCTCCATCACCACCGCGACCCGATCACCCCGCATCACACCCACACCCACCAGATACGACGCCAGACGACCGGACGCCGCATCCAACTCCCCGTACGACAAGGCGTCCGGGCCGCACCGCACCGCCATCGCGTCGGGCGCGCGCTTCACGTGCGCGGCGAACAGTTCCGGCACGGACGCGTCGGGGACAGGGACAGGGACAGCCGTGTCGTTCCAGTGCTCCAGCGTCTGCGAGCGTTCGGCGGGCGTCAGGATGTCGATCTCGCTGAGGCGGAGGTGCGGGCCGGCGGCGACCTGCTCGAGGACTCGGCCCAGACGGTCCGCCAGCGCCCGCGCGGTGTGTTCGTCGAAGAGGTCGGCCGTGCAGAGGATCTCCCCGTCGAGCCCGGCGGGGGCACCGCGCCCGTCACGCCGTTCCGTCAAGGTCACGGCGAGGTCGAAGCGGGCTGCCGGAGCGATCATCGAGGCGGAACGCACCTCCGCGCCGTGAAGCCGCCACTGCGGTTCGGGCACGTTGTCCAGGGCGAGCATCACCTGGAAGAGGGGGTTGCGGGACACGGAACGTGCCGGGTTGACCTCTTCGACCAGGCGCTCGAAGGGAACGTCCTGGTGCGCGTAGGCCGCCAGGTCCGTGGCCCGCACCCGTTCCACCAGCTCGGCGAAGGTCGGGTCGCCACTCATATCGGCCCGCAGGACGAGGGTGTTGACGAAGAACCCCGCCAGCTCCTCCAGCCCCGCATCTCCCCGCCCCGCGACCGGCGTCCCCAACGGGATGTCGTCCCCTGCCCCCAGGCGTGAAAGCAACAGGGCGACGGCCGCGTGCACGACCATGAACATCGTCGCCCGGCCCTGCCCGGCCACCTCCACCAGCCGCCCATGTGTCCCGGCGTCCGCCGCCACCGGCACCAGACACCCCCGGAACGACGGCACAACAGGCCGCGCCCGGTCCACCGGCAACACCAACTCCTGCGGCACACCCGCCAACGCTTCACGCCAGTAGGCGAGTTGGCCGCTCAGCACACTCGCCGGATCATCCAGTTCACCCAGCACCTCGCGCTGCCACAAGGCGTAATCCGCGTACTGCACCGGCAGGGCGCCCCAGCCCGGGGCCCGCCCTTCACACCGCGCCGCATAGGCCGTCTCCAGGTCCCGCGCGAGCACACCCATCGACCAGCCGTCGACCGCCGCGTGATGCGCCACCACCGACAGCACGCACTCACCCGCGCCGACGGTCATCAGGCACACCCGCCACGGCAGGTCGACGCGCAGGTCGAAACCGCGCGCCGTCTCCTCCGCGAGCACCTCTTCGACCCGCCGCTCGGTGCACTCCACGGTCAGCAGCACGGGCCGGCCGGCTTCGCCCTCGAGGACGTGCTGACGGGGTACGCCGTTCACCTCGGGGAGGAGCGTCCGCAGGCTCTCGTGCCGGTCCGCCACATCACCAAGGGCCGCCTCCAGCGCGGCCACGTCCAGCACGCCCGAGATACGCAACGCCAACGGCAAGTTGTACGCCGAAGCCGCACCCGGAACCGTCTCCTCCAGCCGGTTCAAAAACCACATCCGCTGCTGAGCGAACGACAACGGCACCACATCCGGCCGCACCCACGGCCGCAGCACAAGCCGCCCCTCCCCCACACCCGCACGCTCACCCAACAACCGCGCCAACCCCGCCACCGTCGGCGCCCCGAACAACTCCCCGACCCCCACCTCCACATCGAGGACCGCACGCGCCCGCGCCACCAACCGCATCCCCGACAGCGAATCCCCGCCCAGATCGAAGAACGACACGTCGGTGCCGACCCGCCCCAGGCCGAGGATCTCGCCGTACAGCCCGCACAGCACGTCCTCCACGGGCGTCGCGGGGCCACGGACGGCAGCCGCCGCGAAGTCGGGGGACGGGAGGGCGGCACGGTCGAGCTTGCCGTTGACGGTGAGAGGCAGCGCATCGAGCAGCAGCACGGCGGCCGGGACCATGTAGTCCGGGAGGCGCTCGGCCGCGTACTCGCGGAGCGCCCGGGGGTCGAGGCCGCCGCGCTCCCGCTGCGGCTCGTCCGGCACGACGTATCCGATCAGCTGCTTGTCTCCGCCCGGGCCGCCGTCCCGGCGAGCCACCACGACGGCCTGGCCCACCCCCGCATGAGCGGCGAGAACGGACTCGACCTCACCCGGCTCCACCCGGAAACCGCGCACCTTCACCTGCTCGTCCGCACGGCCTATGAACAACAGCTCACCGTCAGCCGTCCACCGGACCAGGTCACCGGTCCGGTACATCCGCCCACGCCCACCGAAGGGACACGCCACGAACCGTTCCGCCGTCAGACCCGAGCGCCCCGGATAGCCACGCGCCAGGCCCGACCCCGCCACGTACAAATCCCCCACCACACCGACCGGGACCGGCTGCAGCGCCGCATCCAGGACGTACACCTGACGATTGGCCAACGGACGCCCGATCGGCAGCCACCGTCCCCCGCCGTCACCGGGCCGCAGCACATGCGCGGTCGCACACAGCGTGATCTCCGTGGGGCCATACAAGTGCCGTACCGCCAGCCCCGGACACGCCTCCCGCACCTGCGCCACCGCACCCGCCGGCACCACATCGCCGCCCGTCAGCACCTCACCCAGACCCGCGAAACACTCCGGGGACTCCTCCGCAAGCACCCGGAACATCCCCGCCGTCACATGCAACACCGACACACCACCATCGATGGCCGCACGAATCCGTTCCGCATCCACCACACCCGGCCCCGCCACCACCACCCGACCACCCGCCACCAACGGCACCCACACCTCGAACAACGACACATCGAAAGCGTGCGGAGCATGCATCAACACCGCGTCACCCGGACCCACCGACCAACCCGGGTCCCGCACCAGCCCCGCCACACTCCCGTGCGGCACCGCCACACCCTTCGGCACACCCGACGACCCCGACGTGTACATCACATACGCCACGTCCTGCGCGCCCACCTGCACCGCGGGCCCGTCGGCATGGCACCCTGCCACGGCCGCACTCACCCGGGGGTCGTCCAGCACCACCAGCCGCGACCCGGAACCCGGCGAGACCACGTCCCGGTACGCCTCCATGCACACCACCGCCACCGGCGCCGAGTCGGCCAGCAAGAACGACACCCGCTCCGCCGGATACTCCACATCCACCGGCACATACGCCGCACCAGCCCGCCACACCGCCAACAACGCCACAACCAGATCGACGGAACGCTCCATCACCACCGCGACACGATCACCCCGCACCACACCCACACCCGCCAGATACGACGCCAGACGGCCGGACGCCGCGTCCAACTCCCCGTGAGACATGGTTTGTTCTTCGTCCTCGACCGCCGGTGCGTCCGACGACCAGCCGAGGTGGCGGGTCAGGAGTTTCGGGACCGTGTCCGCCGCGACCGGCCGCGCGGTGGCGTTCCATTCGTCCAGGAGCATGTCGTGCTCGGCCCCGCCCAGCAGAGGCACCCGTCCCACCTGCCGCGACGGGTCGTCCGTCAGCTGTTCCAGGAAGCGCAGGAAGGCACGGTGGCTCTCGCGGAGCCAAGCGCGGTCGTACATGGCGGAGTCGGCCTCGAAGGTGACCTCCATGCCCTCGTCCGCGGACGCGGCGCCCACCAGGACGCCGAACTCCTCGACGCGGCGGCTCGACAGGTCGCGCACGACGGCCCGCCCGCCGCCGAACGACAGGGTCTCGCCGGACATCGGCATGACGTTCACGTACGGGCCGAAGTACCAGCGGTCGCCGGTGGGCCAGTTGAGCTCGCGGCGCAGCCGTTCGCCTCGGAAAGCCTGGTGGGCGGTGAGGTCGTCGATCTCCCGGGCCGCCTTACGCGCGAGGTCCAGGAGGCTCGCGTCGGGGGTCACGGGGAGGCGGAGCGGCAGGATGTTGGCCATCGTGCACGGTGTGCGTCGCGCCTGGTCGTTCGTGCGGCCGGGGACCGGCAGGCTCAGGATCGCCTCGTCCCCGCCGCTCAGCCTGCCGACGAACGCGGCGACCGTGGCGACGACGAGGCGCGGCCAGCTCACGTCGTCGCGCGTGGCCGCCGCGCGCAGCGCCGCGACGGCGCGGGGCGGCAGGTGACCGGTCTCGCGCAGCACCTCGCCGGCCGCTTCCGGTTCGGCGGGCGCGGTCGTCGCCCGGTGGCCGGGGACGCCGGTCAGGTCCGGCCGGTCCGCGAAGTGCTCGTGCCAGTACCGTCGGCCGGCCTCGTACCGCTCCGACGCGCGGTGGGCGGACTCCTGCTCCATCAGGTCGCGCAGGGGCGCGTGGTCCACCGGGGCGGGGCGCCTGCCGTCGAGCAGTGCCGTGTACAGGTGCGCGGCGCGGCGGGCGAGCAGGGAGCAGCCGTAGGCGTCCATCAGGAGGTGGTCGTAACGCTGGTACCAGATGTGGTGATCGGGTGCCAGGCGGAAGAGCGCGTACGCGATGGGACGGTCGGCGTGGGAGGCGATCTCCTGGTTCAGTTCCGCCCTCATCCACGCTTCGGCGGCCCCTTTCGGGGCGCCCTCGGCGGTGAGGTCGAGGAATTCGGTGAGCGGGGTTTCCCCATCGGGGCCCTCCTCTCCGCCACGTGTCATTTCGTTCGTCGGTGGATCAGGAAAAGACATCCGTGATCCGCCGGCGCCGTCGTCCTCGAATCGTGCGTGCAGGATTTCCGTCTCGTGTGTCATCTGCCGCAGTACGCGCTCGAACAAGTTCTTGTCGACGGGTCCTGATATCTCGACGTACTGCCCGACGCTGTACAACCGCCGTGAGCCCGCCACGCGTTGTGCCAGCCATATTCCCTCCTGGGCGTCAAGGAGGGGCAGGGTGCGAGCAGCTTTGCCGTTCATCATTCCCCCTGGCCGAGCAATTCCCCTCGGCTGTTCCGTCTGTCCGGGCCATGTGACTGTCAAGGCCGTACGAGCGGTCATGGCCGTACGAGCGGTCATGGCTGCACGAGCCGTCCAACCGCGCACTTTCCGCACTTGGACGGAGTTACGGGTACGCGTTCAGGCATCCCGGACGGGTATGCACTGGGAATTACGCGCGGCCTCGCACGGAGGCTTAAATGCTATGGCCGAGGGGGGAATGCGCGCGACCGTCCGAGGTGGGCATTCCCGCCTGTTCCGCCGACTGGTGCGGGAGGGGCGGAGCCGGGGTCCGCAGGGGGAAGCCCACTTCCACGACAAGGCCGCCCTGCGGGCGCGCGTGTGCGTTCAGGGTTGCGTCGTGGGCGGTCGCGATGGAGCGCACGATCGACAGGCCGAGGCCGTGGTGTCCGTTGTCGGCCGTGCGGCCGAGGCGCTGGAACGGTTCGAAGAGGCGGCCGACTCCGGCGGGCGGGATCTGCGGGCCGGTGTTGGAGACACGGACAAAGGCGCGTCCGTTGCGCGCGCCGGTCACGACCGTCACCCAGCCGTCGGGGGCGTTGTACCCCATGGCGTTGTCCAGGAGGTTGGCGACGAGGCGCTCGACGAGGGCGTCGTCGCCCCACATGAACGCGGGCTCGATGTGCGGCTCCACCCGCACTCCCCGCCGGACGGCCTCCTGCCGGGAGCCGAGGACCACGGTGTCGGTCAGCTCCGCCAGGTCCAGTGGTTCCCTGCGGTCGAGGCCGCGTTCGCTCCCGGACAGGGTGAGCAGCGACTCCAGGAGGCGGGCCTGCTGTTCGCTGAGGGTCAGGAGCCGCTCGAAGTTCGACCGGAAGGAGTCCACGGTGGCCTCACGGTCGATCAGGGACTCCTCCAGGAGCGCATGTTCCACGGTCAGGGGTGTGCGCAGCTCGTGCGCGGCGTTGGCGACGAACCGTTTGTGGGAGTCCAGTGCGGCCTCCAGGCGGCCGAGGAGGCCGTCGACGGTGTCGGCCAGGTCCTTCAGCTCGTCGCCAGGGCCCTCGACGGCGAGGCGCTCGTGCACGTTGTGCGCGGAGATGCGCTGGACGGTGGTGGTGATCGTGCGCAGCGGTCGCAGCACGCGCCCGGCGACCAGCCAGCCGAGCCCTATGGCGATCACCGTCATGATCGCCAGTGCGATGCCCGACTGGGTGAGCAGGTGCTGCATCTCCGCGGCGTGCTGGCGCACCGCCTGCTGCTGCTGTTCGTGGGCGAAGCTGTCGATGGAGCCCGGGACCTGGTCGCGTGTGTACATGTGGACGCCCGCGTCGCCGGGCGAGCCCGAGCCTCCTCGCCGGCTGACGAGGACAGTGTTGCTGGGGCGGTTCACCAGCAGGTAGGTGATCGTCAGGAGGATGGCGCCGGACACGACGAACAGCAGGCCGTACAGCAGGGTGAGCCGCACGCGGACCCGTCGGGGCATGAGGCGGGAGAGGAGTCCGGCCCGGGACAGGGCCGCGCGGGCCTCGGGGGCCGCAGGGACCGCGGGGGCCGCGCTTCGCAGACGCAGCAGACGCATCGGCATCTCGCTTCGCATCGTCAGATCCGGTACCCGCCGCGGGGCACGGTCTCGATCACCGGAGGGGAACCGAGCTTCGGCCGCAGCCTGTTGATGGTGGCCTTGACGGTGGTGGTGAACGGGTCGGTCGCCTCGTCCCACACCCGTTCGAGGAGTTCCTCGGCGGACACGACGCGGCCGCGGGACGCCATCAGGTATTCGAGGACCGCGAACTCCTTGGGGGTGAGCGCGAGGCGCTGCCCGGCCCGGGTCGCGATGCGCTGGGCCGGGTCGAGCCGCAGGTCCGCGTGGACGAGGACCGGCGGGACGGCCGGCTGGGCGCGGCGCGCCACCGCCCGGATGCGCGCGACCAGTTCGGCGTACGCGAAGGGTTTGGGGAGGTAGTCGTCGGCGCCGAGGCTGAGTCCCTCGACCCGGTCCGCGATCGTCCCGGACGCCGTGAGCATCAGGACTCTCGTGCGGGCGGGTTCCGACATCAGGGCGCCGCAGACCTCGTCGCCGTGCACGGTGGGCAGGTCGCGGTCGAGCACGACCACGTCGTAGTCGATGACGGACGTGCGCTCCAGCGCGCCCTCGCCGTCGTGGACGACGTCGACCGCCATTCCCTCCCGGCGCAGCACTCTGGCCACGGAATCCGCCAGTTCGGTGTGGTCCTCCACCACCAGCACCCTCACAGCCCCACCCCCCGATGGATCATGGCTGACCAGGATCTCCGAGCGGGGGTCACACACTGGTCACAGCCCGCCGCCACGGTTCAGCGTACCGGCGGGGCGGCCGGTCCGGGTCCGTGCGGCAGAACGGCATCCGCGATGCGGGGTGCCGCGTCGCGGATGCCGTCGGAGGGGAGGCTCTTCTCAGCCGTGGCCGGGGGGCGGTGGGCCGCCGGGGCCTTGGCCGTGGTGGGCCGGACCGCCGGGACCACCAGGTCCACCAGGCCCACCGGGTCCGCCCGGACCGCCCGGACCGCCCGGACCGCCCGGACCGCCTGGCCCGCCGGGTCCTGTCAGGAAGACTCCCGGGCCGCCGGGGAACGCGCCGTGCGGGCCGCCCGGCATCGGTCCGCCGGGGCCGCCGGGGCCACCGGTCAGTACGGGGCCGGGGCCGTGCGGGCCGCCGACCGGCTCGGGCACAGGCGCGGCGCCGTTCTTCGAGGGCTGGCGGGAGAACTGGGTGCGGTACAACTCCGCGTACACGCCCTCCAGTTGCATCAGTTCCTCGTGCGTGCCGCGTTCCTCGACCCGGCCCTTGTCGACGACCAGGATCTGGTCGGCGTCCCTGATGGTGGACAGGCGGTGCGCGATCACCAGCGAGGTACGGCCCTTCAGCGCGGTCTTCAGGGCCCGTTGGAGTGCCGCCTCGGACTCCGAGTCGAGGTGGGCGGTCGCCTCGTCGAGTACGACGATGGGCGGGGCCTTGAGCAGCAGCCGGGCCATGGCCACGCGCTGCTTCTCGCCGCCGGAGAAGCGGTAGCCGCGGTCGCCGACCACGGTGTCGAAGCCGTCGGGCAGCGATTCGATCAGATCCCAGATCTGCGCGGCCCTGCACGCGTCGATCAGCTGCTGCTCGGTGGCGTCGGGCCGCGCGTAGGTGAGGTTGTCGCGGATGGTCGCGTGGAAGAGGTGCGCGTCCTGCGTGACCATGCCGACGGTGTCGTTCAACGACTTCAGCGTCACGTCGCGGATGTCGTGGCCGCCGATCCGGATGACGCCTTCGACCGGGTCGTAGAGGCGCGGCACGAGGTGCGTGATGGTGGTCTTGCCCGCGCCCGACGGGCCGACCAGCGCGGTGAGTTTGCCCGCGGGGACGGTGAAGGTCAGGTCGCGCAGGGTCCAGGTGTTCTGCGCGCGCTCCTGTGAGGGCAGCGCGATGGACTCCAGCGAGGCGAGCGAGACGTCCGCGGCCTTCGGGTAGCGGAACGACACGTTCTCGAACGTGACCTCCGGTGCCCGGGAGCTTCCGTCGGCCGCGGACGTGGCCGCGGCGGCCGGCAGGGGCACCGCGTCGGGCTTCTCGGAGATCAGCGGCTTGAGGTCGAGGATCTCGAAGAGCCGGTCGAAGCTGACGAGGGCGGTCAGCACGCTCGTCTGCGCGCTGGACAGCTGGTTGATGGGGCCCATCAGCCGAGTGAGCAGCGTCGCGAGGGCCACCAGGGTGCCGATCTGGAACGTGCCCTCGATGACGAGGGCGCCGCCGATGCCGTAGACGAGGGCGGTGGCGATGGCGCCGACGAGCGTCATCGTCAGGAAGAGCATCTTCCCGTAGACGGAGGTCAGGACTCCGAGGTCGCGTCCCTTGCGGGCCAGGCGGGAGAACATGCCCGTCTCGTTCGCGGGGCGGCCGTACAGCTTGGTGAGCAGGGCGCCGGTCACGTTGAAGCGCTCGTTCATGAACGAGCCGACCTCGGCGTTGACCTGCATGTGTTCCCGCATGATGCGCTGCAGCCTGCGGCCGACGATCCGGCCCGGCAGGATGAAGAGCGGGAGCACCACGAGAGAGACCAGGGTGACCACCCAGGACAGGTAGAACATCGCACCGAGGACCAGCAGCAGGGTCAGGCCGGCGGAGACCACCGTGGACAGCAGTGCCGTGACGGCCTGTTGGGCGCCGACGACGTCGGTGTTGAGCCTGCTGACGAGGGACCCGGTCTGGGCGCGGGTGAAGAACGCCAGCGGCTGCCGCTGCACATGGTCGAAGATCTTGGTGCGGAGATCGTAGATGAGCCCCTCGCTGACGCGGCCCGAGTACCAGGCCTCCGCGAAGCCGAAGCCGGTGCTCAGCAGGGCGAGGACGGCGACGATGACGGAGATCCACACGACCACCGAGGTGTTGCCGTCCATGATGCCGTCGTCGATGAGGTATTTGAAGAGGAGAGGCGTGGCCACCACGTTGCCCGCGTTGAGCACGGTGACGACCAGGAGAACGCCTATGTTGAAGCGATACGGTTTCGTAAAGGGGAGGATTCGCTTGGCGGTGCCAGGCTTTATCTTCTGCTTGGTCACCGACTCGTCGGGACCCATCCCCCGCATCAGTACCGGCCCCGGGCCGCCGATCATGGCCACGAAAACCTCCTGTTTTCGTTGTCGTTTCGGTCGGGGCGCGCCTAGCCGGCGGCTTCGGACTTCTCCATCTCGTCGATGAGGCTCTTGGGACGCATGTCCGTCCAGTTCTCCTCGATGTAGTCCAGGCAGGCCTTGCGCGCGCCTTCTCCGAACACGGTCTTCCAGCCGGCCGGCACCTCGGCGAAGGCGGGCCAGAGCGAATGCTGGTTCTCGTCGTTGACGAGAACAAGGAAGGTGCCGTTTTCGTCGTCGAACGGGTTCGGCATAACCACTCCGATCAATTTCCGTCGGCAGGACGTGATTCACGCTAGCGGGGTGATTCGGGGCCGACAAGGTTGTCCAGTCGCTGCACCGTTCGGCGCCCAATTCACGCGGGCCGGCCGGCGAAGAATCCGGTGATCGCGGAATTCACAGCGGCGGGCCTCTCCAGATATCCGTAGTGGCCGCAGCCCGGTATCTCCGTATAGGAACTGCCGGGAATGCTCCGCGCGACCTCGCGGGACAGATGCGGGCGGATGACCAGGTCGTCCTGGAAGCCGATGACCAGACACGGCCTGCTGATGCGGCGGTACGCGGACAGCCGGTCAGGGACGAGCTGGAGCCCGAGCTGACCGCGCACGCCCGACGCGTCCACGGCCGACATCTCGAAGACGGCGAGCCAGTCCCGCAGGCGTTCCTCGTCGTTGAGCGTGCGCGGCGAGAGGTTCTGCAGGGCTTGTACGTACGCCGCGAAGCGCGGCGGGAGTTTGCCTCCGCCGTCGCTGAGCTCCACCTCGGCGGCGGTCATCGCGACGGTGAGGGCGTCGGTGCGTCCGCTGGTCGCCATCAGGACGGCCTGCTGTATGAGATCGGGCCGCGAAAGCAGCAGCTCCTGGACCGCTATGGCGCCAAGTGAGTACCCCACGACCCGGCACGCGCCCTCACCCAGGTGCTCGATGAGCCCTGCGACGTCCGCCACCATGTCGACGAGGGTGAACCCGTCGGGGCACGGATCGCTCGGCGGTATCCCCCGGTTGTCGAGCGTGACCACCTGGTAGCCCGCGGCGGTGAGGGCGGGCACCTGGTGGGTGCGCCACATCCGGCCGGGGGCACCGGTGCCGGTGACCATGACGACCGGCTCTCCGGTGCCGTACTCGTCGTATCCGAGGTGGGTCCCGTTGATCCGGGCGATGGGCATCGCGGTGTCTCCTCAGCCGTGCGGTGTCGCACCGAAGCGGCCGACCTTGTCGATGACGTCCTGGCCGTATATGCGCAGAGCCTGCTGGAGAGCGAACTCCGCCAGGTACGCGCGGAACGCGTCCGGCGGCTCCTCCGCGAGATTCAGCATGCGCCGGTTGGCGAGCACCGCGTCGCCGTCGAGGCGGGCGAGGCTCGACTCGACGGCGGCGTCCATGTCCTCCGGCTCCACGACCTCGTCGACCAGCAGCCGCGCGTCGGGTTCGGCCGCCCTGATCCTGCGGCCCTCCAGGATGATCTGCCGTGACAGGCGCGGCCCCGCGTACCTGCTGAGCCGGAAGTTGGCGACGCCGGGGATGATGCCCTCCTTCGCTGCGGGCAGGCTGAGGTAGGCGTCCGACGCGGCGAGCACGTGGTCGCAGACCAGCAGGATCTGGGCGCCGCCCCCGATGGCGAATGTGTCGACGGCGGCGACCCACGGTTTCTCCACGAGGGGCGAGTGCCACCGGCCCGGCCGGTCGGCGCGCACGCCGCGCACGAGCTTGTGGAGGTAGCCGAGTTCGCGCCGCAGCAGGAAGCCGACCAGCGGGATGTCGCCGGAGCTGAGGCTCTTGAGGTTGATGCCCGCGCTGAACACGCGCCTGCCGCGGTAGCGGGGGTGGCGCATCTCCCCGCCGCGCAGCAGCCCGACCCGGACGGCCGGGTCGAGCAGGGCGAGGTCGACGGCGGTCTCCATGTCGTCGACCTGACGGACGTCCTCGGCGTTCAGGCAGTCGTCCCGGCACATGGTCAGCCGTGCCACGCCGTCGTCGCGCCGTTCCACCCGCACCGATTCCATCTCCACCACGCCGGTACGGGTGAACTCCGCGAGGAGCCCCAGGGCGCGGGGCGTCGGGCGCAGCATCGCGTCGAGCAGGTGCGGGCCCGCGGACGGGGAGCGGAGGACGGAGCGCAGGAAGATGCCCTGGTCGATCTCGTCCCCCTCCTTGTCCGCCTGCGGCCTGCTCCGCTCCGACGCGAGCCGGGTTTCGTCGGGCACCAGGCCCGGGAACGCGACGGCCGCGGCGGTGAGGAGTGCGTCGATGCGGGGGAACTCGGCCCGGTCCGCGGTCAGTCGGTCGTAGACGGTGTCCGCGTACGTGCCGAGGAAGGCGGCCCGCAGCGCACGCGCCGCGTCCTTGGCCGCGGCGATCCGGGCGCGCTGTTCGGGGGTGCGGGCGGACGGCCCAGGCAGGGCGGCCACCAGGTCGTCGACACGGGCCACGGCTCCGGACGCGGCGGCGAACCCGGCCCAGGCGTCCCGCACGTCGGCGGGGCCGGGCGGCCGCACGCCCGACGGGTCCGGCAGCGTGGCCGTCACGAGGTCTCCGCCCGCGCTCCGGTGACCGTGGTCCGGCGCAGGGCACGGTCGCAGGCCGCGAGGTGCGCGCCGAGCGCGTCCTCGAAACCGGTCGTCGCCGCGTCGAACATCAACTGCCGCCGGATCGCGACCTCTTTGCCGGACAGCCCGCCGATCAGCCGGCCCACCACCTCGACCGCGGCCGCCGGATCGTCGGTCAGCTCGTCGACGATGCCGAGCGCCAGTGCCTCGGCCGCCTCGATCGTCCGCCCGAACAGTACGGACCTGCGTATCCGGGCGACGCCGGCGAGCCGCACCAGGCGGTAGCCGGCCATCCCCGGCCAGGTGGCCGTGGCATCGCGCGGGAGCAGCAGCCGGGTGTCCGGCGACGCGACGCGGATGTCGGCGGCCAGGAAGGCTTCGAGCGCGGTCCCGCCGCAGTCGCCGCGGGCCACCGCGACCGTGGCCGCGGGCAGCCGTTCCAGGCGGCGCAGCGCACGCTCCCACTTGGTGACCAGCATGACGTCGAGGCCGTCGGCCCAGTCGTCCGCCGGGGCGCCGGTGACGTGCAGGGCGATCACGGGACGGCTTTCCCCGTCCTCGGTCCGGTCACAGAGGGCGCCGACGGCCTTGACCGCCGTCGCCGACAAGGGTTCGGACCCGTCCAGCTCCAGTGCGTACATGGTCCCCTCCGTCCTCACCATCGGATCAGCGCCATCTCGATCGTGGAACCCGGTCCCATGGTCATGAGCACTCCGTATTCGCCGGCCCTGACGACGCCTTCCTCCAGGAGGCGTTCGTACGAGAACAGGAACGAGCCGCTGGACACGTTCCCGTGGTCGCGCAGCACACCGACGGTGTGGCGGACGTCGTGGCGGGTCAGTCCGAGGTTGACGACGACCGCGTCGATCACCTTCTTGCCCCCGGAGTGCACCAGCCAGTGCCGTATGTCGCTCCTGCGCAGCCCGGTGTCCGACAGCAGCCGGTCGACGACCGACTCGGCGTGCGCGCCGACGACGTACGGGATCTGCGGGTCGAGGAAGAAGCTGAACCTGCCCTGGGCGCGGTCCCAGTCGTAGCGCATGGCGTCGACCGCTTCGGGGATGACGCAGCTCGCGAACTTCAGCACGGCCGGTCCCTCGCCGCCCGGGCCAGTGCGCACCGCGACCGCCGCGGCGCCGTCGCCGAACAGGCTGTTCACGACCGCGGTCCGCATCGTCGAGTCCACCGTGTACGCGGCGGAGCACGCCTCCACGCAGAGCACGACGGCGAGTTCGCCGGGGTGTGCCGCGGACCAGCCGGACACCACGCCCAGGGCGTTGAGTCCCGCGTTGCAGCCCATGCCGACGATGTCGGTCCTGCCGCAGTGGCGGTCGATGCCCAGTTCGCGGATCAGCAGGGCGCTGATGCCGGGCGTGAGCAGCCCGGTGGAGGTCACGCAGCACAGGTGGCGCAGGTCGGTGAGTTCGGCCCCCGCGTTCTTCAGGCAGGCGCGCAGGGCCTCGCCGCCCATCTCTAGGGCCAGCGCCTTGTGCTTGTCGAGGAGGTCGCCCTGCGACTCGGGGGCGCGGACGCCCTGGGCGTCCTCTGGAGGGAGGGCGAGGTTGCGCCGCTCGATAGCGCTGTTGAGGAAGACCGAGCGCACTTTGGGATCGGTGATCCCGAAGGCGTCCAGCACCTCCTGCTGCGAGTAGGACGCGGCGGTGACGGCCGTGCCCACTCCGACGATGCCGGTGGTGGGAGTCGTGCCGGGCCTCAGAGCCCTGTCAGTGGTCGGGGCCACGTCAGTGGTCATCGGAAGGTCCACCCCCACATTCGTGGTTTGCTGCGCAGGTGCCGCATGGATTCGGTGCCGGTCACTGTCCTGTTCCTTCCTGGTGCCGTGGCGGGGTCAGGCGGTGCGGGCGCTCTCCGCCTCGATGAACCGCACGAGCCGTGCGATGCCCTCCCCGATCTGGGCGGGTGTGAGGTAGCTGGTCGACAGGCGGATGCCGTGCAGGCCCCCGCCGCCGGGATGGAAGTAGCTCATCGGCGTCCAGATGACGCCGAAGTCCTGTGCCGAGCGGATCAGCGCGGCGTTGTCCGCGCGGAAGGGCACCCGCAGGGTGAGGAAGAACCCGCCGGTGGGTTCGTTCCACCGCACGCCGAGGGCCTCCCGCCGCTCCAGGGGCAGGTGCCGGCCGAGCTCCCTGAGCGTGGCCCGCATGGCGTCTCCGTAGTACGCGGACGCCGCCGCGTTCAGCTCCGAGACCCGGCCGCCCGCGGCGAGGAGCGTGCCCGCGACGGCAGCCTGGCTGAGCGACGAGGTGTTGACCGTCACCATGCTCTTGATCTTGGCGAGTTCGTCGGCGAGGAGGCCCGTGTGCCCGGAGTCGTCGACGACGGGCTGGTCGGCGACGACGAAGCCGACGCGGGCGCCGGGGAACACGGTCTTGGAGAAGGAGCCCAGGTGGACGACCGAGTGCGCGCGGTCCTGGGACTTCAGGGTGGGCAGCGGCGGGCCGGGGCTGACCAGGCGGTAGGGGCTGTCCTCCAGGATGAGGATGCCGTGCCGCGCCGCCAGTTGGAGGAGTTCGGCCCGCGCCTGCGGCCCCATGGTGGTCCCCGACGGGTTGGAGTGGTCGGGGACGACGTAGAAGGCGCGGGGCCGGCGCCCACGGGCCCGCTCGTTCCTGATGGCCGCCTCCAGGTCCGCGCAGGAGATGCCGTCCTCCTGTTCCTCCACGGGAGTCACGGCGATGTCCAGGAGGCGGGCCGCGCCGGTGATGCCCACGTAACAGGGGCTGGAGACCAGGAGCACGTCGTCGGGTCCGGTGATCAGGGCGCGCAGGACGAGGAGCATGGCCTCCTGCGCGCCGACGGTCACCACGATGGACTCGGCCGGCACGTCGATGTTCTCGTCGGCGCGCAACGAGTCGGCGATGATCTCGCGGATCTGGCCGGCGGTGGGACCGTACTGGTACATGGCGGTGCGCACCTGCTGCGGTGAACACCCCTGCTCCTCCAGGTGGTTCAGGTAGCGGCGCAGATGGGTGAAGATCTGCTCGGTGTCGAAGAAGCCGTCGTAGGGGCGCCCCGGCGCGAAGGAGATCGCCTCCGGGTAGCGGGAGGTGATCTCGTTGAGGAAGGTCATCGTGTCCAGGACCGGGTCGGACACGCTGGCGTGCAGTTCGGCCTTCCGCAGCGGCCGGGCGGCCGCGGGCTGCGTCGTGCCGGCCGTGCGCGGTCCGGTGCGGACCACGCCGGGGCCGATGTCCGCGACCGTGGCCGTGCCGGTGAACGTCATCGCCTCCGCCAGCTCACGGACGAGGCCGTCCAGCGCCTCCGCCACGCCCGCGCGCCCGCCGGCCCGCAGCCCGTCGAGGACGGGGCGGCCCGCGAACACCGCGTCGGCGCCCGAGGCGACCGACGTGACGATGTCGGCGCCGCTCCGGACTCCGCCGCTCAGCAGGACGGGGCAGCGGCCCGCCACGGTCTCCGCGATCGCGGGGAGCGCGTCGAGGGAGGTGACGACGATGCCGTCGGCGCCGCTGTCCACGGCGCGGAGCGCGTCGGACGGGGTGCGCACGCCGGCCACCAGCAGCGGCAGGGTGGTCGCGGCGCGCAGCGCGGTCACGTCGGCCCAGTCGGCGTGGGCGTCGAGGAGGGCCCGGACGTCGCTCAACGGTCCCTGCCGCGTGAGGTTGGCGGGGGCGGCGACCTTCCTGAGCCCGACGTCGTCGCGGCTGCCCAGGGCGATGACCACGGCCCCGAAACCGGCCTCCTCGGCCCGCGCGGCGAGCTGTCGTCCCATGTCGCGGTCCCGGAAGGCGTAAGTGCGCAGCCATGGCGGCACGTCGGTGGCCGAGGCGAGCTCGCCGAAGGTGCGTTCCGCGAAGGCGCCGACCACGGCGGTGAGTTGGGCGGTACTCGCGGCCCGGACCACGGCGAGCTCGCCGCCGGGCCGCGCCGGTGCGCAGAGCGGGCCGACGACCAGGGGCGCCGACCAGACACGGCCGAGGATCTTCACGGTGGTGTCGGGCGGCCCGGGGTTTCCGGACCGGCCCTGGCCTCGCTGCCCGCGCTGCCCGCGCTGCCCGCCCAGGCCACCCTGGCCGCCGTGTCCGCCGTGTGCGCCGTGTCCGCCCTGTCGTAGGCCCCTGCGGTCGAACGCCGCGCGGTTCGCGGCGGAATGTTCGGAGCCGTCGGCCGTCGGTCCCGGCATGGATTTCCCCCAGGCGTCCGGAAGTTATCGGGAAAGTGTCATCCGTCGCTCAGAGTCACACGGTTCTCGACGGTCCAACAACGCCGTCCAACCGGCCGATTCGCACACTTGGACAGGCACGGACACGGTTGAACATGGCGTCGGCGGTCACCTGGGGCGACGGCCGACGGTCACGCGGGGCGACGGCCGGGTCGGGCCGCGGCGACGGCCGCGTCCCGTACGACATCCCATCCCGCGGCGACGAGCACGGCCACGAGCCGGTCGGCGGTGCGCGGCGGGACGGTGAAGCGTACGGCGAAACCGGACGCCTCCGCGCCTACCTGCACAGTGGCGTCCTCCGCGGCGACCCCGAGGTCCGCGACGGCGGCGAGGACCCGCGCCAGTTCGCCGGGGCGGTCCGGCACGGCGACCCGTACGCGGATGTCCTCCGGCGAAGCCCCGTGGCGGGCGCCGGGGATCTCCGCGAGGCCGGAGATGCCCCGGTCGAGCAGGTCCACCAGCGTCCGCATGCCGTGGTCCCGCTCCTGCCCGCCGGGCCTGGCGAGCGCGTCCAGTGCCGGCACGAGGCGCGAGAGGTCCATGTGCAGGTCCTTCAGGACACCGGCGATCGCCGGGGCGTTGGCCTGGAGGATGTCGCCCCAGAGCCCGGAGTCGCCGCCCGCGATCCGGGTGGCGTCGCGCAGGCCCTGCCCGGCGAGGCGGGTCAGATCGGGCGGGCCCTCGCGCAGCCGGGCCGCCATGAGGCTGGCCATCAGATGGGGCACGTGGGACGTCACGGCCACGGCGGCGTCGTGGTCCTGGCTGCGCATCACGACCGGGACGGCATCGCACAGGGCGACCAGTTCCAGGGCGCGGTCGAAGGTCTCGTCCGAGGTCAGCGGGGACGGGGTAAGCACCCAGTTGCGCCCCTTGAACAGGTCGGCGCGGGCCGCGAGCGGGCCCGAGCGCTCCCGGCCCGCCAACGGGTGCCCTCCGACGTAGCGGTGCGGGTCGGGGGCTCGGCTCAACGCGGCCCGCTCCGGCTCGGCCTTCACGGACGCCACGTCGGTGTAGCTGTCGGCGAGGCGGCGCCCCTGTGCCTCGGCGAGTACGGCGCCCACCTGGCTGGGCGGGACGGCGATCACGGCCAGGTCCACCGGTTCGGTCGGCGCTCCCGCGATTCCGGCGCCGAGGGCGGCCGCCGTCCGGGCGGCCGCGGGATCACGGTCCGACAGGAACACCGTCACGCCCCGCCCGCTCACGGCCAGCGCCACCGAGGTGCCGATCAGGCCTGTGCCGATGACGGCCATGGTGCGCATCACAATTCATCACCCGTCCAATAGGCCATCCGTCGAGAACCGAAAGACAATCCGGAACACGAACCGGGACACGCGCCGCCCCGAACATGAACCGAAAGCGGGACGACCGCCGATTTTATGCACCGAAGTCCGCCGTCCATATCGCCCGTTGGCCAGATTCGCGACCGTGCTCGTAGAGTCCCAGCAGCTCATTTCTCTCCGGATCTGGAGACACTCATGAGGGATTTATCCGAAGCACCGGAATCAGCGGAATCAGCGCGATCAGCAGAACCAACCGATCCGCTCGCGGATCTCTCCCTCGACTACGTGGAGATGTACGTCGAGGACCTGGACGCGGCGGCCGCCCACTGGACCGACCGGTACGCCTTCACCGTGGTCGGCACCAGCGCCTCCGCCGGACACCGCGGACTCGCGGTGCGCCACGGGCAGATCACGCTCGTCCTGACCCAGGCGACGTCCGAACTGCACCCCGCTTCCGCGTACGTGATGGCCCACGGGGACGGCATCGCGGACATCGCGCTGCGCACCGCCGACCCGGAAGTGGCCTTCCACGCGGCGCTGGCGCGCGGCGCCCTGGCCCACCGGTACCCGGCGCCCCGCACCGACGACCGCCCCGCCGTCAGCGCGGCGCTCCGCGGCTTCGGGGACCTGGCCCACACACTTGTCCGGCGCGCCCCGGGGGAAGGCCCCGGGCTGCCCGACGGCTATGTGCCGGTGGAGGTGGAGGTTCCGGCCGTCCGAGGCGGGGAGGCTCGTGCCGGGGAGGCCCGTGCCAGGGAGGCCCGTGCCGGGGGTCAGCCCTCCGATGACACCGCCGCCATCGGCCTGTTGGAGCTCGACCACGTCGCGGTGTGCCTGCCCGCGGGCGACCTGGACGACATGGTCGCCTACTACCGGGACGCCCTGGGCTTCCGTTTCGTCTTCGAGGAGCACATCGTCGTCGGCACCCAGGCCATGGAGTCGAAGGTCGTGCAGAGCCGGTCGGGCACCGTGACCCTGACCCTCATCGAACCCGACACCTCGGCCGCCACGGGCCAGATCGACGAGTTCGTCAAGG
This sequence comes from Streptomyces sp. NPDC093510, assembly GCF_040683555.1. Taxonomy (NCBI): domain Bacteria; kingdom Bacillati; phylum Actinomycetota; class Actinomycetes; order Kitasatosporales; family Streptomycetaceae; genus Streptomyces; species Streptomyces sp. NPDC093510. Next base: position 79,723 of record NZ_JBFBEE010000013.1, read on the forward strand.
GCCACCAGGGCGCGGGAGTCCAGCACCTGGCGTTCTCGACGCGGGACGCGGTCCACTCGGTGCGGGCCCTCTCCAAGCGCGGCGTCGCCTTCCTGCGCACCCCGTCGTCGTACTACGAACTGCTCGGGCGGCGCGTCGATCTGGGCGAGGAGCGACTGGCCGATCTGCGCTCGACGAACGTGCTCGCGGACGAGGACCACGACGGCCGGCTCTTCCAGATCTTCACCGCCTCCACCCATCCGCGGAAGACCCTGTTCTTCGAGGTCATCGAACGTCAGGGAGCCGCGACCTTCGGCAGCGCCAACATCAAGGCGCTCTACGAAGCGGTGGAGTTGGAGCGGACGAAACAGCGTGGCTTCGACCAGCGCTGACGCGGGTGTTCCGCGGCCGGCCGACCTCCACTGCCTGGCCGACGTCGAGCGCGCCGCCGCGACCGTTCTGCCCGCCGCCGTCCGCGACTTCGTGGGCGGCGGCAGTGGCGCGGAGGTGACGCTCGACGCCAACCGTGCCGCCCTGGACCGGGTGTTCGTCGTGCCGCGCGTCCTTCGTGACGTGTCGCGGTGCACGACGGAGACCACCCTGGTCGGTCGTCCTGCTCGGCTGCCGCTCGCGGTCGCGCCGGTCGCCTACCAGCGGCTGGTGCACCCGGAGGGAGAGCTGGCCGCCGCCCGCGCGGCGAAGGCGGCCGGCGTGCCGTTCACCGTGAGCACGCTCAGCAGCGTCCCGGTGGAGCGGCTCATCGCGGCCGGCGGGGCCGTCTGGTTCCAGCTGTACTGGCTGCGGGAGCCGGGACGCTCCCTCGACCTGGTCCGCCGGGCCGAGGACGCCGGCGCGGAAGCGGTCATGCTGACGGTCGACGTGCCATGGATGGGCCGCCGCCTGCGCGACGTGCGCAACCGGTTCACGCTGCCGGACCACGTGCGCGCCGCCCACCTCGCGGCGGGCCCTTCCACGGCCCACCGGCTCCCCTACGGCGCCGCCTCCGCGGTGGCCGCGCACACCCGGGCCGCGTTCTCGCCGGCACTGACGTGGTCGTCGGTGGCCGAGCTGCGGGAGCGGACCCGGCTGCCGCTGGTGCTGAAGGGCGTCCTGGCGGCCGAGGACGCGGTGCGGGCCGCCGAGTGCGGGGTCGACGCCGTGGTGGTCTCGAACCACGGGGGCCGTCAGCTGGACGGCGCCGTCCCGAGCGCCGACGCGCTCCCCGATGTGGTGGCGGCGGTGGCCGGCCGGTGCGAGGTGCTGCTGGACAGCGGTGTCCGCGGCGGCACGGACATGCTCAGGGCGCTGGCTCTCGGGGCGTCCGGCGTCCTCGTCGGGCGACCGCCGCTCTGGGGTCTTGCCGTGGCCGGCGAGGACGGGGTGCGGCGGGTCCTCGAACTGCTCGCGGAGGAGTTCCGGGACGCGCTGGGGCTCGCGGGCTGCGCGGACGTGGCCGCCGCCCGTGAATTGCGCGCGGTCCGTCGGCAGTGGTGAATCCGCAGCGCTCGTATCACATGGAATTTTATGCCGAGGCCCGCCGAATCGGCGGCCCATTCACCGTGCTCGGCGTCCAATTCTCCGCGCATTGAGCATCGATGTTTCTCCGCGCATTGAGCACCTTGGCACCCCTATGGGCAGGGGCGTGAGCAGCCGCTTGCCCCGATGACGCCCCGCGACACCCCCTATTCACCCCTACCGGCTCGCGCGTTCGCCCGCGGCCTAGAATTGTGGGGTTTGCCCCCGAGCCGCGTACGGAGCCCCGCCCATGCACAGCCCCCATGATCCGTTCGTACGCGTCCGGGGTGCCCGGGAGCACAACCTCCAGGGCGTCGACGTGGACATCCCGCGTGACGTCCTCGCGGTCTTCACGGGCGTCTCGGGCTCGGGGAAGTCCTCGCTGGCGTTCGGCACGATCTACGCCGAGGCCCAGCGGCGCTACTTCGAGTCGGTCGCTCCGTACGCCCGGCGGCTGATCCACCAGGTGGGCGCCCCGAAGGTCGGTGAGATCACCGGGCTGCCGCCCGCCGTCTCGCTCCAGCAGCGCCGCTCGGCGCCGACCTCCCGCTCCTCCGTCGGCACGGTCACCACGCTCTCCAACTCCCTGCGCATGCTGTTCTCACGCGCGGGCCGCTACCCGGAGGGTGCCGAGCGGCTCGACTCGGACGCCTTCTCGCCCAACACGGCGGCCGGTGCGTGCCCCGAGTGCCACGGCCTGGGCCGTGTCCACCGCACCACCGAGGAACTGCTGGTCCCCGACCCCTCGCTGTCCATCCGCGAGGGTGCTGTCGCCGCATGGCCCGGCGCCTGGCAGGGCAAGAACCTCCGGGACGTGCTGGACGCCCTCGGCCACGACGTGGACCGCCCCTGGCGCGAGCTGCCGCAGCAGGACCGCGACTGGATCCTGTTCACGGACGAGCAGCCGGTCGTGACCGTGCACCCGGTGCGGGAGGCGGGCCGCATCCACCGTCCGTACCAGGGCACGTACATGAGCGCACGCCGCTATGTGATGAAGACGTTCTCGGACTCCAAGAGCCAGACGCTGCGTGCCAAGGCCGAGCGGTTCCTGGCGAGCGCGCCGTGCCCGGCGTGCGGCGGGAGCAGGCTGCGGCCCGAGGCGATGGCGGTGACGTTCGGGGGCCGCACGATCGCCGAGCTCGCCGCGCTGCCGCTCTCCGAACTCGCCGAGGCCCTGGAGAGCGCGGCCGATGCGTCACAGACGGCGCGCGTCCTGACCGAGGACCTGCTCGCCCGCATCGCGACCGTGACCGAGCTCGGTCTCGGTTACCTCAGCCCGGACCGCGCCACGCCCACCCTCTCCGCGGGCGAGCTCCAGCGCCTGCGCCTCGCGACCCAGCTGCGCTCCGGTCTCTTCGGCGTGGTGTACGTCCTGGACGAGCCGTCCGCGGGCCTCCATCCGGCGGACACGGAGGCCCTGTTGACGGTCCTCGACCGGCTCAAGGAGGCCGGCAACTCCGTCTTCGTCGTGGAGCACCACCTCGATGTCGTCCGGCACGCGGACTGGCTCGTCGACGTCGGCCCGCGGGCGGGCGAGCACGGCGGGCGGGTGCTGCACAGCGGCCCGCCGGCGGACCTCGCCGGTGTCGAGGAGTCGGCCACGGCCCGCTTCCTCTTCGACGAGGCTCCCGCTCCGGTACGTGAAGTGCGGGACCCCCAGGGCTGGTTGAAGGTGGGCCCGGTCACCCGGCACAACCTGCGCGAGGTGACCGCGGAGATCCCTCTCGGCGCTTTCACGGCGGTCACGGGCGTGTCGGGCTCGGGCAAGTCCACGCTCGTCGGCGAGATCACCGAGGACCTGCCGGGGGTCGGCAGGCTCGTCTGTGTCGACCAGAAGCCGATCGGGCGCACGCCCCGCTCCAACCTCGCCACCTACACCGGCCTGTTCGACGTCGTGCGCAAGGTCTTCGCGGCCACCGGTACGGCGAAGGAGCGGGGTTACGGCGTCGGCCGCTTCTCCTTCAACGTGGCGGGCGGCCGGTGCGAGACCTGTCAGGGCGAGGGGTTCGTCAGCGTCGAGCTGCTCTTCCTGCCGAGCACCTACGCGCCGTGCCCCGACTGTGCGGGCGCCCGCTACAACTCCGAGACGCTCGAAGTGACGTACCAGGGCAGGAACATCGCGGAGGTGCTCGATCTGACCGTCGAGGCGGCCGCGGACTTCTTCGCCGACACCCCGTCCGTCGTACGCAGCCTGCGCACGCTCCTCGACGTCGGGCTCGGCTATCTGCGGCTCGGCCAGCCGGCCACGGAGCTGTCGGGCGGCGAGGCCCAGCGCATCAAGCTGGCCAGTGAGTTGCAGCGCGTCCGGCGGGGACACACGCTCTACCTCCTGGACGAGCCGACGACGGGCCTGCACCCCGCCGACGCCGAACTCCTCGCGCGCCGTCTGCACGAACTGGTCGACGGCGGCAACTCGGTGGTCGTCGTCGAGCACGACATGGCGATGGTGGCGGGCGCGGACCACGTGATCGACCTGGGTCCGGGCGGCGGCGACCGGGGCGGCCGGATCGTTGCATCGGGCACCCCGGCGGAGGTGTCACGCGCCGAAGGCAGCCGCACGGCGCCCTACTTGGCCCGTCACGCGTTGCGGTAGGCGTCGCGCAGAGGGGACTTGGCCAGTTTGCCGGTGGGGGTGCGTGGCAGGGTCTCGGTGAAGTCGACGGAGCGTGGGGCCTTGTAGTGCGCGAGGCGCTCCCGCGCGAAGTCGATGAGCTCACGCTCCAGGCGGGGGCCGGGTTCGACGCCCGGCTCCACCTGCACGACCGCCTTGACCGCCTCGCCCATCTCGGCGTCGGGGACACCGACGACCGCGACGTCGGCGACGGCGGGGTGCAGCACCAGCACGTCCTCGGCCTCCTGCGGGTAGACGTTCACACCACCCGAGATGATCATGAATGCCTTCCGGTCGGTGAGGAAGAGGTAGCCGTCCTCGTCGACGTGCCCGATGTCGCCGGTGGTCGTCCAGTTCGGGTGCTCGGGGTGCCGGGCCTCGCGGGTGCGGGCCTCGTCGCCGTGGTAGCTGAAGGACGGTTCGTCGCGCTCGAAGTAGACCGTCCCGGTCTCGCCGGGCGGCAGGACGCGCCCCGTCCCGTCACAGATCCGCAGGGTCCCGAGGAACCCGTCGCGGCCGACCGAACCGGGCTTGCGCAGCCACTCCTCCGGCGAGATGAAGGTGATGCCGTTGCCCTCCGTCGACGAGTAGTACTCGTACAGGACGGGCCCCCACCAGTCCATCATCCGCCGTTTGACCTCGACGGGGCAGGGCGCGGCGGCGTGGATGGCGACCTTCATCGACGACAGGTCGTAGCGCTCACGCACCTGGGCGGGCAGCTTCAGCATGCGGACGAACATGGTCGGCACCCATTGGCTGTGCGTCACCCGGTGGCGTTGCACGGCCGCGAGAGCCGCCTCGGCTTCGAAGGACTCCATCAGCACGACGGTGCCGCCGAGCGCGGTCACCACACCGCAGAAGCGCAGGGGCGCCGCGTGGTAGATGGGTGCGGGGCAGAGGTAGACGGTGTCCTCGCCGAATCCGTACATCGCCTGGAAGACGACGGTGTACGTGGTGGGCTGTTCCCGCACGTCCCCTTCGGGGAGCTTCGGTTCGACGCCCTTCGGACGGCCCGTGGTACCGGAGGAGTACAGCATGTCGGTGCCGAGCGGCTGCCGGTCGGGCGGTACGGCGGAGGCGCCGGCCAGCGCCTTCTCGTACGTCCCGTCGTCCAGGCCGAGCACGAGCGGCGGCCCGCACGCCAACTCCGTCACCCGCACGCCCAGTTCGCCGAGCGAGCCCGAGACGATCAGGGCGCCCGCGCCGCAGTCACGCACGACGTAGGCGGCCTCGTCCGCCCTCAAGTGGTGGTTGACGGCGGTGAGATAAAGCCCGGAGCGCATGGCCGCCCAGTAGACCTCCATGGCGCGCGGGTCGTTGTCGCAGAGCAGGGCGAGGTGATCGCCCCGACGCAGCCCCGCGGCCCGCAGATGATCCGCGAGCCGCAGGGAGCGTTCTTCGAGTTGTCCGTAGGTGAGGGTCCGTGCGCCGTCGGCGGTGACGACGGCCGTCCTGGCGGGGTCGTACGCTCCCGGATACATAGGGCGCAAGGTACGCGTCCCTCAGGGGCGCGGGGAACTGCGCGACCGGCCACATCGGACCCGCAGGTCCCACCCGGCCCCACCGCCGGAGCTACCGGCTCACCTTCCGGGTGGCCCGCAGCCACTCCTTGTTCATGGCCGCGATGGAGGGCAAGGGGATCCCCTTGGGGCAGGCCGTGGCGCACTCGCCGGTGAGCGTGCAGCCCCCGAAGCCCTCCTCGTCCATCTGCGCGACCATGTCGAGCACCCGGGTCTCGCGCTCGGGCGCGCCCTGCGGCAGGACGTTGAGGTGGTTGACCTTGGCCGAGGTGAAGAGCATGGCCGACCCGTTGGGGCAGGCGGCCACGCACGCCCCGCAGCCGATGCACTCCGCGTGTTCGAAGGCGAAGTCCGCGTCCGGCTTCGGCACCGGGGCCGCGTGCGCCTCGGGTGCGGCGCCGGTCGGGGCGCTGATGTAGCCGCCGGACTGGATGATGCGGTCGAAGGCGGAGCGGTCCACCACCAGGTCCTTGACGACCGGGAAGGCCGCGGCGCGCCAGGGCTCGATGTCGATCGTGTCGCCGTCCTCGAAGGACCGCATGTGGAGCTGGCAGGTGGTGGTGCGCTCGGGGCCGTGCGCGTCGCCGTTGATGACGAGCGAGCAGGCGCCGCAGATTCCCTCGCGGCAGTCGTGGTCGAAGGCGACGGGGTCGTCACCCTTGACGATGAGCTCTTCGTTGAGGGTGTCGAGCATCTCCAGGAAGGACATGTCGGAGGAGATGCCGTCCACTTCGTACGTGGACATCGCGCCGTCGGCGTCGGCGTTCTTCTGGCGCCAGACGCGCAGGGTGAGCTTCATGCGTAGCTCCGCTGAGTGGGGTGGACGTACTCGAAGACGAGGTCTTCTTTATGAAGGACGGGGGCGTCGCCGGTGGCGGTGAACTCCCAGGCGGCGGCGTACGAGAACTCCTCGTCGCGGCGGGCGGCCTCGCCGTCGGGGGTCTGGGACTCCTCGCGGAAGTGGCCGCCGCACGACTCGGCGCGGTGCAGGGCGTCGAGGCACATCAGCTCGGCGAGCTCCAGGTAGTCGACGATGCGGTTGGCCTTCTCCAGGGACTGGTTGAACTCCTCGCCGGTGCCGGGGACCTTGATGCGGCGCCAGAACTCCTCGCGGATCTGCGGGATGCGGTCCAGGGCCTTGCGCAGTCCCGTCTCCGTGCGGGCCATGCCGCAGAACTCCCACATGACTTCGCCGAGTTCGCGGTGGAAGGAGTCGGGGGTGCGGTCGCCGTCGACGGACAGGAGCAGGTTGAGGCGGTCCTCGGTCTCGGCGAGCACTTCCTGGACGACGGGATGGGCGTCGTCCACCTCGTCCTTGTGCGGGTTGCGTGCGAGGTAGTCGTTGATGGTGGACGGCAGCACGAAGTAGCCGTCGGCGAGGCCCTGCATGAGGGCGCTGGCGCCGAGCCGGTTGGCGCCGTGGTCGGAGAAGTTGGCCTCGCCGACCGCGAAGAGGCCGGGGACGGTGGTCTGAAGGTCGTAGTCGACCCAGAGGCCGCCCATCGTGTAGTGCACGGCGGGGTAGATCCGCATCGGCACCTCGTACGGGTTCTCCGCGGTGATCCGCTCGTACATGTCGAAGAGGTTGCCGTACTTCTCCTCCACCTTCTTCTTGCCCATCCGCCGGATGGCGTCGGCGAAGTCGAGGTAGACGCCCTGGCCGCCGGGGCCCACTCCCCTGCCCTCGTCGCACACGTTCTTCGCGGCGCGCGAGGCGATGTCGCGGGGCACGAGGTTGCCGAAGGAGGGGTAGATACGCTCCAGGTAGTAGTCGCGCTCGTCCTCGGGAATCTCGTTCGGCGGCCGCTGGTCACCGCGCGCCTTCGGCACCCAGATGCGGCCGTCGTTGCGCAGCGACTCGCTCATCAGGGTGAGCTTGGACTGGTGGTCGCCGGTGCGCGGGATGCAGGTGGGGTGGATCTGGGTGAAGCAGGGGTTGGCGAAGTACGCGCCGCGCCGGTGGGCCCGCCAGACGGCGGTGGCGTTGGAGTTCATGGCGTTCGTCGACAGGTAGAAGACGTTGCCGTACCCGCCGGAGGCGAGGACCACGGCGTCGGCGAAGTACGTGTCGATCTTGCCGGTGATCAGGTCGCGGGCGACGATGCCCCGCGCCCGCCCGTCGACCACGATGACGTCGAGCATCTCGGTACGGGGGTGCATCTCCACGTTGCCGGCCGCGATCTGCCGGCTGAGCGCCTGATACGCGCCGAGGAGGAGTTGCTGTCCCGTCTGGCCGCGCGCGTAGAACGTCCTGGACACCTGGACGCCGCCGAAGGAGCGGGTGTCGAGGAGCCCGCCGTACTCGCGGGCGAAGGGCACGCCCTGCGCGACGCACTGGTCGATGATCTCGACGGAGATCTGTGCGAGGCGGTGCACGTTGGACTCGCGGGCGCGGAAGTCGCCGCCCTTGACGGTGTCGTAGAAGAGGCGGTGGATGGAGTCGCCGTCGTTGCGGTAGTTCTTCGCGGCGTTGATGCCGCCCTGTGCGGCGATGGAGTGGGCGCGGCGCGGGGAGTCCTGGTAGCAGAACTGCACGACGTGGTAGCCCTGTTCGGCGAGCGTGGCCCCGGCGGAGCCGCCGGCCAGGCCGGTGCCGACGACGATCACGGTCTGCTTGCGGCGGTTGGCCGGGTTGACGAGCTTCGCCTCGAAGCGGCGGGTGTCCCAGCGCTCGGCGATCGGCCCGGTGGGGGCCTTGGCGTCGACGAGCGGCTCTCCCGTCGTGTACGCGGAGTACTCACTGGAGTGATTCATGGGTCAGCTCACCAGTCCGGTCATGACGGCCACGGGTACGGAGACGAAGCCCACGGTCAGCACGAGGGCGAGGCCGTTGGCGAGGGGCTTGAGGACGCGGTTGCGGGTCGCGGTGCCCACGCCCAGGGTCTGTGCGGCGCTCCACAGTCCGTGCCGCACGTGGAAGCCGACGGCGACCACGGCGACGATGTAGACGACGTTGCCGTACCAGGTGGAGAAGGTGTCGATGACGTTCTGGTACGGGTGCAGGTGCTGGTAGTTCCCCGGGTGCACGGTGCCGGTCGTCAGGTCGAGGATGTGCCAGACGATGAACAGCGCGAGGATGATGCCGCCCCAGCGCATGGTGCGGGTCGCGAAGCTCGCCTCGCGCTTCTTGTGCACGTACTGGGTGGGGCGCGCCCTGATGTCGCGGCGGCTCAGCTGGTACGCGGAGGTGGCGTGCGCGACGACCGCGACGACGAGCACCGCGCGGACCAGCCAGAGCGTCCACTCGTAGTGCGTGAAGGGCTCGCCGAGGGTGCGGAGCCAGTGCGCGTACTCGTTGATCTCCGCGGGGCCGAAGAAGATCTTCAGGTTCGCGAACATGTGCAGGACCAGGTAGAGCAGCATGATCAGGCCGCTCACCGCCATCACGGTCTTCTTGCCGATGGTGGAGTCCCACAGCGTGCGGGTCATGGACGGCCGTTTGTCCGTCCGCGTTGCCAGAGCCATGTCAGAGACGCTACGGCCGAAGGCCCCGATCGGTCCAACAGATGGTTCAGCTCATATCGATAGTCTCTCTCTATCGCCCGTCGTATGGTGCGGCTATGCAATTCCAGCAGCTGCACTACTTCGTCGCGGTCGCCGAGACACGGCACTTCACGCGGGCGGCGGAGGAGGTCCATGTCTCCCAGCCCTCGCTCTCGCAGCAGATCCGGGCCCTGGAGAAGGAGCTGGGCGCCGAACTCTTCAGCCGGGCGCGCGGCAACATCACCCTCACCGACGCGGGCGAGGCCCTGCTCCCGCTGGCCCGCCGCATCCTCGCCGACGCGGACACCGCCCGCATCGAGGTGCAGGAACTGGCCCAGCTGCGCCGCGGCCGCATCCGCCTCGGCGCGACACCGAGCGTGTGCACGGGCCTGCTGCCGGACGTGCTCCGCGCCTTCCACGACCGCCACCCCGGCATCCAGCTCCTCATCGAGGAGGGCGGCTCCCACGATCTCGTACGCGAACTGGCTCGCGGAGCCCTGGACCTGGCCCTGGTGGTCCTCCCCCTGCCGTCGCCGTCACCCGCCCTGACGACCGTGGAGCTGCTCCGCGAGGACCTGGTCGTGGTGTCGTCGCCGGACTGGCGCCGGCCGAGCGGATCGGTACGCATCGCGGACCTCCAAGGGGAACGCCTCGTGATGTTCCGGCACGGCTACGACCTGCGAGAACTCACCGTCACCGCGTGCCGCGCCGAAGGATTCGAGCCCGAGTTCGCGGTGGAGGGCGGCGAGATGGACGCGGTGCTCGGGTTCGTGCGGGCGGGGCTCGGGGTGGCGGTCGTGCCGCGCATGGTCGCGGAGCGGTCCGGCTCGGGCCTGCGGATGACTCCCCTGGCCCGCCCGAGCCTGCACCGCACGATCGCCCTGGCCCACCGCAGCGACGTGGCACCGCCGCGGGCGGCACGCGAACTCCAGCGGATGCTGCTGCAACGCTGAGGGTCCCGGTGGGGCCGGGGCGGTTCTACAGTGGCTCTCCCGGTAGGGGGAGGGGGCGCCGCCCATGCCGACTGTGCGGGGTGCGGCCGGAGCAGCGGCGAAGGCCGTTTCTGTGGTGCTGCTGTGCGCGGTCGTCGTCGGTTGCGCGGCGTGGGGCATGGACCGGTGGGGGGAGGCGGCGCGGCTGCAGGTCACGGCGGAGGAGCACGACCTCACCACGCTCCGGCCGGGTCCCGTTGCCGAACCGCTGTTCCCGCTCGGCCCGCAGGACGTGGCCGAGGTGCTGCCCGGGTCGGACAGCGCCGGGGACATCGCCGTCAGCGTCCGCCGCACCGGCTCGGCCGACGTCCGGCGCGTGACGTTCAGCTACCGTCTGAGCCTGCGCTCCGACGACCCACTGATCGGCAAGCTCAGGGCCGACCCCGGTCTTATCTCCGAGGTCGTCTATGTCCTGCCGGGTGGTTACGTCACCGCCCAGACGGCCGGAGACGTGGGAGATGCCGTCGAGCTGGAGGCGGCAGATACGGCACGGTTTCCCGCCTGGTGCACCGTGAGCCAGCCCACCAGAGGCAGCCGCGTCACAGTGACCGCCGAGCACTCCGTCACGACTCAGGACACATCGCTCAACTTCCTTCTCGGCCTACGGGCACCGGACGGCGACGAGGGTGTGGTGCCCCGCCTGCCCGGCCGCTGGACCTGGAGCATGGACGTCCCCCGGGGATGGGGCCTGCGGGCGCGAGGGCGGCCGGAGGGGCAGACCGCTCGATCGGTCCGCTTCCACCTCACCGAGAAACGCGGCATCGATGACGTGACCGCCGCGCTCCTCATGGAAGACCCGGCGGAGGAGGCGGCACCGGTGAATGAACCGGCCGCCACCGCGTCGCGGCACCTGGCCATGGTCTCGCTGCTCGCCCTGTTCCTCACCACGGCGGGCGCCTGCGCCGCGTTGCTCCGCCGGCCGACCGGCACGTCCGGTGCGGCGTACCGCCCGCGCGCCGTCGCCCTGGGCGTCGGCGGCCTGGTGGCCGCGGCCACCGGCGCGTTGCTGTGGGACCTCTACCAGCCGAACTGGAGCGTGCTCGGCTGGATGTCGGGCTCCACTGTTTTCGCGAGCACCGAACTGGCCTCGCAAGTGTTGCCCATCGAGGTCCGGACCCAGGGCGTGCTGCTCGGGATCCTGCTGTTCGCGCTTCCGGTCGTGGCCACCGCCGTCGGCCACCGCCTGCGCACCTCGGGACCACCGCCCGTCTTGCCCACGCTCGCCGTGGCCGCTCCGGCACCGGCTCTCGTCCTGCTGTTCTGCATCATGGGCGGCCCCGACTGGCTGGGACCCGTCGGCCACTGCCTCGTGTCCGCCTCGGTGGCCTCGCTGGCCACCCTGGGGCTCCTGCGGCTGCAACCCTGGTGGCCGGGCCTGCGCGCCTGGGCCGTGCCGGTCGCCGCCGCGGCCTGGGCGGGGGTGGCGTCGGCCGTCGTGCTCCAGGCCGTGCCCCGCGATCTGTGGCAGGCAGTCGCCGGGGACGACCTGACGCTGACCCGGGCCGCCCTGGTGGCCAGTTGGCCGGCCGTCTTCCTGCTGCTCACCCCATGGATCGCGGCGTTGCTCGTGCTGTCGGAGCCGCTCTCCGCACTCGTGCCCGCCTCCCGCCGACGCAGAACGGCCCTCGGCCTCCTGCTCATCACCGCGCTGCTGCCCTGGTGGACGCCGCTTCACGAGTTCCCTTACGCCGAATCCCCGCCGACCGCGGGCCTGTTCATACAGTTGACGGGGCAGAGTCCAGGGGAACAGCTGATCATCGGCATCAGCACCATGGCTCCCGCCCTCCAGCTGATCTGGCTGGCCGCCGTGGCCCTGCTGCTGCTCCACCTGAACAACACCGGTACAGCACCGCGCCGTTGGCACCACAGCGCACGGGCGAGCTGCGTCCTCCTGCTCGTGCTCGCCGCATGCAGCACCGTGATCGGCGCCCCCGAGAGCTGGCTGCCGTACTGGACCACCGCTGCCGCCCTCGCCACGGCCTGGGGCGGCGGGGCCCTGCTGCTGCCGCGCGGGCACGCCGAGGCAGCGGCACGACGGCACGCGTACACCGGAGCCGCCCACACCCGCCTGGTGTCCGCGCTGGCCCGCGCCCTGCTCTTCGCGGAGGGCCGGCACCGCTTCCTCACGTCATCACGGGCGACGCTCGCCGACACCTCGCTGCCCGCGAACACCTGGGACGACACGTGGCAGAGCCTCAAGCAGCCCACGGCCTCGGACGCGAACCGCGAGACGACGCGCCTGCGGGCCGACGCGCTCGGCGGTTCGGCGGGCCGCACCGCCTGGGTCAACGGCGTCGCGGCGACGGCCGCCACCGCCCTGCTCACCGCGCCCTGGACCATCTGGACCGCCTTGCAGGCCCACGGATACAGCGGCGTCCTCGAAGTCGTCACCGTCGCCGGCGGGCCCACCTGCGTATGGCTCGCGCACGGTTTCACGTACGGGTATCTGTACGCGTGGCTGCGCGGCAACAGCCCGGTCGTGAAAGCGGGTTGGCTGTGGGGGGTGATGTCGGCGGTGCAGCTCCTGCTGCTCGTCCCGAAGCTTCAGGTGCCGGGCGAGTCGACCGCCCTGTCCGTGTTCCTGCTGCTCTCCCAGACCGCCGTCATGGCCCTCGGCCTGGGCCTGTACTGGGAGATCCGCCTCGTGCGCAGGGCGGATCTCCTCTGGGGTCACATTCGCAACTTCCGCCGGCTGTCCTCGCTCGCGACCCCGCTCAGCGCCGTCCTCGTGGCCGCGATCGCCGCCGCGGTCACCGTCCTCGCGACCGCCTGGGCCAACGACGTCACGGCTCCCGTCGAGACGCCGAGCCCCTCTTCGTCGCCTTCTTCGTCCACCTCACCCGGCGCTCCCCCGTGACGGCGGTGTGCCCGTCTCCGGGTCACGGCCCGTCAGGCAGTACGTGCCGCCCGCCGGGTCGCGCATCACGAGCCAGTTCGCGCCGCGGGACACGAAGGCCGCGCCGTGGCTCTCGTGCCAGGCGCGCACCGCGTCCGGGTCCGAGCAGGCCAGGTCGAGGTGTGCCCCGGTGCGTCCGTCCGGGCCGAGGCGCTGCAGCAGGAGGCGGACCGGGAGGTCCGGGGGCGGCTGCACGCGGTGGAATTCGGCGAGGGCGCTCGCACGGGAATCCCACCCGGTGAGCGCCGCCCAGAAGGCGACTTCCCTGTCGTACGAATCCGGGGTCACGTCCAGGCACACCTGGTCCAGGCGGCTGGTGGCGCCGCCTGGCGCCGCGACCGGCGCGGGCCGGGACGTCTCGCCGGCCCAGGGGACGACGCAGAACAGCTGACCGCCCGGCGAGCGCAGGACCTCGAGGCCCTCCTCCGCGTACACCGCGGCGGCACCGAGGCCGCGGGCCTCACGCGCCGTGGCAGCGAGATCGTCCACCGCGAGGTCGAGGTGCGCGCCACCGGGCCCGTCCACTGCCTGCGCCTTCACGAACGCGTCGGCGGGGGCGTGGGCGGGTGCGTGGGCGGGCGCGTGGGGCAGCAGCGTGGCGAACTCGCCGTCGGCGCCCCGGAGTTCCGACAGGTGCGTGCCGGTGACGGCGGTCCAGAAGGCGCACGCACGGGAGAAGCCGTCGCGCGGCCTGTCGATGAAGGCGTACGCCCAACGAATCACCGGCTCAGCCCGTCGCGTCGGCGAGGGCCAGCTCGTGCAGCCGGTCGGGCGGGCCGGGCCGGGCGTAGTACCAGCCCTGCGCCGTGTCGCAGCCGAGCTCGCGCAGCTGGTCCGCCTGCGCTCCCGTCTCCACGCCCTCGACGGTGACCGCGAGGTCGAGGCTGTGGGCGAGCGCGACGATGCCCTCGACGATCTTCAGGTCGACGGGGTCGGCGGGGAAGTGCTGCATGCCCTGGGTGAAGGAGCGGTCGAGCTTGAGCACACTCACCGGCAGGCGGCGCAGGTTCGCGAGGTTGGAGTAGCCCGTGCCGAAGTCGTCGAGCGCGATGTCCACGCCCATCTCGGCGAGCCTGCGCAGCGGCTTGAGCAGGTCGTCGTCGGCTCCTATCAGAGCGGACTCGGTGACCTCGAGGCAGAGCGCGCCCGGCTCCAGGCCCTCGCGCTCCAGGATGTCGACCGTGTCGGAGACCAGGCCGGGGTGGTTCAGCTGCATGGGCGAGAGGTTCACGTTGACCCGCAGCGGTCCCGCGACGGCCACCCCGTCCAGGGTCCGCGCCTCCCACAGGCGTGCCTGGCGTACGGACTCGGCCAGGACCCAGCGCCCGAGCGGCACGATCAGGCCCGTGTGCTCGGCGAGCGGGATGAAGCGGTCCGGGCCGATGACACCGTGCTGCGGGTGCAGCCAGCGCACCAGTGCCTCGGCGCCGCGCACGCTGCCGTCGGCGAGGTGCACGAGCGGCTGGTACTCGATGAAGAACTCGCCGCGCTCCAGGGCGGCGGGCAGCGCGGTGGTCAGGCCGTGCCGGGTGATGGCGCGGGCGTCGGCCTCGGGGTCGGCGAGCTCGTAGCGGTTGCCGCCCGCGGACTTGGCGCGGTACATCGTGATGTCGGCGCTGCGCAGGACCTCCGCGGCGCCGCGCTCGCCCGCGGGGCCCTCCACGATGCCGATGCTGCCGCGTACGGTCAGCTCGCGTCCGTCGACGCGGATGGGGGCGGCGAGCGCGTTCATGATGCGCCCGGCGAGCTCGTCCGCCTCGGTCTCGGTGTCGGGTCCCGTGGTGAGCGCCACGAACTCGTCGCCGCCGAGCCGGGCCACCATCTCGCCGGGGGCGGTCGCGCAGGACTGGAGCCGGTCGGCGACCTCGACGAGCAGCCGGTCCCCGGCCGCGTGCCCGAGGCTGTCGTTGACGGTCTTGAAGCCGTCGAGGTCGAGGTAGCAGAGTCCGAAGCGGGCGCCCGCGCCCGCCGCGAGGGCCTTCTCCAGGCGCTCGAAGAACAGGGTGCGGTTCGGCAGGCCGGTGAGCGCGTCGTGGGTGGCCTCGTACCGCAGGCGGAGGTTGAGCAGACGTCGCTCGGTGGTGTCCTCCATCAGCGCCAGCTGGTACTGCGGGGCACCGTCCGCGTCGCGCAGCAGCGACACGGTCAGGTTGGTCCACAGGACCGTGCCGTCGGGGCGGTAGAAGGCCTTCTCCACGCGGTAGTGCTCGCGCTCGCCGCGTACGAGTTCCTCGTACAGCTTCCAGACGTGCGGCGAGTCGTCGGGGTGCGTCCACTCCCCCACGTTGCGGCCGCGGAGCTGGTGCTCCAGGCCGCCGAACATGCGGATCAGCGCGTCGTTGACCTCGAGGACCGTGCCGTCGAGGTCGGCGATCCCGATGCCGATCGCGGCACCGTGGAAGACGGCGCGGAAGCGCGCCTCGCTGGCGTGCAGGGCCTCGGCGACGGCGCTGCGCGCGCTCAGGGCGGCGCGGGAGATCGCCTCCTGCTCGGCGAGGGTCCGCTCCCGCAGCGCCTGCGCGAAGCCCGCGGCCATCGCGTGCTGGATGCGCGCGGAGCGGGCCAGCAGCTCTTCCCGGGGGCCTTCGCCGCCGCAGTACAGGACCAGGTAGGCGTCGACGCAGTCGAGCGTGCGGCTGAGCGCCTCGGGGTCGGTGCAGTGGGTGCCGATGAGCGCGGCGCCGACGGCCTGGCTCTCCGCCGCGTCGAATACGCGTTCCCGCAGTGCGTTGTTCAACCGCCTGGCGAGGGGCACCAGTTGCTGCTCGAACTCGGGACGGGTCAGTGAGGTGGCCGTCACGGGGAAGATCGCGCGGCTCCAGATGGTGGCGAACCTGCGAAGTCTTCCTTCGGGTCCGTCCTGCTCGCCGCTCAACGCTTCCGTCCCACGCCCGCGAATCCCGAGAAGGAATACGGATCCTCCTCCTCGGGCGCGGTGTCGGGCCGCCAGTGCGGCATCGGCACCAGGCCGGGTTCCACCATGTCGTATCCCTCGAAGAACCGCGCGATCTCGTCGCGCGAGCGCATGATCAGTGGATTGCGGATGTTCTTGTATACACCGACTGTCCCGCCGGCCTGCTCGGGGGGAACGGGGATCCCTTCGTACGAGGCGTGGCTGAGGATGACGAGGCTGCCGGACGCGGTCGCGTCCCGCAGTTCGGCGACCGCGGCGTAAGGATCGTACGCGTCCTCCACGAAGTGCAGGACGGCGAGGAGGAGAACAGCCACGGGCCGGTCCATGTCCAGGACCGCGGTGACTTCCGAACTGCCCAGAATGTCCCGGGGCTTGCGCAGGTCCCCGGCGACGGCGGCGGTCCCTTCGGTGCCCTCGAGCACGCTCCGGCCGTGCGCGACGGCGACCGGGTCGTGGTCCACGTACACGACCCGCGCCCCGGGGTCGGCCTGCTGCGCCACCTCGTGGACGTTGCCGAACGTCGGGATTCCGGAGCCGATGTCGAGGAACTGGGTCACGCCCCTGGCGACGGCGTGCCGCACCGCGCGCCGCATGAAGGCACGGTTCGCCTGCATGATCTTCGGGAGCCCCGGCATGAACTCCATCGCCTTGCGGGCCGCTTCCCGGTCCACCTCGAAGTTGTGCGAGCCGCCCAGGTAGTAGTCGTAGATGCGGGACACGCTGGGCATCGAGATGTCGATGCCGAGCGGTGCCCAGGCGGGACGCTCCATCAAGACTCCAAGGCGTTGGGGGGTGGCACAGGCGATCCGTTGTTCGAGGGTGAGGCTACTGATCGTCCGCCAAGGGAGCGAGTCAAAACGGAAATTGGTCGTCCGTTCTCGGTCACTGCCTTTGGCAAGTGCCGTATCCCACACATGCCACCGGCCCGCCCCCTCCTTGTGATATGGGAGGGGACGGGCCGGTCTGTCCGTATGGCGAGTGGATCTACTGGGAAGCGCCCACCGGCTTCCCCTCGGGGCTCGCGGCGAACCAAGTCCCGCCCACGCCTTGGCCGTTGGTGTCGCCGGGCTTCTTGTCGCCGGCGAACGTGTACATCGGCCAGCAGTCGATCGTCTGCTGCTGCTTGCCGTCGGGCCGGTCGAAGACGGTGAAGCCTTTCTTGAGGATTCCTCGAGTGTCGTTCTTGGCCACGGGCTCCACGACGGGCCATTTGTCGAGGCAGGCGCCGGTGCACGCGGACTTCATCGGCCAGGCGGAGTCCTTCGTGAAGCGGTAGACGGTCATGCCGTTCTTGTCGACGACGATCTCGCCGAGCTTCGGGTCCTTGCGGGTGGACAGGCCCGCCGGGTCGACGGGGGCGGTCCCGGCCGCCGCCGGTGCGGCCTTCTTGCCGTCGGGGGCCGCCGCGTGCCAAATGCCGCCCACACCCTGGCCCTTGGCGTCGCCCGGCTCGGTGTCCTTCGCGTACCGGTACATCGGCCAGCCGTCGATGGTGAGCTGCTTGCTGCCGTCGGCGGCGGTGACCTCGCCGAGCAGGGATTCGTCGACGCCCGGCGCGGCCTTCGCCCCGTCCGCGGCGACGACCGGCCACGCCTTCAGGCAAGCCGCGTCGCAGTTGGACTTGGGCGGTTGGGCGGTGTCCTTGTCGAAGCGGTAGAGGGTGAAGCCGGCGCTGTCGGTGACGACCTCACCGAGCTTCTTGCTGTCCCACACGGCGAGTTGGCCCGCGGACCTGGCCTTGGCCCCGGCACCCTTGTCCGCGGCGCCGGAGTCCTCTCCGTAGCCGTCACCGGCACCGTAGCCGTCGCTCTTCGCGGGTGCCTCGTTGCCCACGTTCTGCCCGTTCGGAGACTGGTCGCCCTTCTCCTGACCGCACGCCGTCGTCAGCGCCAGCAGGGCCGCAGCTGTCGCTACGAGCGAGGCGTTCCGCCAGGCCCGGGGGGAACCCCCGCTTGGATGCAGCATCCTTGACTCCTAGTGTCAGCACAGGTGTTGTGGCGCCCGTTTGCGTCACACATGGCCCTAGGTACGGGGCGGAGCGGCCGCCGCGTTCAACCGCGTCGCAAAATTCTTTGCGCGGGGCAGGGCGGGGCGGAGCGGCCGCGGTGGGGTGGCCCGGCGTCAAACCCGTGCGGTCGGCGTGTCCTTCCTTCGGGTCATTCGGGAGCCTCGTGGGCGTGCCGAGGGCGTGCGCGGCTCATGCTCCCCGTCGTGCACGGAACTCCGCGAGCCTTGTCGCCCCTCGTCACACGCGTGTTGGCGCTCGTCGCGCTGGCGTTGCTGCTCGGTGCGTCGTCGGCCGCCGGGTCGGCCTCCGCCGACGACTGCGGGTACGCGTCGATCACTCAAGGAGGTGATGCGCAGAGCGGCGACAACGTGGCCGTGTCGGGTGACGGCGACTGCTGGGCCGGTCCGACGCAGCATCCGAATCCGCCGCCCCCGCCACCACCTCCCCCTCCCCCGCCGCCTCCGCCCCCACCACCGAAGCCGCCCGCCCCGGAGCCGCCCCCGCCACCGGCCCCCGCGCCGCCCGAGCCGTCCGTGCGGCCCGAGGCGCCGCCACCTCCACCTCCGCCCGCCGCACCGGCGCCCGAGCCGAAGCCCGAGCCCAAGCCCAAGCCCTCTTCCCGCCCTCCGAAGCCCCCCGCTCGCGTGACATATCCGGAGTACCAGGCCCCGCCCCGCAAGCGGCCGCCCCGTCACGGCCCGTCCCTCGTCTCGCTCACCCTGCTCATCACGGCGCCCGCTGTGCTCGCCGTCGCCGCGCTCCGCCCGCGCTGACCGCCGGAGGTTTCCATGTCGGAATGGCTTGTTCTCACCCTCGCGATGGTGGCCGCTTGCGGCGTTGTGCTCATCGTCACTTTGCTGCGCCACCGCAGGACCGGCGCGGACTACGACTCGTCCGAGACTCCGGACGTCATCGAGTACATGACGATGATGATCGGCGTCGTCTACGCCATCGTCCTCGGCCTGGCCATCGCGGGTGTCTGGGAGGCGCGCGGCGCCGCCCAGGAACACGTGCGACTGGAGGCACAGGCGTTGCACGAGGTGTCGGAGCGGGCGCGGATCTACCCGGAGGACGTCCGGGACCGTATCCGCGCCGATGTCCACACCTATGTCAGCCATGTCGTCACCACGGAGTGGGACACCATGAGGTCCAAGGGCGAGCTCACCGAACGCGGTTCGGACCTCCTGGCCCGTGTCCGGCACGACGTGACCGACTACGAACCGAAGTCGGACTTCGAGGCGCAGGCCTACCAGCCGCTGGTCGACTCGGTGGCGGCCGCCGACGACGCGCGCAGCGCCCGTGCGGACAGCGTCGGGGCGACCATGCCCGCCGTGGTCTGGTTCGGTCTGATCACCGGCGGTCTGGTCACCATCGGGATGCTCTTCGCCCTGCAGATCCGACGTACACCGCGCGAACTGGTCCTCGCGGGTCTCTTCTCCGCCCTGTTCGCCTTTCTGCTCTTCCTCATCTGGGACTTCGACGCGCCCTACAGCCGTGGCGTCGCCGCGACGGCGGAACCCTTCCGCGCCCTCTTCCCCGGCCTGGGGAGCTGATCGAGGCGGCGCTTCGGCGCGGGGGGCCCGGCCGGCCCGTCAGTTCCCCGCGCCCCGGCGGCCGAAGCGCAGCCTCCACGGGGTGAGCGCCGACTCCGCCTGCACCCGCAGGCTGAGCTTGGACTCGCCGTTGGCGCGCTCCTCGAAGGTGATCGGCACCTCGACGATGCGCAGGCCGCGGCGGATCGCGCGGTAGTTCATCTCGACCTGGAAGGAGTAGCCGTTGCTCCGCACCGACGGCAGGTCGATCGCTTGCAGCGCGGTGGCCCGCCACGCCTTGAACCCGGCCGTCGCGTCCCGCACACCGAGCCGCAGGACGGCATTGACGTAGAAGTTCGCCCAGGCGGACAGCGCCCTGCGGTGCCAGGCCCACTCGGTGGCGAGCGCGCCGCCCGCCACATAGCGCGAGCCCAGCACGACGGCCGGTCCTGCGTCGCCCGCGAGTCCTTCGTCGACCGCGAGCCCTGCGTCGCCCCCGAGTCCTTCTTCGCCCGCGAGAAGGGTGCGCACCATCAGCGGGAGCGCCCGCGCCGGGTGCGAGAGGTCGGCGTCCATCTGCACCACCACGTCGGCGCCCTCCGCGAGAGCGCGGGTCATCCCGGCGACGTAGGCACGGCCGAGCCCGTCCTTCTCGGTGCGGTGCAGGACGGTGACCGTGCCGGCGGACTCCGCGGCGATCTCGTCCGCGACGTCGCCGGTGCCGTCGGGCGAGTTGTCGTCAACCACGAGGACGTGCAGGTTCGGCAGGTCCAGCCCTTTGAGCAGCCCGATGAGAAGGGGCAGGTTCTCCCGTTCCTCGTACGTGGGAACGACCACCACGACCTTCGGGGAGGCCGGGCCGGCAGCCCGGGACGCCTGTTCCACGATCATTCCCCCGTGCGATTCTCCGTGCGGTCGGCACCACACTACGACAGGGATCATGAAAAGCGGCCAACACCCGTGCGTGGACGGCCCGTTGCGGCGCCGCCCCGCCGCCCGCCGGATGTGATGACGCGCGTTGGCCGTGAACCGCGCTGCGCCGGGCCTCCGTACGGCGCACCCTGGTGCCATGGCCTGGCAGTCACCGATCGTCGTTCATCCGCCCGCCACCGACGGCGGGCGGCGGATCAGCGTGCGCGGACAGGACGTCGGCGTCGCACGCAGCGACCATGCGCTGAGGGAACTGCTTCGGCACGCGGGGCTCGGCGAGGCCGACATCGCGCTCGACGACCCGCACCTCGTCGAGTGGCGCGGCGGACCGCACGTGTGGACGGACACGCACTAGTGGACGTACGCGCGCCGCCGGGGACGCCGCGCCGCGCCATTCGCTCGACCGGCCCACACGATTGCCCCGTTCGCGCGACACGGATCGCGGCGTCATAGGTCCGAACCTAGCGTTTCGGGCATCGAGGTGCATTCAAGGCGTCAGCGGAAGAAGGTCCGCAGCTGCTCCTCGTGGACCCGGAGGATTCATCATGCGCGCGATACGCGTCGCTTCGGCCGCTCTGCTCACCGCTTCCGCCCTCGCACTCACCGCCCCGACCGCGTCCGCGTCCGCGTCCGTGCCCCTCGGCGAGGAGAACGTCACCGCGTTCGGCTTCAGCATCTCCCCCAAGACGGTCGCCGCCGGCGGTCAGGTCACCCTCAACGTCGACGGCTGTGACGGCGAGACCAAGGTCACCTCCGGCGTCTTCGACGACACCACCATCCCCAAGGGCCAGAAGTCCGCCACGGCCCACGTGTTCTGGGACGCCAAGCCCGGCGCGATGTACGAGGTGACGTTCACCTGCAACGGCAGCAACCCCGGCAGCGACAAGACCGACCTCACGATCGCCACCGGCCGCCCCGACGGCAACACCCGCCCTGACGGCGACACCCACCACAACCCGCACAAGGGCGTCAAGGCCGGCGTCGGCGGCAGCTTCGGCGGACTCGACCTGCACGAGATCGCGCTCGGCGGTGCCCTGATCGTGGGCACACTGGGCGCCGCGTACTACAAGACGCGCCGCCGCACCGGCGAGGGCAACTCCTGACCCCCGTGCCGCAGCGCCGCGCCCCCGGGCGTCTCCAGGACCCGGGGGCGAAGCGCTGTCACGTGCCGTGCGGGCAGGGCGCGCGCCGGGCACGGAGCGGAAGGGGGTCGCGCCGGCCCGGCGGAACCTCAGGTCCTGTTCTCGGACCGGCGACGCATCCAGAAGACCCCGCCGCCCACCAGCGCGGCGGTGACCAGGGCGCCGCCGATGGCCATGTCGGTGCCGGTCGCTCCGGAGTGCGTGCTGCCGCCGAAGCCGCCGCGCACACCGCCGTGGATGACGGTGAACGCCGCCGGGCGGGTCAGGGTCTTGCCACCGCAGTGGGCGGTGATGTCGTAGGCGCCGGGGTGGGCGTGCGAGTGGACGATCGCGGTGGCGCTCGCCGTGGTGCCCCCGGAGATGGTGTGCAGGTTCGTGTCAGGGAAGGCGGGCGACGTGACCTTGCTGCCCGGCGACTGGCAGGAGGACCCGTCGACGGTCACCGTCAGGTGGCCGCCCCTCGGGATCACACTGGGCATCGCCACGATGTTGGTCGGGTCGGCCCAGGCGGACGCGGCCGGGGCGGCGAGCCCGACGGCACCGACGGCCACCGCGGCGACCGCGACGGCACGAGTGGTCCGCATACGAGAAGTACGCATGGCAATCCTCCGCGGAAGGCGCCCCGGGGATACCGTCCCCGGTCGATCGGCGAGAGCGCCTCCCAGACTGACCCTCAGATGCGGTGCGAAGACCCGCATTTCGGCGATCGGCCGTCCTGGTGAGACGACACGCCGGGGCACGTCCGCGCCACCTCACATCGCCGCAGGTCACGGACCGTCAGAAATTTCCTGGCCCGGGCAACTCGGATGGCGCACCCCGGACCCCGCGCCACCCGTTCGCTCCCGCCCTTTCGCACGCCGCGCGCCCCGCGCTTAGCGTTCTGGTACGCGCAACGGACGCGGTACGCGTATCGCGTTGAGAGGGGATAGAGAATGCCTTCGTCCCATCCGGCCGACGAGTTCGAATTCCAGGATTTCCAGGAGGACGAAAAGCAGAGGAAGCGCGCCCCGTGGGGTGTGATGGCGCTTGTCCTGCTCACCGGTCTCGCGCTGATCCGCAACGGTTCCGGGGAATTCGACGTGGGCCCGCCGCAGCCGGCGTCCGCGGCGGCGGCGGACCAGGCGCCCGGGGCCGACGACGGCGCACCGGCGCCGCTGACGTTCTCGCCCGCCGAGCGCATCCGCATCAAGGGCATCCAGGTGGACGCGCCGGTCATACAGGTGGGTCTCGACTCCGAGGGCTGGGTCGACGCGCCGCCGCCGGGGGACCCGAATCTCGCGGGCTGGTTCACGGGCGCCGTGTCGCCCGGCGAAAGAGGCACAGCCGTGGTGGTCGGCCATGTGGACAATCAGCAGGGCCCGGCCGTTTTCTACGGTCTTGGTTCGCTGAAGAAGGGAAACCGCATCGAGGTCGAACGCAGGGACAAGAAGACGGCGACTTTCGAGATCTACGGCATCGAAGTGTTCGACAAGGACAAATTCCCGGGAGAGCGGGTCTACGGAAACGGCGGAACTCCCGAATTGCGCGTCATCACCTGCGGCGGCGGTTTCTCGCAGCATGGGGGGTACGACGGGAACGTCGTGGTGTTCGCCCGCCTGGTCGCCGGGCACTGATACGCGGCCGGGCCGATACGGCGCTCACATCATGTAGGGGCTCGGCACCGTGACGCGGTAACCGGAGTCGAGGAGTTCCGGGAGGTAGTCGCGCAGCGCCTCGACGCTGCCCGAGCGGTCGCCGCCCGCGTCGTGCGAGAGCACCACGACGCCAGGACCGGCGCCCGCGCGGACGCGGCGCACGATGGTCCTCGCGCCCGGCTCGGTCCAGTCGAGGGTGTCGACCGTCCACGCGAGCGGCTCCATGCCGAGCTGGGCGCCCAGCTGGAAGGCGTTGCGGTTCCACGCTCCGTAGGGGGCTCTGAACCACGCGGGGTATTCGCCGGTGACCTCCTCGATGACGTCGCAGGCGCGCTCCATCTCCTCGCGCATCGTGGCCCTGCCGAGGCGCGGCAGCAGCGGGTGGCTCCAGGTGTGGTTGCCGATCAGATGCCCGTCGTCGGCCATCTCGCGCAGCAGGTCGGGGCTGTCGGCTGCCATCTCGCCGCAGACGAAGAACATCGCGCGGACGTCGTGCTTGCGCAGGGTCCGCAGGATGCGCGGGGTGTAGCGCGGGTCGGGTCCGTCGTCGAACGTCAGCACCATCGTCCGGTCGCGGCCGGGCATGCGCAGGATCGGCGCCTTGCGGACGTGGGACAGGACCCGCGTGGCGCGCGGCGGGCCGTGGCCCGTCATGGGCCGCAGGCGGTACGCGGAGGGCTTGCGGGCGCGTACCGCCTGCGGGCCCCCGGCGGGTGTCCCTCCGGTGGCGGTGGGTCCCGGGGCGGACGGATGGTCCGTGCCCGCGCACCCCGCGATCGTGGCCGAGCCGAGGAGCGCGGCGGCGCGGAGCAGGACCCGACGCCCTGGCGTCAGCTGATCGTCTTGCATGACTAATCCGTCGCATGGCCGAAGGCCCGCGTGGAACATCAACACCGCGGCGGCCCCCGAAAGCACCCGATCAGACGCGGTGGGGCCCTCAGACGCGGCGGACGAGGGGGAAGGGCAGCGTCTCCCGGATGGTCAGGCCGGTGAGGAACATGACGAGCCGGTCGACGCCGATGCCGAGGCCGCCGGTGGGCGGCATCGCGTACTCCAGGGCGTCGAGGAAGTCCTCGTCGAGCTCCATGGCCTCGGAGTCTCCCCCGGCGGCCAGCAGCGACTGCGCGGTGAGGCGGCGCCGCTGCTCCACGGGGTCGGTCAACTCCGAGTAGGCGGTGCCCAGTTCGGTGCCGAAGGCCACCAGGTCCCAGCGTTCGGCCAGGCGCGGGTCGGTGCGGTGCCGGCGGGTGAGCGGGGAGACGTCGGTCGGGAAGTCCTTGTAGAAGGTGGGCAGCTTCGTCTTCTCCTCGACGAGCCGCTCGTACATCTCCAGGACGATGTCGCCGCGGCCGTCGTCCGCCATGTACGGGACGGCGGCCCGGTCGCAGAGCCGGTGCAGGAGGTGCGTCGGGGTGTCCGCGCCGACCTCCTCGCCGAGCGCCTCGGAGAGCGCGCCGTACACCGTCTTGACCGGCCAGGGTCCGGAGATGTCGTGCTCGGCGCCGTCCTTGTACGCCACCGGCCTGCCGAAGGCCGCCGTCGCCGCGCCCTGGACGAGTTCGCGGGTGAGGTCGAGCATCACGTCGTAGTCGGCGAAGGCCTGGTATGCCTCCAGCATCGTGAACTCGGGGTTGTGCTTGTAGGAGACGCCTTCGTTGCGGAAGGTGCGGCCCATCTCGAAGACCTTCTCCATGCCGCCGACGCAGAGCCGCTTCAGGTACAGCTCGGGGGCGATGCGCAGATACAGGTCGAGGTCATAGGCGTTGATGTGGGTGGTGAAGGGGCGTGCGTTGGCGCCGCCGTGGATCTGCTGGAGCATCGGTGTCTCGACCTCGAGGTAGCCGCGGTCGAGGAGGCCCTGGCGCAGCGCCTGTACGGCGGTGGAGCGGGCCCGGACCACGTCGCGGGCGCCGGGGCTCGCGACGAGATCGACGTAGCGGCGGCGGACCTTGGCCTCGGGGTCGGTCAGGCCGCGGCGCTTGTCGGGCAGGGGGCGCAGGCATTTGCCGGTGAGCCGCCAGTCGGTGACGAAGACGGTGAGCTCGCCCCGGTCGCTGGTGCCGACCGTGCCGGTGGCGGTGATGTGGTCGCCGATGTCGGTGCCGTCGGTGAAGCGGTCCAGGACGTCGGGGCCCGAGGTGTCGCGGGTGAGGGCGAGCTGGAGGTCGCCCGACCAGTCGCGCAGCACGGCGAAGACGACGCCGCCGAAGTCGCGTACGAGCATGACGCGACCGGCGACAGTCACCTGACTCCCCGTCATACCGGCCCGCACGGCGGCCAGTTCGTGGGTGCGTGGGGGCAGGCCCACCGGATAGGGGTCGACGCCCTCGGCGCGCAGCCGGTCGAGTTTGCGGTGGCGGACGCGGATCTGTTCCGGGAGCCTCGACGTGGGGTCGGCGTCGGCGCTGTCGTCCCGGCCCGCGAGGCCGAGCGCGGCGATCGGAGGGAGCCCTTCGGTGGTGGCGGGCCGGTTGACGCCCCGTGGCTTGTGGCCGTTGCCCCAGAGTTTGCGCAGGGACGGTACGGAGACGAAGCCCTCGGCGATGCCGGATGCCAGGCTGATGCGGGCGAGGGCGCCGCTGTCGCCGTAGCAGATGAAGCGCGGGTACCACTCCGGGTGGTACTTGGCGTTCGAGCGGTAGAGCGCTTCGAGCTGCCACCACTTGGAGAAGAAGAGGAGCAGTTTGCGCCACAGCCGCAGGACCGGTCCCGCGCCGATGCGGCCGCCCTCCTCGAAGACCGAGCGGAACACGGCGAAGTTCAGGGAGATGCGGCGCACACCGGACTTCGGCGCGGCCGCGCACAGTTCGGCGACCATGAACTCCATGACGCCGTTGGGCGCGGTGCGGTCGCGGCGCATCAGGTCCAGGGAGATGCCGTCCCTGCCCCACGGGACGAGGGAGAGCAGCGCGAGGAGCCTGCCGTCGGCGTCCAGGGCCTCGACGAGGAGGCAGTCGCCGTCCTCGGGGTCGCCGAGGCGGTCGAGGGCCATGGAGAATCCGCGCTCGGTCTCGGTGTCGCGCCAGGCGTCGGCCTTGTCGACGATCTCCTCCATCTCCTCGTCGGTGAGGGTGGAGTGGCGGCGGATGCGGGCGGTGGCGCCGGTGCGGCGGACGCGGTTCACGGCCTGGCGGGTGACGCGCATGTCGCGGCCGTCCAGGTCGAAGTCGGCGACGTGCAGGATCGCCTCGTCGCCGAGTTGCAGCGCGCCGAGCCCGGCGCGGGCGTACGCGGTCGCGCCGTCCTCGGAGGCTCCCATCACCGCGGGGGCCCAGGCGTACCGCCGGGCCACGTCGAGCCAGGCGCCGATGGCGTGCGGCCAGGCCTCGCGGTCGCCGACGGGGTCGCCGCTGGCCAGGCAGACGCCGGCCTCGACCCGGTAGGTGACGGCGGCCTTGCCGCTGGGTGAGAAGACGACGGCCTTGTCGCGCCGGGTGGCGAAGTAGCCGAGTGAGTCCTGCGCGCCGTAGGCGCCGAGGAGGGCGCGGATGCGGGGTTCCTCGTCGCCGTGCAGGGCCGCTTCCATGCGCTGGGAGCGGAAGAGGGTGGCGGCGGCGTTGAGCAGGGCGAGGGCGCCGAACAGGCCGAGCCAGAAGTAGAGGGTGCGCGACGGGGTGCCGTCGAAGTAGTCGTGGCCGTGGATCAGGCCGCCGCAGACCCGGTTCGCCGCCCACAGCAGGCGCTCGCCGCGCACCAGGGTGCCGGGGAACAGCTCCACCAGGCCCCAGCCGAGCAGGATCGCGAGGCCGAGGCCCGCGACGAGGACCGCGAGGGCCCGCCGGACGGCGCCGCGCCGGGAGTCGGCGGAGAACTCCTTGCGGGCCAGGATCAGCAGGACGAAGGCGGCGCCGCAGACGACGAAGGAGGGCAGGGACTCGGCCCAGTAGCCGAGGGCCGCGCCGAGCACGTCGAAGGCGAGGAGCAGGCCCAGGTAGGTGACGATGAGCCACCAGGTGATCTTCTTCCGGGCGGCGGTGGCGGCGGCGAGCAGGAAGAGGAAGACGGCGTACGCGAGGTTCGCGCTGACCGGGACCGTCACGAGGTCCAGGAAGCGGATGACGGGCATGAGGAGGCGGCGCAGCGGGGCGATGACCGCGAGGACCGCGCAGAAGACGCCGAGGGCGCCGAAGAAGGCGGCGAACCCTTCCGGGACGCGGCCGAGGAAACCGTCGCGGGAGCGTATCCGCCCTCTGGCCTCGGGCTCCTCCGTGCTGACAGTCATGTGCACGACTCTAGGAAGAGGTGGGCCGCCGCGCGCGCCGAGAGGGGCGGGACGGGGCACGGCGGCCCGGGCCACAGGCGGTAGGAGAGCCTCCGTTAACCTCTCGAGGTGAGCGAAGACCAGTCCCAGCAGTTCGAACGCGGCACCGACGGGCCGAAGGTGATCGTGGCCGGAGTCGATGGCTCCGATTCATCGCTCCGAGCGGCGGCCTACGCCGGGGGCCTGGCCCGGCGGCAGCGGGCTCTGCTCGCCGTGGTGTACGTCCAGCCGGTGCTTGCCGGTGGTGCCGCGTTCGGTGTCCCGGTCGCCGAGACCACCGACGAGATCGCCGAGGGGCTGATCGCGGAGATCCGGGCGGCGACCGAGCGGGTGAAGGACATATTCGATGTCCGCTGGGAGTTCCACACGTTCCGTGGTGACCCCTACACCGGCCTGGTCACCGCGGCGGACGACCTGAAGGCGGACGCCGTCGTCGTCGGCGCCTCGGAGCAGGCGGGTCACCGCATCGTCGGGTCGGTGGCCGTCCGTCTGGTGAAGGCCGGCCGGTGGCCGGTCACCGTGGTTCCGTGACCGGCCCCACCTGAATGGCCCCCGTCGCGCCGTCGCCCCGGGCGGCCGGGGTGTGGCGTCTTCCGTAGCGGGCCTGCCTGGGCCATCATGATCCGCCATCAGCCGACTGCCGTCTGCGAAGAGGTGGAGCTCATGCCGGGACTCCGGATGGGACGGGGCGTGCTGCGCCGCAAGCCCATCGATGACATCGAGGAGACAGAGGCGGGGGCGGGCGGCGGGCTCGCCAAGTCCCTCGGGCTCTGGCAGCTCACCGCGATCGGTGTCGGCGGCATCATCGGCGCCGGCATCTTCAGTCTCGCCGGGGCCGTTGCCAACGGCACGGCGGGACCCGCGGTGCTGGTCTCCTTCCTGATCGCGGGTGTCGCGAGCGCGGCCGCCGCCTTCTCGTACGCCGAGTTCGCGGGCATGATCCCGAAGGCCGGCTCGGCGTACACGTACGGCTATGTGGTGCTCGGGGAGCTGACCGGCTGGTTCATCGGCTGGGACCTGCTCCTGGAGTACACCGCGATCGTCGCCGTCGTCGCGATCGGCATCTCCGGGTACTTCGGCTTCCTGGTCGAGGAGATGGGCGCCGAGCTGCCGAGCTGGATGATGGGCGCCCCCGGCACCGGTGACGGCCACAAGGTCGACCTGTTCGCCGCGGTGCTGTGCCTGTTCATCGCGTACCTGCTCACCCTCGGCATCAAGAACGCCGCGCGCTTCGAGATGATCGTGGTCGTGCTGAAGGTGATCGTGGTGCTCGTCGTGATCGCGGTCGGCTTCTTCCACATCGAGACGGGCAACTACGATCCGTTCTTCCCCTACGGGATCAGCGGCGCGTTCACGGGGGCGGCGACCGTGTTCTTCGCCGTGTTCGGGTACGACGCCATGTCGACGGCCGCCGAGGAGTCCAAGGACGCGCAGCGGCACATGCCGAAGGCGATCCTCTACTCCCTGGCCATCTCGATGGTGCTGTACGTCCTCGCGTGCCTGGTCCTCACCGGTATGCAGGGCTACAAGGAGGTCGACCCGGAGAGCGGCTTCTCCACGGCCTTCAAGTCCGTGGGGCTCGGGGGTCTCGCGGACGTCATCGCGGTCGGCGCGATCATCGGCATCCTTACCGTCATGTTCACGTTCATGCTCGGCTGTACTCGGGTGTGGTTCTCCATGAGCCGGGACGGCCTGCTACCCAAGTGGTTCGCCAAGACGCACCCGACCCGGCACGTGCCGACGCGCGTGACGTGGATCGTCGGAGTCGCGTCGGCCGCCATCGCCGGATTCCTGCCGATCGGCGAGGCGGCCGAGCTGACCAACATCGGGATTCTGCTGGCGTTCGTCGTGGTGTGCATCGCGGTGATCGTGCTGCGCTACAAGCGGCCGGAGCTGCCCCGCACCTTCCGCTGCCCCGGGATGCCGGTGGTGCCGGCGATCGGAGTCGTCTTCTCCATCTGGCTGATCACGTTCCTGCAGTGGCAGACGTGGGTGCGGTTCGCCGTGTGGTTCGGGATCGGCCTTCTCGTCTACTTCGGGTACTCGTACCGGAAGTCGGAGCTGGCCAAGGCGGAGCGGGACGCCGGGGCGTGAGGCGGGTCAGGCGCTCGGTGCCGTACTCCAGGAACTCGCGTTCCTTGCTGCCGGGCGGGCCTACTTCCCCATGACGAGGCCGTCCTTGGCGGCCCCACGGCCGAGGACGACGCGGCGGATGCGGTCGCGGACGTCGTTCACGTCGGCGCCCCGGTCCAGCGCCCTGTTGAGGTTGACGACGCGGCCGGAGTCCGTGTCGAACCACATGGGGACGAACTCGGCCTTCTTCACCGTCCAGCGGGCGCCCTGCCGGGCGGGCGGGGCGAAGGTGAAGCGGCCGATGGTGCCCTGGTTGCCGCGCGGGTCGTGCGCGCCCTCGTGGTTGATCATGTCTCCGGCGATCTGGTCGCCCATGCCGTAGACGATCCAGGTGCCGTTCACCTTCTCGTAGGCCTGCGGCACGTGGGCGTGGGTGCCGAGGATGAGGTCGATGTCCGGGCGCCCGCCCGTGCGCGACGCCGTGAGCTGTCTGCCGAGCCGCAGCTGCTGCCGGTCGGGCGCGTCCTGCCACTCCGTGCCCCAGTGCAGGCTGACGACCACGACGTCGGCGCCCGCCTTCCGGGCCTCCCGGGCGTCCGCGAGGATCTTGGCGCGGTCGATGAGGTCGACGGACCACGGCTTGCCCTTGGGGAGCGGATAGCCGTTCGTGCCGTACGTGTACGCGAGCTGCGCCACCTTGGCGCCGCCCGCGCGCAGCCAGGCCGGGGTCCTGTCCTCAGCGGCCGAGCGGGCCGAGCCCGCGTGCTTGACGCCTGCCTTGTCCAGCGCGTCCAGGGTGCGGCGCACCCCCGCCGCGCCGTCGTCGAGTGTGTGGTTGGAGGCGGTGGAGCACGAGTCGTACCCGGTGGACCTGAGGGCGCGGGCCACCTGGGGCGGGGACTTGAAGCTGGGGTAGCCGCTGTAGTCGCCGTCCGCTCCGTAAACCGTCTCCATGTGGCAGATGGCCAGATCGGCCTTGCCGATGACCGGCTTGGCGCCCGCGAGCATCGGCGCGAAGTCGTAGCCGTCGCCGCCCGCGTCGGCGTTGGCCTTGCGGATGATCGAGGCGTGCGGCAGGACGTCCCCGGAGGCGGCGAGCGTGAAGCCGCGCCGTTCGGCCGCGGCCACGCCGGCCGGGGAGTGCGCCGGGAGCGTACTCGGCGCGCAGGCGGTGGTGGCGGTGACGCCCGCGGCGAACAGGGCCGCCGCGGCGGCTGTCGTGGGACGCGGCCGCCTGCTCCGCCGCGTGTTTCCCGAGGTGGGGGTGGTTCTCGTGTGCCGTGTGATCCGTGCGCGCTGCTTCATGGGACGGACTCCGTGGGTGGGGACGATATGCGTCCAGACAAACCCACATACGGATTTAACGATTAATCAAGGACCAATGCCGTCACAGTCGCTGAAACGGAGTCAAACAGCTCCACCTGTGACGCGAACAACACAGGGCGGCTCACCTGCGGTGAAACCGGGGCCCGGGTCAAGCCTCCGTAAAGCGCCTTGCTCCGCACCCCTCTCGGGTAATCGGCTGTCCTCACCGTGTGCCGGATTGGGGGGCCAGAGCCGGAGCGCGCGCGGACCGGAGGAAGGCGGAACGGATGCGGCACGAGAGCAGAGGAAACCCTGACGGCGCGGACGACCCCCGGGGCGGCGAACTCGCCGTACCCATGGCGTGGTTGTACGCCGAGTACATCGCCGACGAACTGCTGCGCACCGGCGATCTGATGCCCCCCACGTCCTTCGAGTACCGGGCGGGGCGTGACGCCCTCGCGCTGACGATCTTCCTGTCGGACAGCGAGGGCGAGCTGTCCGGAATCCGCGTGGTGTCGCAGCTGGAGACCTGGCTGACACTGACCGCGTACGGCCAGCCGTGGCAGGACTGGGTGCGGGAGCGGATGGCGCTGTTCACGGCGGACGCCGTCGCCGCCGGCGGGCCCCGCCCCGACCTGGAGCTCGCCGACCGGGCGTGGCGCTGGCTGCGGGAGACCGAGCTGCTCGCCCCCGACCTGGACGCGGTGCCCGGCCGCGGCGGGCAGGGCGAGGAGGACGGGCCGAAGGTGTGGACGCCCGCGTGGCGGCTCGGGCTGCCGCTGGGGCACCTGGCGATCCATCTGTTCTGAACCGTTTGTGGCCCTTGAACGATTCGGTGGTCCGCCGCGTACCGGAGGAGGAACAGCACCCGGCACCGACACGGAACGGCAAGGAACGCCATGAGGCCCCTGGAGCGGCACCGCGACGCGGGCGCCTACGCGCTCGGCGTACTGGACGAGGCGGACGCCTTCCGCTTCGAGGATCACCTCGTGGGCTGTCCCGCCTGCCTCCTCTCACTCGACGAACTTCACGGCGCGGTGAGCCAGTTGCGGCTGTACGTGCGGGTGACGACGACCCCCGTGGAGCCCTTCACCGCGCCCACTCCGAGCCTCTTGGACCGCGTCCTGGGCGAGGCCGGCCGGCTGTACGGCACGCGGCGCGGACGGCGGCTCTGCGCGCTCGCGGTCGGGGTCGTCCTGGCCGTCGGCGCCCCCGCCACGACCGTCGTGACGGCGACCGGACCCGCCCCGGTGCGGATCAGCGCGCGGGACGCCCGCAGCGGGGTCTCGGCCACGCTGACCGCCCGGGACCGCGCCTGGGGCACGGAGATCGGGCTCACGGTGCGGGACACGGCGGCCGACGGGCGTGTCTGCGAGCTGGTCGCCGTCGGCGCCGACGGCTCCGAGCAGACCGTCACGACGTGGCGGCTCCCCGCGCCGACCGTGCGGACACGGGGCGCCGCGGCCCTGCGCACCGCGCAGACGGAGCGGTACGAGGTCCGCACCGCCGACGGGAAGCCCCTCCTGACGCTGCGGCATCCATGACCGGCCGCCGCTACTTCAACAGCCGCGACATCCGCCGGTCCGCGAGCAGCTTCCCGCCCGTCTGGCACGTGGGGCAGTACTGCAACGAGGAGTCGGCGAAGGACACCTCCCTGATCGTGTCGCCGCACACCGGGCACGGCTCGCCGGTGCGGCCGTGCACGCGCAGGCCGCTCTTCTTCTCCGCCTTGAGGCGGCCCGCCGCGACCCCGCGCGAGCGCTCCACCGCCTCGGTCAGCGTGGCCAGCAGCGCCACATGCAGCCCATGGACCTCCTCCTCGGTGAGGCTCGACGTGAGCCGGAAAGGGGACATGCGGGCCGCGTGCAGGATCTCGTCGCTGTACGCGTTCCCGATGCCCGCGATCAGACTCTGATCGCGCAACGCCCCCTTGATCTGCCGCCGTTCGCCCGCCAGGAGACCCGCGAACCGCTCCGCGTCGAAGTCGGCGGCCAGCGGGTCGGGGCCGAGCCGTGCGATGCCCGGGAGTTCCGACGGCGTCTCGGTGACATACACCGCGAGGCGCTTCTGGGTGCCCGCCTCCGTGAGGTCGAAGCCCTCCCCCGTCTCCAGGGCGACGCGCAGTGCCAGCGGCCCCTTGCCGGGGCGCGGGACGCCGTCGGGGAGCCGGTCGTGCCACCGCAGCCAGCCCGCGCGGGCGAGGTGGGTGACGAGGTGCGTGCCGTCGGCGTCGATGTCCAGGAACTTGCCGTGCCGCTCGACGGCGGTGACGGTGCGGCCCTCCAGGGCGGTGGGCGGCGGGTCGTACGTCTTGAGGACGCTGATCGCGGTGGGCAGTACGCGCACGATCCCGCGGCCGACGAGATGCTCCGTCAGGAACTCCCGCAGGGCTTCGACTTCTGGCAGTTCCGGCATCGTTTCCCCTCAGCTCCGCGCTTCTTCGCCGGGCACGACGAACTCGCACCACACGCACTTGCCACTGCCACGCGCCTCCACGCCCCACACGTCCGCGAGCCGGTCCACCAGGAGCAGACCGCGGCCCGACACCCCGGACTCGCCCGCGTCGCGGCGGCGCGGCAGGGCGCTCGACGAGTCCTCGACGTCGACGCGCAGCCGCCGGTCGGCGCCGGCCAGGACGCGCGCGGTCACGACCGCGGAGCCGTCGGTGTGCATGAGGGCGTTGGTGATCATCTCGTCGGCGACCAGCTCGATCTCGTCGGCCCGCTCGCCCGCGCCCCAGGCCCGCACCGCCGCCCTGATCATGTGCCGGGCCTCGGCGAGGGCCTCCGGATCGCTGGGGGCGACGTGCTGCCGCAGGCGGCCGCCCGACCGGGGCGTGTCGAGCGGGCGGCGGCGCATCAGGAGGAGCGCCGCGTCGTCGTCCCCGCCACGGCCGTCGACGATGCCGCAGAGCCGGTCGGCGAGCCGTTCCAGATCCCGGGGTCCGACGGCGGCGAGCTCCGTGAGGGCCCGCATGCCGTCGTCCAGGTCGGCGCCCGGTTCCTCCACGAGGCCGTCGGTGCAGAGCAACAGGGTCTGGCCCGGCTCCAGTTCGAGGGTGGTGACGGGGTAGTCGAGCCGGCCGAACTCGGCGGAGAGGCCCAGTGGCAGGCCCCCTTCCACCGGGACCCGTCGGCAGGTTCCGTCGGCGCGCAGGACGAGCGGGTCGAGGTGGCCGGCCCGGACGAACTGCACCACACCGGTCGACAGGTCCGCCTCCGCGTACAGGCACGTCGCGAAGCGCTCGGTGTCCAGCTCGTGCAGGAAGCCGGAGGCGCGGGCCATGACGGTGGCGGGCGTGTGCCCCTCGGCGGCGTAGGCGCGCAGGACGATGCGGAGCTGGCCCATGACGGCGGCCGCGTGCGTGTCGTGGCCCTGGACGTCGCCGATGACGGCGCCGACGCGGCCTCCCCCGGAGGGGCTGCCTCCGGGCAGCGGGATCACGTCGTACCAGTCGCCGCCGATGTCCCGCCCGAGCGCCGCGGACCGGTACCGGACGGCGACCTCCGCGCCGGGCACACCGGGGATGGTGCGCGGCAGCATGGCCTGCTGGAGGCCTTGGGCGAGGTCCTTCTCCTGCTCGTAGAACATGGCGCGCTGGAGGCTCTGCGCGATGCTGCTGCCCAGTGCGACCAGCACGTTGCGCTCGTCCTCGGTGAAGCCGGTCTTGTCCTGGTAGAGCAGCCCGAGGGCGCCGATGGGGCGTGCCTGCGCGATCAGCGGCAGGTAGGCGGCCGCGGTGATGCCGAGTTCGTCGATGTGCGGCCACAGCCGGGGGTAGGACTCCGCGAAGTCGTCGGCCGTCTCGATGTAGCGCGGCGCGAGGGTGCGGACGACCTCGCTCATGGGGTACTCCTCGTCGACACCGGTGAGGCGGGTGCCCGGCACGAAGCTGCCCGCGGGGCCCTCGGCGACCAGACGGATGCGCCCGGCCTCGACGAGGCCCATGACCAGGTTGGACGCTCCCAGGTGTGCGAGGCCGTGGGTGTCCCGGAGCACGTCGATGACGTCGCGCACCGTGCGGGCGTGCGCGAGCGCCGCCGTGGTGCCCTGGACGAGGCTGGTCGTGCGGCGCCGCTCGGTCTCCTCGTCGGCCCGCTCGCGCAGGGCGGCCGGGCTGTCGCCGAGCTCCCGGGTGGCGTCCCTGACGATGCCGACGATGCGGCGGGGGCGGCCGGTGCCGTCCCGCTGGATGCAGCCCTGTGTGTGGGTCCAGCGCAGCTTGCCGGTGCGGCAGCGGATCCGGAAGTACGCGCCGTACGTGTCGCTGCCGTCCTTCAGGGCGTGCGAGACCGTCTGGTCCAGGCGGTGCCCCTCGACGGTCGGGACGCGGAAGGCGAGCGTCTCGGGCCGGTTGTCGTACTCCTCGGGCCGTACGTCGAAGACCTCGTGGGCGGTGGCGTCCATCGTCATCAGGCCCGTGTCGAGGTCCCAGTCGAAGCGGCCCATGCGCAGCGCGGCCCCGTACAGCGCGAGGAAACAGCCGGCCGGCTCCCCGGCCGGCTGTCCACAGCGGCTCTGCCCCGCCGGGTCGTGCTCCATGGGCCCACGCTAGGCGGAGGCCCCCGCACGCGCATGTGGGGGAGGCGGCCCGTGGGGGCGTGAGTGGGCAGGGCTCCGCCGTCCGACGGCGGGCCCCGCCCACTTGGGCACCCCACGCGCTACGCCGTCTCGGCGACCTTGCTCTGGACCCGTACCGCGACCTCCGTCCACATTTCCGCGCTCTCCCCTGCGAGGTAGGCGACGATGCCCCTGCAGTGCGGCGGAACCTTGTCGATGATCTGGTCCCACTCCTCCATGCTGATCGTGTGGATGGTGAGCAGCCGCAGCAGGGTGCGGCCGATCTCGCTGAAGCGCAGTGCCGGGTCGGCCTTGAGGCGCTTGACGGCGGCGGCGCGGTCCTGTGCCGTGTCCCGGTCGGGCACGGCCGAGGGGCGGGCGACCCGCGGGGCGGCGACGTGGTCCTCGCGGTGCGGCTGCTTCCCCCGCTGCGGCACGGGGTCCTCGCCCCGCATCATCCTGTTGCGTACGTCCCGCACCGTCTCCGGCGAGATGGACGCGACGCGCGCCACCTGCCGCAGCGACAGGCCGGGGTTCTGTGCGATCAGCTCGCCGGCGACCCTGCGCCCTTCGGCGCCGTTGATGGGCCGGACCCGGCCGTCGTGGCCGATGCGGCTCTCGTCGCCCCGCTGCCCGCAGGGGGCGCGTCTGCGGAGGTCCGCCACGGTGCCCGGCGCGATGCCGCTGACCGAGGCGATCATCCGGTCCGACCACTGCGGGTGCGAGGCGATGATGCGCGCGGCCGCCCGCTTGCGGTCCGCCGTGGTCAGCGGCAGGCCGTGGGTGACGTTGGATTCGACGGCGAGCACGAAGGCGTCGTCCTCCGCGCCGTCGAAGTACTTCACCGAGATCTTGCTCTGCCCCTGGAGTTCGGCGGCGCGCAAGCGGTGCAGCCCGTCGATGACCCGCATCGTCGGACGGTGGACGGTGATCGGCGGCAGCGGCGTCTGTACGACCGCCAGTGCCTGCACGTGCTCCGGATCGACTCCGCACGTCCGCGGTGAGTCCGTCGTCGACAGCGAGCCGATCTCGACCTCGACGACCATGAGCCGGTCGATCTCTGCGTGCCCAGGTGTTGCCAACTCAACTCCCCCTCAAGCTCTGTTGTCCCCCGTGCGCGCGTCCCGGCACACCGACCGGCTCACGCCTCAGCGCCGTGTCCCTCTGCCGCCGTCGGCCGCTCGGCCCGGCGCCGGCTCCCGGAGGAGTTCATCGACGGTGTGCGCCACGTACGCGTTCGCCCTTGGTCGAGGGCCCCTGAAATGAATGCGTTGCGCGTTCTGCAGGTACTTCTCCCGGATTGCAGAAATTCACCCGCGTCCGGCACCCCTGTCCCTTCGGCGGGAATCCGCGCGCCCGGCCGCGGAAGAATTTCCGCCGGCCGAGCACTTTCACCCTAACAACGCGCTTTGGGCGCTGGTACCCCTCACTAATGGCGCGCCACGGGTTCCGCCACCCCTATTCACCCCTACCGGCCGGTGCGCCGGCGACGGGCCGTGCGAGGGTGCGGCCCATCAGCGGCGACAGCTCGGCGACGGCGCTCGCCACCGAGCCGATCTCCGTCCGGGTCAGGGCCTGGTCGCCGTCGCAGAGTGCCGTGCCGGGCTCGGGGTGCACGTCGATCATGACACCGTCCGCGCCGACCGCGAGGGCGGCCCGGGTGAGCGGCAGGACGAGGTCACGGCGGCCGCCCGAGTGCGAGGGGTCCACGATCACGGGGAGGTGGGACAGGCGCTGGACCACCGGCACGGCGCTGATGTCCAGGGTGTTGCGGGTGGCGGTCTCGAAGGTGCGGATGCCGCGCTCGCACAGGACGATGTCGAGGTTGCCGCGCTGGGCGATGTACTCCGCGGCCATCAGCCACTCCTCGATCGTGGCGCCGAAGCCGCGCTTGAGGAGCACGGGCCTGCCGGCCGCGCCCACCTCCTGGAGCAGGGCGAAGTTGTGCATGTTGCGGGTGCCGATCTGCAGCATGTCCGCGTAGGAGGCGACCAGTTCGACGCTGGCCGGGTCGATGACCTCGGTGACGACCGGCAGGCCCGTCTCCTCCCGCACCTCGGCGAGGATGCGCAGCCCGCTCTCGCCGAGGCCCTGGTACGCGTACGGCGAGGTGCGCGGCTTGAAAGCCCCGCCCCGCAGCAGGGAGGCACCGGCCGCCTGGGCCATCCGCGCGGCGGCGAGCGTCTGCGAGCGGGTCTCCACCGCGCACGGGCCCGCGATCACGGTCAGGGTGTCGGGGCCGATGGGCACGCCCGCCACGGTCACCACGGAACGGTCGAGGTGGTGCTCCCTGCTGACCAGCTTGTACGGGACCGAGATGCGCACGACGTCCAGGACCCCGCGCAGATGGGACAGGTTGAGGGCGCCGAACGCCGCCACGTCCCCGACCAGGCCGACGATCGTGCGGGTGACGCCTCGGCTGACGAAGGCGTCCCCGCCCGCGGTGCGGACCAGTTCGACGACCGCGTCCACATCTTCCTGCGTGGCCTCCGGTGCCATCACGACAACCAAGGGGTTCCTCCCGTGGACGGTGCCCCGGCGGTGCGGGACTGATCGCGAATACGTGATATTCCCCGAGCCGGACGAAATCCGTGCGCTCTCCGGAAAATCCCGGGAACCGTCGGGGAAATACGTCGGGCGACCACGGTAGGAGTGCCTGGACATTTCCTCAACGCAGACCGGCACTCTTGTCCAACTGCGCAATATCAACGCCGCCGATTCGCGACGGAAAGGCGACCTCGACCGCCAGCCCGCCGCCGGGAAGCGCCCGTGCGCTGATCACTGCGTCGTGTGCGAGGGCGATGGCGTGCACGATCGAGAGGCCGAGGCCGTGATGGCCGTCGCCCGCCGTGCGGCCGAGCCGCTGGAAGGGTTCGAAGAGCCGCTCCACCTCGTGCGGCGGCACCCGGGCACCGGTGTTGGCGACGGCCACGACCGCGTACCCGCCCCGGCCCCCGGTGGCGATCTCCACCCGTCCGCCCTGGACGTTGTGGCCCACCGCGTTGTCCACGAGGTCGGACACCAGGCGCTGGACGAGGGCCGGGTCGCCGAGGACGGCCGCGGGGCCGATGGCGGTCTCCATCCGCAGCCCGCGCCGTTCGATCTCCGGACGGGTCAGGTCGAGCACCCATCCGGCGACGAGGGCGAGGTCCACCCGCTCCCGGTGGCCGAGGCCACGCTGGCTGCCCGCGAGCGTCAGCAGCGACTCCAGGAGCCGTGCCTGCTGCTCGCTGATCTCCAGCAGCCGCTCGAAGTGGGACCGGAACGTTTCCGCGGTGGCGTCGCGGTCGATGAGCGCCTCTTCGAGCAGCGCGTGTTCCAGGGTGAGCGGGGTGCGCAGTTCGTGGGCGGCGTTGGCGACGAAGCGGCGGTGGGAGTCGAGGGCCGTCTCCAGGCGGCCGAGAAGCCCGTCGACGGTGTCGGCGAGGTCCTTGATCTCGTCGGCGGGCCCCTCGGCGGCCAGCCGCTCGTGCAGGGTGTGCGCCGAGATGCGCCGGATGGTGCCGGTCATCGTGCGCAGCGGGCGCAGCGCCCGCCGGGCCACCAGCCGGCCGAGGACGACGGAGACCACCACCATGGCGGCCAGGGCGATGCCCGACTGCACGAGCAACTCCCGTAGCTGGTCGGCGTGCTGACGGGCCGCCTGTTCGCGCAGCCGGCTCATCGTGCCGTCGGCCCCGGCGGCGGTGTGAACCTCAGGGCCGGCTCCCAGCTCGGCCCTGGCTCCGTCGACCACGACCCGGTCCGCCGGGAACCGGGCGACGAGCAGATACGTGATCGCCAGCAGGACCGCTCCGGAGGCGACGAACAGCGCGCCGTACAGCAGCGTGAGGCGGACGCCCATCCGCCGGGGCACCAAGGATCGCGGAACGGGGACGAGGGTGGTGAGCGAGGGCAGGCGCATGGGCCCCTCAAATCCGGTAGCCGCCCCGAGGAATGGTCTCGATGACGGGCGGGATGCCGAGCTTCGGCCGCAGACGGTTGATCGTCGCCTTGACCGTGGTGGTGAACGGATCCGTCGCCTCGTCCCACACCCGTTCCAGGAGCTCCTCGGCCGACACGACCCGGCCCTGGGCCGCGAGCAGGTACTCGAGGACCGCGAACTCCTTGGGCGTGAGCGCCAGTCGCTCCCCGGCGCGCGTCGCGACCCGCTGCGCCGGGTCGAGTCTCAGGTCGCCGCGTACGAGGACCGGGGGCAGCGCCGCCTGCGAGCGGCGGGCGAGCGCCCGGATGCGGGCCACCAGCTCGGCGTAGGCGAACGGTTTGGGGAGGTAGTCGTCGGCGCCGAGGCTGAAGCCCGCCACGCGGTGGGCGATCGTGCCGGACGCGGTCAGCATCAACACCCGGGCGTGGGCGGGCTGTTCGGCCAGTCTGCGGCAGACCTCGTCGCCGGGCACGCCGGGCAGGTCCCGGTCGAGCACGACCACGTCGTACTCGACCACGGAGGTGCGTTCGAGGGCATCCGTGCCGTCGAGGACGACGTCGACCGCCATGCCTTCGCGGCGGAGCACCCGCGCCACGGACTGCGCGAGCTCGGCGTGGTCCTCGACCACCAGGACCCTCACCGTGGGGGCCTCATCGGGGAACTGATCATGAAGTCCACGGTGCCCGAACCCTCGTCACGCACCGGTCACAGTCCGGTGTCCCCGCGTGCCTCCGGTGTTCCTGTGAGCCGGTCACAGATCTTCGGACCGCGGTGTGACCGTCCGCCGCGTAGAAACGGAACCGCGCCACCGCAACTGTGCCAGGGCCTCGCGACACCCCGCGACAAGGAGATGCCGGCCGTGCTCACCAACGGGGAGACGGACATGACCGACGTCCGGTCGTCAGCCCACGTGCAGCCGGTCGCAGGCGTCGTGCGCCGCGGCCCCCTCGCGGTCCTCCCCCGGTCCCGCGAGGGGGCTGAGTTTGGCCGCGAGGTCCGCGCGCCGCTGGACGGCGAGCTTGCGGTAGGCACGCGTCAGATGCTGCTCGACGGTGCTGATCGTGATGCAGAGCTTGTCGGCGATCTGACGGTTGGTGTGGCCGCGGACGGCGAGCGTGGCCACACGCAGTTCGGCGTTGCTGAGCTCGTCGGGATGTCGGCGGTTCCCGGACGACCACGGCAGTTCGGCGGGGTACGGGCCGCTCGTGTCGGCCGCCGCGGACGGCATACTGGGCACCGGCACCCCGCACTCCCCCGCCAGACGCTGCGCCTTGCGGGCCAGGGCCCGCGCCTGGCCGACCTTGCCGAGCTCCCGGTGGGCGCGGGCCAACTCGTCGGTTGCGCGGACCAGTTCGAGGCGGTGCCCCCGGTCCCGCAGGATCTCGATGGCCTCGCCGAGCAGCGGCAGCCGGTGTGCCGCGTTCAGGGTGCAGGCGAGCATCCGCAGCGAGACGGCTCGCGCGCAGCTGTTGCCGCGTCCGCTCAGGGCCAGCTGTTCCTCGGCCAGGGCCCGGGCGCGCTCGCGGTCGCCGAGCGACAGGTGGGCCTCGGCCGCGTCGGTGCGCCAGGGCACCAGCGCGGGGAGGTCGAAGTCCCAGCGGCGCATGAGGTCGCCGCAGGTGAGGAAGTCGTCGAGTGCGGCGTAGGGGCGGCCGGCGGCGAGGTAGTAGTGGCCGCGGGCCCGCAGATAGAGCAGTCCGTCGGAGGTCTGGAACGCCGAGTCCGGTACGGGGACGCTGAGATGGGCCGCCGCCTCGTCGAGCCGGCCCATGGCGGTCCTGGTGAACACGGCGGTGGCCACGGGCGAGGCGACGGCCACTCCCCAGCCGTCCGCGGGGACGAGGGCGAGCGCCGAGCGCGCCGACTCCTGGGCGGCGAGCAGGGCGCCCGTCCTGAGCTCGATGCGTGCCTTGGCCGCGGCGAGCAGCGCCTGCCACATGGGGGCGTGCCGCTCGGCGGCCTCCTTCAGCAGGGTCTCGCACCAGAAGGCCGCCGCCTCCAGGCGGTCGGCGAGGACCAGGGAGTCGAGCGCGACCAGGAGCGCCGTCAGAGTGCCGTCGTCCAGGCGGGTGCTCTGCAGGATCTGCTCGGCCCGGACCACCACGTCCTCGCCGGGACCGTCGAGGAGGACCATCAGCAGGGTCGCCGCCCGCTGATGTGGGCTGCGTGTCAGGGACTGCGTGTGCTGTGGGGTCGTGTCCCGCGCCGTCGTGTGCTCCGGCGTTCCGCCCAGGCAGGTGCGGGCGGAGGCGGGGAGGCCCGGATAGGCGTACGTCATCCAGCGGCGCGGGCAGTCGTGCCGGTGCTGCGCGCCGGGGCCGGACCGTCCCGGCGGCTCGGTGCCCCGCCGCTCGACGGCGCGGAGCACGTCGAGGGCACGCTCCGCCCGGCCGAACCAGAGGAGGTGTCCGACGAGTTCCTCGGCGTGCCGGGTGCCGAGGCGTCCGTCCAGCGCGGCGGCGGTGAGTTCGGGCAGGTGCTGGGCGACGCCCGCCGGGTTGACGCGCCGGCCGGCCCGGGTGAGCGCGGCCCGGATCTCCAGGATCTGGTGCGGGTCGGTGCTGGTGTCGCGGGCGATCCGCAGGCAGGTGAGGGCGAGGTCGACCTCGTCGTCGGCGAGGGCCCGCTCCGCCGCCTCGATCAGGGTGCGGCGCGCCCAGGGCGCGTCGACCGTCTCCGCCGCGATCAGGTGCCGCACGACGACGGTCGCGGCCGCACCGTGCTCGTGGAGCACCTGGGCGCAGCGGGCCTCGACGCGGGCGCGGTCGGCGGGCTCCAGGCTCCTGAGCACCGCGGCGCGCCCGGCCTCGTGGCGGAACCACCCGGCGTCGAGGAGGCCCGCCTCGTTCAGCGCGCGCAGGCTGCGCAGGAGCGACTCCCTGCTGGTCCCGAGAACCTCCACCAGTTCGGCGAGCGACATGTCGGGGCCCGCGACCGCCAGGGCCCAGGCGGTGCGCCGGGTGGCGAGGTCGCTGCGGTAGAGACAGGTCGCGACGGCCCGGACGAACGATTCGCCGGGCACAAGACCGGCGGAGGATGTGGTTCCCGGGCCCGCGGCGCGACGGTCCTCGATGAGCGCGCGGGTCAGCAGCGGGCTGCCGCCGCCGATGTGGTGGAGCTCCGAGACCAGCTTGCGCGTCCGCCACCCCGGATCCCCGAATACGGAGATCATTTCTGCGACTCCCGAGCGCTTGAGCGGGCCGAGCCTGATATTTCGGCAGCCGGGCAGACGCAGCAAATCAACGCGTAATCTCGCGTGTCCCGCCAGGAAGCCACTGTTCTCTCCCAGCACGACCAGAATGCGGCTGACGGCCAGCCGGCGAGCCAGGTAGAGGAGGCATTCCAGGGAGTGTTCGTCGGCGTGGCGCACATCGTCGATACCCAGCACCAGGGGCCTTTCCCTGGCCTTATCGAGCAGAATCCCGCAGAGCTCGGGAATCTCGTTCATGGCCACGGCGGGCAGTTCTCCCGCCGCCCGCCGCGTCTGGGCCGAGCCGGCGACGAGCTCCATGAGACAAGCCGCGCGCCGGGCGTCCGGGGCGGACAGACCGGCGCCGAGGAGCAGTTGCCCCATCACTCCGAGGGGCAGGTCCCGCTCCGCATCCGACGCTGTGGCCTGCAAGTACAGTGCGCCCGATGCATTTACGCGCGCCTCGAAGGCGCGCAGCAGTGCGGTTTTGCCACTGGCCACCGCGCCGCTGACCAGAATGACTCCGCCATGCCCGCTCGCACCCGAGTCGAGCATGTGCTCCATGATCGAAAGTTCTTCACCGCGTTCCACCAAGTTCATGAGCCGACTTCTCCCCCGCGGCTGACGGCTGATCCTTGAGCGGCCGGAAGACCAGCTGGATCAATTCCATCGACTTGACCGGACACCCGATGGACGACTCTGCCATATCTGAAAATCAACTACCAGCGCTATTTGACTCAATGCCGCGCCATTACCGTCACGAATGCGCCACATCTCACGTAATCGGACGCGACCGCTCCATATCATTCGGAAACTCTTGCGCATTTGCCTGATGACTGAACTCACCGAACTCGGCGAATTTTCGGAACGCGCTTGCGGACCGAAACCAATGGACAGCCGGGGCGACTGGGACGACAGCGACGGGAGGGCCGGGGAACGGTTGGCCCGTTCCGCATGGCCCGCCGACCCGCCGTATGACCGATTCGGCTCGCCTGCTGTCGGCTGACAGCGGAACGGTCGGCCGAGGTGGAGATCACGTGGCGATGCTGCCCAGGAGCCCGACCGGCGGCACACTGGTCACGTGCAGTGGTTCACGGCGGACGCGTACTGGCTGAGTCGGCTGATCTTCCAGCGGGCTCTGGCCGCGCTCTATCTCGTGGCCTTCCTGGGAGCCGCTCTGCAGTTCCGGGCGCTCATCGGGGAGCGCGGAATGCTGCCGGTGCCGCGGTACGTGGCACAGGTGCCGTTCCGCCGGGCGCCGAGCCTGTTCCAGCTCCACTACTCGGACCGGTTCTTCGCGCTCTGCGCCTGGGCGGGCTGCGCGGTCGCGGCGGCGCTGCTGGCCGGTGTGGACGGGCTCCTGCCGCTGTGGGGCGCGATGGCGCTGTGGCTGGTGCCCTGGGCGCTGTACCTCTCCATCGTCAACGTGGGCCAGAGGTGGTACGGCTTCGGGTGGGAGTCGCTGCTCCTGGAAGTGGGTTTCCTGGCGGTCTTCCTCGGCAACGAGCGGGTCGCGCCGCCGGTGCTCGTGCTCTTCCTGCTGCGCTGGGTGCTGTTCCGGGTGGAGTTCGGCGCGGGGCTGATCAAGATGCGCGGGGACGCGTGCTGGCGCAACCTCACCTGCCTGTACTTCCACCACGAGACGCAGCCGATGCCGGGCCCGCTGAGCTGGTTCTTCCACCACCTGCCGAGGCCCGCGCACCGGGTGGAGGTCGCGGCGAACCACGTCACCCAACTC
Source organism: Streptomyces sp. NPDC093510 (assembly GCF_040683555.1). NCBI lineage: Bacteria > Bacillati > Actinomycetota > Actinomycetes > Kitasatosporales > Streptomycetaceae > Streptomyces > Streptomyces sp. NPDC093510. Next base: position 123,931 of record NZ_JBFBEE010000013.1, read on the forward strand.
GCCGTCCCGGTCCTGCTGTTCACGCCGCAGCCGGTGGCGACGGGCGCGGCCTGCCTGCTGATCGTGACCCAGCTGTGGCTGATCCTGTCCGGCAACTTCGCCTGGCTGAACTGGCTCACCGTCGTACTCGCCGTGCCCGCACTCGACCTGTCCGCCTGGCACACGGCGCCTGCCGTGGCGGAGGCGCCCCTGTGGTACGTGGTGGTGGTGACCGCCGTGTCCGCGCTGCTCCTGGCGCTGAGCCACCGTCCCGTACGCAACCTGCTGTCCCGGCGGCAGGTCATGAACAGCTCGTTCGATCCGCTGCACCTCGTCAACGCGTACGGCGCGTTCGGCAGCATCAGCCGTGTGCGCCAGGAGATCGTCATCGAGGGCACGGCGGACGAGGTACCGCGCGAGGACTCCGAATGGCTGGCGTACGAGTTCAAGGGCAAGCCCGGCGACGTACGCCGGTGGCCGCGCCAGTTCGCGCCCTACCATCTGCGGCTCGACTGGATGATGTGGTTCGCGGCGCTCTCCCCCGCGTACGCGCGGTCGTGGTTCGGGCCCCTGGTGGAGCGCCTCCTGGACGGCGACCGGGACACCCTGCGGCTGCTGCGCGGCTCACCGTTCCCGCCCGGCGCGCCGCCCGCGTACATCCGGGCCCGGCTGTACCGCTACCGGTACACCACGTGGCGCGAGCTGCGCGAGACGGGCGCCTGCTGGGAGCGTACGTACGTCCGTGAGTTCCTGGCGCCGACGCGGCTCGCCGCACCGGCTCAGAAGCCGTAGACGCGCCGGGCGGTGCCGCCGAAGACCTCGCCGCGCTCGGCGGTCCCCAGCGATGTCGTCAACAGCCGTGCCGCATCCAGGACTTCGGTGTAGGCCGCCGCGAGCGTGCTGACGGGCCAGTCTGAGCCGAACATCAGCCGCCGGGGCCCGAAGGCCTCCAGGACCGTGTCCGCGTAGGGCCGCAGGTCGTCCACCGTCCACGTCGCGCGGTCGGCCTCGGTGACCATGCCGGAGAGCTTGCACACGGTGTTGGGCCGTGCGGCGAGCGCGCGGACCGCCGACGCCCAGGGTTCGAGCGCGCCCGACACGATGGGCGGCTTGCCCAAGTGATCCAGGACAAAGGTGAGTTCGGGCAGGTCGGCCGCCACCTTGGCGCAGACGGGCAGCTGATGGGGCAGTACGACGAGGTCGTAGGCGAGGCCCGCCGACGCGAGGGCGGACAGCCCTTCGCGGACGTCCGGGCGCAGCAGCCACTCGGGCTCGGGCTCGGCCTGCACCTGGTGCCGGATGCCCACCAGGTGCTGCCCGCCCGGCAGTTCACGGAGCGCGGCCAGTGTGTCCGCCACGTCCGGGCGGGTGAGGTCCGTCCATCCGACGACCCCCGCGACCAGGTCGCTGTCCGCCGCGAGGGCAAGGAGTTCCGGTGTCTCCTCGGGAACCGTCACGGTCTGCACGGCGACCGTGGCGCCGACGCCCGCCGCGCGAGCCTCGGGCGCGAGGTCCGCCAGCGAGAAGTTCCTGCGGATCGGGGCGAGGGCGTCACCGGTGATCCAGTCCTGGTCGCGCACGGACAGGTCCCACACGTGGTGGTGGGCGTCGACAAGCAGCGGCCCGTCCGCCCCGGCCCCGGTCACGGCAGCTCCCAGACGACGGGCAGTCCGGCGTCGGCGCCGTCGGCGGAGTAGTCGTGGACCACGTCGAGGAGTTCGGCCATGCGAGCCTGCCAGGCGATGTTGACCGGCAGCCGCTCCAGCTCGGCGAGCATCCGGCCGTAGTCCTCGCACTCCAGGACGTGAAAGAGGTCTGTTCCGCTGCGCCAGATGGCCCAGGAGGTGGCGCCCGCGGCATGGATCGCGGCGGTGAGTTCGGCGGGCACCTCGCGGTGTGCCGCTTCGTACGCGTCGACATGGTCGGGGCGGACCTTGGTGTGCAGGGCGACTCTCACAGCCGGTCCTTTCCCCGTATGCCGTCCGGTATGTCTGCGCGCCCCTCTCCGGGTACCGGCACCTCCGGTGGGAGCAGTCCGGCCTCCCGTGCCTCCTGCCAGAATCCTGCGGGCACGTCGGCGGCGAACTGGGCGGCGGCGTCGGTGACTTGCCGGGGGGCGCGGATGCCGACCAGGACGCTGGCGACGGCCGGGTGGCCGAAGGGGAAGGCGAGCGCGGCCGCCCGGAGCGTGGTGCCGTGCCGCTCGGCGATCTCGAGGAGTGCGCGGGCGCGGGCCAGGAGTTCGGGCGGTGCCTCGGTGTAGTTGAAGCGTGCGCCCGGCTTGGGGTCGGCGAGCAGCCCGGAGTTGAAGACGCCGCCGATGACGATCGACGCGCCGCGTTCGCTCGCCGCGGGCAGCAGTCCGGTGAGGGCCTGGTGGTCGAGGAGCGTGTAGCGGCCGGCGCAGAGCACGGCGTCGACGTCCGTGTCGCGCACGAAGCGGGTGAGCATCTCCGCCTGGTTCATGCCGGCGCCGATCGCGCCGACGACTCCCTCGGAGCGCAGCTTCTCCAGGGCCGGGTAGCCCTCGCGGAAGGCTTCCTCGGCGTGGTTGTCGGGGTCGTGCAGGAAGACGACGTCGACACGGTCCACGCCGAGGCGGGTGAGGCTGGACTCGATCGAGCGGCGCACGCCGTCCGCGCTGAAGTCCCAGATCCTGCGGTGCGTGCGCGGCACCGCGAAGCCGCCGTCGCCGAGGTCGTCGCCGCTCACCTCGTCGGCCGGCTCCAGGATGCGGCCGACCTTCGTCGATATGACGTACGAGGAGCGGTCCCGGCCGCGCAGCGCCTCGCCCAGCCGGCGTTCGGAGAGGCCGAGGCCGTAGTGCGGGGCGGTGTCGAAGTAGCGGATGCCCGCGTCCCAGGCGTGGTCGAGGGCGAGGGCCGCCTGCTCGTCGGTGACCGGTGCGTAGAGGTTGCCGATGCCGGCGGCGCCGAAGGACAGCTCGGTCACCTCGACGCCGCCGGGTCCGAGGGGGCGCCGTGCCAGGCCGCTCACCGGTTCACCGTCCGCATCCGCAGGCCCTGCATGCCGCCGTCGACGGCGAGCGCGGTGCCGGTCGTGGCGCCGGACAGGGGGCTCGCCAAGTAGGCGATGGCGCCCGCGACTTCGCCCGCCTCGACCAGGCGTCCGGTGGGCTGGCGGGCTGCCAGCGCGGCCCGCTCGGCGGCCGGGTCGGGGGCGGCGTCCAGGAGGCGGCCGATCCACGGGGTGTCGACGGTGCCGGGGTTGACGCAGTTGACGCGCACCCCTTCGCGTACGTGGTCGGCGGCCATCGCGAGGGTGAGGGAGAGCACCGCCCCCTTCGACGCCGCGTACAGGGCGCGCTGCGGGAGGCCCGCGGTGGCGGCTATGGAGCAGGTGTTGACGATCGCCGCGCTCGTGGAGAGTCGCAGGTGGGGCAGGGCGGCGCGGGTGGTGCGGACGATTCCGAGGACGTTGACGTCCAGGACGGCGTGCCACTGGGCGTCGTCGTTGTCCTCGACGGTGCCCTGGGCTCCGATGCCCGCGTTGTTGACCAGTACGTCGAGCCCGCCGAGGTCGGTGGTCGCCGACGTGACGGCCTCGCGCACGGATGTGTCGTCGGTGACGTCGGCCGTGTAGGCGCGCAGGGGCTTCTCCACGCCGTCCGGGTCGAGGTCGAGGACGGCCACCTCGGCGCCGCGCGCGGCGAGGAGTTCGGCGGTGGCCCGGCCGATGCCGGAGGCCCCGCCGGTGACCAGGGCCTTGAGCCCCTGGAAGTCGGTCATACGGCTGCTCCCTTGTCCTGTGCGAGGTTGTTGTGTGCGGGGTTGTTGTGTGCGGGGTTGTTGTGTGCGGGGTTATGTGTGGGGCCGTTGTGAGCGAGGTCCGCCGCCCAGAAGGTGCCGTCCGGGTAGGTGTACTCGGCGATGGACTCGGCCCGCATGGTCGCCGAGAAGCCGGGTGCGGCCGGGGCCGTGTAGTGGCCCGCGCGCATCACGACCGGGTCGGTGAAGTGCTCGTGGAGGTGGTCGACGTACTCGATGACGCGATCCTCTGTGGTGCCCGCGAGTGCCACGTAGTCGAACATCGACAGGTGCTGGACGAGCTCGCAGAGGCCGACACCGCCCGCGTGCGGACAGACGGGCACGTCGAACTTGGCGGCGAGCAGCAGGATCGCGAGGTTCTCGTTGACGCCGCCGACCCGGGCCGCGTCTATCTGGAGGATGTCGATGGCGCCGGCCTGGAGGAGCTGTTTGAAGACGATGCGGTTCTGCACGTGTTCGCCGGTGGCGACCTTGACGGGGGCGACGGCCGAGCGGATCGCGGCATGGCCGAGGACGTCGTCGGGGCTGGTCGGCTCCTCCACCCAGTAGGGGTCGAACTCGGCGAGGGCGCGCGTCCACTCGACGGCCTCACCGACGTTCCAGCGCTGGTTGGCGTCGACGGCCATGCGGACGTCCGGACCGATCGCCTCGCGGGCGGTGCGGCAGCGGCGGATGTCGTCGGCGAGGTCCGCGCCGACCTTCAGCTTGATCTGGGTGAATCCTTCGGCGACGGCCTGCCGGGCTAGCCGGGTGAGCTTCTCGTCGCTGTAGCCGAGCCAGCCCGGCGAGGTGGTGTAGCCGGGAAAGCCGTGCTCCTTCAGCCTCGCCGTGCGGTCCGCGGCGCCCGTACGGCCGGCCGCCAGCAGGCCGAGCGCCTCGTCCGGGGTGAGGGCGTCGGCGATGTAGCGGAAGTCGACCTGGGAGACGAGCCAGTCGGGGGTCGCGTCGGCGAGCAGCTGCCAGAGCGGTTTGCGGGCGCGTTTGGCCGCGAGGTCCCAGACGGCGTTGACGACGGCGCCGATGGCCATGTGCATCACGCCCTTCTCGGGGCCGAGCCAGCGCAGCTGGCTGTCGCCGACGAGGGCGCGGTTGACGGTGCCGGGGTCGTCGCAGACCTCGTCGACCGGGCGGCCGATCACGTGGTGGCGCAGGGACCGGATCGCGGCGACCTGGACGTCGTTGCCGCGGCCGATGGTGAAGGTGAAGCCGTGCCCCTCCAGGCCGTCGTCGGCGTCGGTGCGGAGCACCACGTAGGCGGCGGAGTAGTCGGGGTCCGGGTTCATCGCGTCGGACCCGTCGAGTTCCCGTGAGGTCGGGAACCGTATGTCGTAGGTGTCGACCGCGGTGATGCGGGAGGGGGTCGGGGACACAGGAGGCCTTTCCGGAAGGGGGCGGGGAAACGGCGGACCGGTGCGGGGTCAGTCCTGTGCGCGGCCCGTGGTGACGCGCGCGATCATCAGGGCGACCAGGATGATTCCGCCGTAGATGGCCTGGATCCAGAAGGACGGCACCTGGGCGAGGGTGAGCAGGTTCTGTACGACGCCGAGGAGCAGGACGCCGGTGAGGGCGCCGGACATGGTGCCCTTGCCGCCGTCGAGGCTGATGCCACCGATGACCGCGGCGGCGAACACCGTGAAGATCATGTTCTGGCCCTGGTTGGCGTTGATGGCGCCCACGTAGCCGGTCTGCATGAGTCCGCCGACCGCGGCGAGCGCGCCCGCGACGACGAACACGCCGAGCATGACGCGTTCGACGCGAATGCCGGCGGCGCGCGCCGCTTCCGGGTTGCCGCCGATCGCGTACAGGGCCCGGCCGACGCGGTGGTACTTGAGGACGAAGCCCGCGGCGGCGAAGGCGCCGGCTGCGAGCCACACCGACATGGGGATGTGCAGGAAGGTGGTGGTGGCGAGGGTGTAGAAGGCGTCGGGCATGCCGAAGAGGGTCTTGCCCTCGGTGGCGCCGACGAGCAGGCCGCGCAGCACGATCAGCATGGCGAGCGTCACGATGAACGCGTTGAGCTTGAGTTTCACGACGAGGACGCCGTTGAAGGCGCCGATGACCGCGCCGACGAGGAGGATGGCGAGGATGCCGACGGCGGCGGGCATGTCCGTGCCGAATCCGGCCTGGGCGGCGGGCAGCACGAGGAGTGCGCCGACGGCGGGCGCGATGCCGACGACCGACTCCAGCGACAGGTCGAACTTGCCGGTGATGAGGACGAGCGACTCGGCGAGGACGACCATCGCGAGCGCGGCGGACGCGCCGAGGATGGAGATGAGGTTCCGCTCGGTGAGGAACGAGTCGTTCACGAGCGCGCCGAGCAGGATGAGCAGCAACAGGGCCGGAACGAGGGCGAGTTCGCGGGCGCGCCGCAGGATGATGCTCTTCGCCGCGCGGCTCTCCGCGGTGCCGTCCTGCGCCCGGGTCGCGTGCCCGGCCGGGGCCTTGAGGTCAGCCACGGTGGTCTCCTTGTTCTTCGGCTGCGGTCCGGTGGGGGCTCGGCGCGCCGCCCACTCCCTCGATCGACGCGATCAGGTCGTGGTCGGTGAAGCCCGCGGGGTGCTCGGCGACGATCCGGCCGTGGAAGAGGACGAGCACGCGGTCGCAGCGGCGCAGGTCGTCCAGTTCGTCGGAGACGACGAGCACGGCGGTGCCGTCCTCGCGGGCGTGGTCCACGCGGGCGAGCAGGGATTCCTTGGATTTCACGTCGACGCCCGCGGTGGGGTTGATGAGGACCAGCAGGCGGGGGTTCGAGGCGAGGGCGCGGGCCATGACGACCTTCTGGGCGTTGCCGCCGGACAGGTCGGACACGGGCTGGTCGGGGCCCTCGGCGTGGATGTCGAGGCGTTCGATGAGGTCGTCGGCGAAGCGGCGCTTCGCGTCGGTGCCGACGAAGCCGTATCGGCCGAGCCGGTTCAGGACGCTCATCGTGGCGTTGTCGCCGATGGTCATGCCGAAGACGAGGCCCTGGTCGTGGCGGTCGCGCGGCACGCAGCCCACTCCGGCGCGCAGGGCGGCGGTGACATCACCGAACGGCAGTCTCTCGCCGGCCAGTCGGGCGGTGCCCGCGGTCGGGGTGTGGAGTCCGGCGAAGCTCTCCGCGAGGTTGATCTTGCCGCTCGCACTGGAGCCGGCGAGGCCGACGACCTCGCCCTTGCGCACGGTCAGGTCGATGTCGGCGTACGACTCGCCTGTCAGGCCCCTGACGTCGAGCATCACGGGGGCGTCGGCGGGGACCTCGGAGCGTGCCACGGCCTCCTGGGCGTCCACCTGTTCGGCGATGACCTCGCCTGCCATGGCCTCCACGAGGGCGGCGCGCGGCAGTTGGGCCACGGGTGCGCTGGTGATCCAGCGGGCGTCGCGCAGCACGGTGACGGTCTGGCACACCTCGTACACCTCCTGGAGGTGGTGCGAGATGAACAGGAAGGTGACGCCGGATTCCTGGAGGGTGCGCATGCGGGTGAAGAGGCGCTCGATCTCGCGGTTGTCGAGCTGCGCGGTCGGTTCGTCGAGGACGATGAAGCGCGCGCCGAAGCTCAACGCCCGTGCGATCTCTACCATTTGGCGGTCCTCGACCTTGAGGTCGGCGGTGCGCGCGTCGGGGTCGACGCGCACGTCCCAGGTGTCCAGGACCTCGGCCGCCTCGGCGCGGAGCCTGCGCCAGCTGATGAGGCCGCCGCGGCCCGCGGGCTGCCGGTTGATGAAGAGGTTCTCGGCGACGGACAGCTCGGGGACGACGGTGGGCTTCTGGTAGACGCAGGCGACCTTGCGGCGCCAGGCGTCGCGGTCGGTGAGCGGCGGCGCGGGTTCGCCGTCGAAGCGGACGGTGCCCGCGTCGGGCGCCTGGAGCCCGGTGAGGACCGTGACGAGGGTGGACTTGCCCGCGCCGTTGCGGCCGACGAGGGCGTGCGACTCGCCCGGCAGTACGGTCAGGCGGCCGTCGCGCAGGGCGACGGTGGGCCCGTACCGTTTGACGATGCCGGACGCCTCGACGAGCGGGAGCACGTCGGCCCGGCCGGTGCTGGACTGAAACGTCGGCGTGGTCATTTGACGGTGTTGCCCCACAGCTCGGCGTCGTCGACGTTCTCCGAGGTGACCAGCGGGGCGGGCAGCTGGTCCTCGAGGATGCCGCTGGGCAGTTCGACGATCGTGGAGCCGTGGTCGGTCGGGCCCGGCTTGAACTTCTCGCTGTTCATCGCGGCCTTGATGTAGTGCATGCCGTACTTGGCGTAGGCGTCGGCGGGCTGCGAGACGGTGGCGTCGATCTGACCCTTGCGGATCGCGTCGAACTCCTGCGGGATGCCGTCGTTCGAGATGACGGTGATGTGGCCCTTCTCGCCTGCCTTCTTCAGCATGCCCTTGGACTTGAGGGTCTGGAGGGTGGGCGCGAGGTAGACGCCGCCCGCCTGGAGGTAGATGCCCTTGATGTCGGGGTCGGAGTTGAGCAGCGTGTCCAGCTTGGCGGCGGCCGTGTCGGACTCCCACTTGGCGGGGATCTCCAGGACCTTCAGCTTCGGGTGCTTCTTCTTCACGCAGTCACGGAAGGCCTTGGACCGCTCGCGGCCGTTGACGGACGCCAGGTCTCCCATGATCTGCACGACCTTGCCGGTCCTGACCTGCTTGCCGAGGTAGTCGCAGGCCTTCTCGCCGTACGCGACGTTGTCGGCCCGCACCACCATCGCGACCTTGCCCTTCTCGGGGGCGACGTCCACGGCGACCACGGGCACGCCCTTGCGTTCGGCCTGGTCGAGGCCCGCGGAGATCGCGGCGCTGTCGAGCGGCGCGACGACGAGTCCCTTCACGCCCTGGTTGAGCTGGTTGTTGATGTCGGTGATCTGCTGCGAGGGGTCGCTGTTCGAGTTGACGGTCTTCATCGCGTCGACGTCCTCGGACTTCGCCATCTTCGGGACGTAGTCGTTGTACGCCTGCCAGAACGGCGAGGTCAGCAGGGGCAGGATCACCCCGACCTTGCCCTCGCCGCCGCCTTCGCCGCCGGGCGAGGCGGTGTCCTTCGTACTGCCGCACGCGGCGAGGACGAGGGACGCGCAGGCGGCCGCGGCCGCGGCACGCACCGTCCGCGAAGTCCCCGTCCTGCTGGGCCTGTTGTGCACATTCCTGCCGGCCATCTGACGGCTCCTCATCGAGGGGGTTCGAAAGGGGGGAACGAAAGAGGGAACGAAAGAGGGAACGAGGGACGTGATGACGCGAATATTTATCAGACCACTTGGGGCCCACAACACCCCTCGTCGCCACCTTTTCGCGCTTTCCGGCCGTAGTGGTCCGACCACATCTCTGGCTAGACTGCGGCGCACTCGGCTACTGGAGGAGCGTTACGTGGACCAGCCAGACCAGTCCGCCCCGCAGAAGGGCACCGTGACGCAGCGGGCCATCGACCAGATCAAGGCGATGATCGGCGAGGGCCGCCTGGAACCCGGCCAACGCCTGCCCACCGAACGGGACTTGGCCGTCCAGCTGGGCATATCACGCAGTTCGATGCGGGAGGCGATCCGCGCGCTGACCGTGCTCGGCGTCCTCGAAGCCCGGCACGGCTCCGGCATCTACGTCACGCAGCTGGAGGCCGGGGACCTCCTGGAGACCTTCGGAGTGGTCGCGGACCTGTCCCGCGGACCGCAGCTCGTCGAGCTCCTGGAAGTGCGCCGGGTCCTCGAGTCCACGGCGACCGCGCTGGCGGCGGCCCGCATCACGCAGGACCAACTGGCCGATGTCGAGAAACACTTGGAGGCGATGAAAGCCACCGACGACCCGGAGGAGATCCTCTCCCACGACCTGGCGTTCCACCGCACGATCGCCTTCGCGGCCGGCAACGACACGATGGCCGCGATACTGGAGGGCCTGTCGTCACGCACCTTCCGCGCGCGCGTCTGGCGCGGCTACCAGGAGGAGGGTGCGTTCGACCGCACGCGCCGCGAACACGCCCGTATCCACCGCGCGCTCGTGGCACGGGACCCGGAGGCGGCCCGCGCCGCGGCGGCGGCGCACGTCGGCGAGGTCGAGGAGTGGCTTCGGGCACAGTGGGAGGGGTGAGCGCTCCCAAGGGTGTCCGAAAGAAATACAGGCGACACGCACCCGGCGGGTCTGGCAGCATCCCCGCGTGATCATCGACTCGCGCGTTACCCAGCCCCTGGCCGCGGCCGTACGCAACAACGCCGACTGGTGCGACGCCGTCTGCCGGTCCCACGGGGTGCCCGGCGCCGTCGAAGGAGGCGTCTGGGCCAGTCCTCGGCGCACTCCCCCGCTGTACCCCGACGCCGTGACGCTCTCGCCCGCCGCGACACCCGACGACGTGCTGAGCCGTATCGACCTCTCCTCCCCCGGCGCCTCCGTCAAGGACAGCTTCGGCTCGCTCGACCTCTCCGCGGCCGGCTTCGAGGTGCTGTTCGAGGCGCGGTGGATCCACCGCCCGGCGACGGAACCCGCACCGCGTGCCGGAGGCTGGGAGCCGGTCGGGAGCGCCGGCCGACTGCACGCGTGGGAGGCCGCGTGGAGCGGTGAAGGGGAGAGCGAAGGGCTGTTCCGGCCCTCGCTGCTCGACGACGGAGCGGTGTTCCTGGCGGCCACGTCCCCGGCCGCCGACCGTGTCACCGCGGGCGCCGTCGCGTACCCCGGTGCCGGTGTCGTCGGCATCTCCAACCTCTTCGCCGCCGCTGAGGCCGACGACGCCGACGAGGTCGGCGAGGCCGCCGAGGGCCCGGACGCCGCCTGGCGCTGCTGCCTGGCGGCCACGGACCGGCTGTGGCCGGGCGTACCGGTCGTCGGGTACGAGCACGGCGACGACCTCGCCGCCGCGCTCCGCCAGGGCTTCGAGCCCGTCGGCCCGCTGCGCGTGTGGCTGCGGACCGACGGATGAGGGGCCTCAGCCCCGCGTGAACCGCGTGCCCCGCGTGAACCGCAGCGTCACCAGCTCGAACGGCCGCAGCGTGACCGACACCGCGTCGTCCGCGAGCGCCGGTGCCGGCACTCCGTCGAGCGGCCGCTCCAGGAGGTCGGTCACCGTGACCGAGCCGGCCGGGAAGCCCGCCGTCAGGGTCGCGCGGGCCCGGCCGCCGTGGGCCTCGTGGAAGCGGACGACCACGTCGCCGCTGCCGTCGTCGGCGAGCTTGACGGCCGTGACGACGACGGCGTCGTTGTCGACGGTGACCAGCGGCGCCACCTCGGAGCCGCCGCTGACCCGCCGCTCCGGCAGGTTGACGCGGTAGCCCTCGCGCACCGCGTCGCCGATGTCCGCGCCCGGCACCAGGGCGTGCCGGAAGCGGTGCACGCCCTGGTCCGTCTCGGGGTCGGGGAAGCGCGGGGCGCGCAGCAGGGAGACGCGGACCGTCGTGGTCGTGCCGCAGTCCTCGGCGCGCACGGTGCGGGTCACGTCGTGGCCGTACGTCGAGTCGTTGACCAGCGCGACGCCCCAGCCCGGCTCCTCGATGTGCACGAAACGGTGGTTGCACGCCTCGAACTTGGCGGCCTCCCAGCTCGTGTTGGTGTGCGTGGCGCGGTAGAAGTGCCCGAACTGGGTCTCCGACGCGTACCGCTCCGCGTGGATGTCGAGCGGGAAGGCGAGCTTGAGGAACTTCTCCGTCTCGTGCCAGTCGACCTCGGTGTCGATGTCGAGGCGCTGCGCACCGGGGGTGAGCGAGAGCACCTGCGTGAGGCGCGAGTCGCCGAAGGTGCGCACGACACGGACCGACGCGCCCTCTCCCGCGGTGACCTCGTCCGCCTCGACGAGGTCGGTGACGGTGTTGCGGTAGAACTCGTCGACGTCCCACGCGTCCCACATGTTCGGGAAGTCGGCGTGGAGCTGCGGCAGGTTCGCCGCCCCGCCGGGCGCGACGGTCTCGCGTCCTGCCACGAGGTCGTACGCGGAGACGACCAGGCCGCGTGCGTCGATCTCGACCCTCAGCAGGCCGTTGCCGAGGAAGAAGCCGCCGTCCGCGCGCGTGGCGATCGCCGACTCTCCGTCGATCACCTCGGTCCTGGCGCCGCCGGCGGGGACGCCGTCGCGGGTGTGCGGCGTGGAGTTGAAGACCAGCGCGCCCGTGCCCTCGCCGGCGAGCGCGCGCTGCGCCTTGTCGATGATGCCGTTGAGCTCCTGGGCGAGCGCCGCGTAGGTCGCGCGGGCCTCGCGGTGCACCCAGGCGATGGACGAGCCGGGCAGGATGTCGTGGAACTGGTGGAGCAGCACCGTCTTCCAGATGCGGTCCAACTGCTCGTAGGGGTAGGTGAATTCCCCGGAGCGGACGGCGGCCGTCGCGGCCCACAGCTCCGCCTCGCGAAGCAGGTGCTCGCTGCGGCGGTTGCCCTGCTTGGTCCCGGCCTGGCTGGTGAGGGTCGCGCGGTGCAGCTCCAGGTAGAGCTCGCCGACCCAGACGGGGGCGTTCGGGTACTCGGCCTCGGCCTTCTCGAAGAACGCGGCGGGCGTCTCCCACTCGACGGTCGCCGAGCCCTCCAGGTCACGCAGGCGCCCCGCCTTGGCGATCATCTCGCGGGTGGTGCCGCCGCCTCCGTCGCCCCAGCCGGTGGGGGCGAGGGAGTGCCGGGCGACGCCCTTGTCCTTGAAGTTCTTCGCCGCGTGGGCGATCTCGCTGCCCTTCATCGAGCAGTTGTAGGTGTCGACGGGCGGGAAGTGCGTGAAGATGCGGGTGCCGTCGATCCCTTCCCAGTTGAAGGTGTGGTGCGGGAAGCGGTTGGTCTGCGACCAGGAGATCTTCTGCGTGAGCAGCCACTTGGAGCCGGCCGCCTTGATGATCTGCGGGAGCCCTGCGGCGAAGCCGAAGGTGTCGGGCAGCCACGCCTCGTCGTTCTCGACGCCGAACTCGTCGAGGAAGAACCGCTTGCCGTGCACGAACTGACGGGCCATCGCCTCAGAGCCCGGCATGTTGGTGTCCGACTCGACCCACATGCCGCCCGCGGGTACGAACCGCCCGTCGGCGACGGCCTTCTTGACCTTCGCCCACACCTCGGGCCGGTGCTCCTTGATCCACGCCCACTGCTGTGCCTGCGACATGGCGAAGACGAAGTCCGGCTCGTCCTCGATGAGCGCGGTCATGTTCGACGTCGTGCGCGCCACCTTGCGCACCGTCTCGCGCAGCGGCCACAGCCACGCGGAGTCGATGTGGGCGTGGCCGACGGCGCTGATGCGGTGTGCGGAGGGCTCGGCGGGGGTGGTGAGGACCCCTGCGAGCCGCGCCCGCGCGGCGGCGGCCGAGCCGTTCACGTCCTGGAGGTCTACGGCGTCCAGCGCCCGGCCGACCGCGCGCACGATGTCGTAGCGCCGCCCGGAGTCCTCGGGCAGCTCCTGCATCAGCTCGCCGAGGACCTCCAGGTCGATGACGAGCTGCCACACCGTCTCGTCGAAGACGGCGAGGTCCATGCGCTCCAGCCGGTACTGGGGTTCGCTGCCCGCGGTCTCCTTGTCGCCCAGCTGCGTGGGCAGGAAGGGGTGGTAGTCGAGGATGACGGGGTTGGACGCGGCCTCGATGTGCAGCCGCACCTCTTCGCCGCCCTCGGCGGGCGCGGCGATCCGCACCCACTGGTTGCGCGGGTTGAGGCCCTTCACCGGGGTGCCGTCGGGCCGGTAGACGAGGCCCTCGCACTGGAAGCCCGGCATGTTCTCGTCGAAGCCGAGGTCGAGGATCGCCTCGACGGTCTTCCCCGCCCACTCCCGCGGCACGGTGCCGGTCACCCGGAACCAGCTGGTCCCCCAGGGCGCGCCCCACTTCTGGCCGACCGCGGTCGGCGACGGTTCGGCGGCGAGTCCTTCGGCCACCGGAACCGGCTCGCCCGGCGCGTTCCACACCGCGACGTCCAGCGGTACGGAGGCGGGATACACGGCGGGCCTGATGCGCTCGTCGAGAACGCGCTTGAGACGGGCTTCGACCAGGGTGCGGTCGTCATGCATGAGGGGTCTCCCGGGAGGGTCGATCGGTAAGAGGGGCTGCGGCCCCTCCGGCGTTTGAGGAGCGGGGTCCGGGGCGGAGCCCCGTGTGAGACGGACGTCTACGCGACATCCGTCGGCAGCAGCACTTCGCTGATGCCTCGCGCGGCGAGGTGCCCGGAATCCGCCGCCCGTCCGGCGAGGACCACCGTGGGACGCACCCCGTCCGCCACCAGCCGTGCGAACGCCTCGAAGACCAGCCCTCCGGGGGCACACTCCGAGCGCAGGGACATGGCGTCGTCCACGACCACCGCGGTCGTCCGGGGCGCGGGCGCGTACGTCCGCCCGCGCCACTCCTCGGCGATCCGGGCGATCGCCGCGCCGGCCGGCTTGACCGCTCCGTCGTTGGCCAACAGACCGAGGCTGTACTCCAGTTCGGGGAAGTCGGCGAGGTCGCGCGAGACATCGTGGGAGCACCACCACGTCACGCCCCACACGTCCTGGCAGTCGAGCGCCGCGGCGATCGTGTCCTCGGTGAACTCCGCCGCGTGTTCCGCGGGAATCAGCGGCGCGGGCGCGCCGACCTCCTGCAGCCAGACGGGCCGGCGCGGGTCGAGGGCCCAGGCCTTGGACAGCTCGATCATGTACGCCGCGTGGGTGCGGGTGGCCGTGCCGGTGCGCCCGTGGCGCTGGGCCGTGCCGTTGAACACCCACGAGTGCACGGCGGTCACGGCACCGAGGCGGGCGGCCTGCGCCGGGGTGAAGGGCTGGTCGTCCTGGTACCAGGCGGCGTCGTACTCGGCGTGCAGGTGCAGCTTGCCGGGTGCGCCCTCCTCGCAGGCGGCGAGGACCGTGCGCAGCCAGTTCTCCGCCTGCTCCGGGGTGATGCGGTCGGGGTCGGGGTGCGGGCCCGCGGAGAACTGGTTGATCTCGTTGCCGATGGTCATGCCGATGAAGTTCGGCCGGTCGGCCAGCGCGGCGGCGAGCGTGCGCAGGTAGGCGGCCTGCCCGGACACGACATCGGGGTCGGTGAAGATGTTCCGCCGGTGCCAGGTCTGGGTCCACGCGGGCAGGAAGTCGAAGCTGGACAGGTGGCCCTGGAGTCCGTCGACGTTGACGTCGAGTCCGCGTTCGGCGGCGGCGTCGGCGAGCTGGACCAGCTGGTCGACGGCGCGCGGGCGGATCAGGGTGCGGTTGGGCTGGAAGTACGGCCAGATCGGGAAGACCCGGATGTGGTCGAGGCCCAGCGAGGCGATCGCGTCGAGATCGGCGCGCACGGCGTCGATGTCGAAGTCGAGCCAGTGGTGGAACCACCCTTGGGCGGGCGTGTAGTTGGCGCCGAAGCGCGGCGTGCGCGAAGGCGACGCGGGCAGGCCCGAAGGCGATGCGGAAGGCAATGCGGATCCTGGTTCTGGAGAGTTCGGGTAGGGCCGCTCAGCCCTTGACCGCGCCCTCGCCGACACCGCGGAAGAAGTACCGCTGCAGACAGGCGAAGAGGACGATCAGCGGGAGCACGGCGATGACGGTGCCCGCGGCGACGAGGCGCTCGTCGTTGGCGAAGGTGCCGTGCAGATAGTTCAGACCGATGGTGAGCGTGAACCGGTCCGGGTCGCTGAGCACGATCAGCGGCCACAGGAAGTCGTCCCAGGCCCCCATGAAGGCGAAGATCGCGACGACCGCGAGGGTGCCCTTGACGGCGGGCAGCGCGATGCGCAGGAAGCGCTGCCAGACGTTCGCGCCGTCCACGAACGCGGCTTCCTCGATCTCGTACGGCACGTTCAGGAAGGCGTTGCGCATCAGCAGGACGTTGAGCGCGGACACGCAGCCGGGCAGCAGCACACCGATGAGGGTGTTGTTCAGGCCGAGCTCACGCATGGTGGTGAACTGGGCGATGATGATGCCTTCGACGGGCACCAGCATGGCCAGGATGAAGACGACCGTGGCCGCCTTGCGACCGCGGTAGCGCAGGCGCGCGAGCGCGTAGCCGGCGAGGGTCGCGCCCACGCAGTTGGTGACGACGTTGGCGGCGGCGACCTTCAGGGAGTTGAGCGCGTAGTCCCAGACGGGGATGGTGTCGGCGACCCGCTCGTAGTTGTGGAGGGTGGGGTCGGAGGGCAGGAACTTCGGCGGGGAGCTGAAGATGTCCTCGTGCGGGCCCTTCAGTGATGTGGACAGCTGCCAGAGGAACGGGCCGATCATCAGGGCCAGTACGGCGAGGAGGAGGCCGTAGCGCAGGATGATCTCCCACACGGGCATCCGCCGGCCGTTCTCGTCGGTGACGCGCGGGCGGCGGGTCTTGCGGCCCGCCGTACGCTCCGTGGCCGCCGGAGGCGTCTTCTCGGTGATGGTCACGCGTCCTCCTTGCGGTCCGCCCGCAGCACGAGCAGCATCAGCGCGACGGTGACGACGAAGACGACCACCGAGATGGCCGAGGCGTAGCCGACGCGCCCGGTCAGGCCGGTGCCGACGCGCTGCACCAGCATCACGAGCGTGGTGTCCTCGCCGGCCGGGCCACCGGTGGGGCCCGCCATCAGATAGACCTCGGAGAACACCTTGAAGGCGGCGACCGAGGAGAGCGCGCCGACCAGGACCATGGTGGAGCGCACGGCGGGCACGGTGACGCTGAAGAAGCGGCGGACCGCTCCCGCGCCGTCGACCGCCGCCGCCTCGTGGAGCTCGCGCGGCACGTTGGCGAGCGCCGCGAGATAAATGATCATGTAGTAGCCGAGGCCCTTCCAGACCGTGACGGCCATGGCGCTGAAGAGCAGCAGCCACTGGTCGCTGAGGAAGCCGACCTTTCCGACGCCGACCGCCTCCAGCACGGCGTTGACCAGGCCGCGCTCGTCGAGCATCCACACCCAGATCAGGCCGACGACCACGATGGAGGCGACCACCGGGGTGTAGAAGGCGGACCGGAAGAAGGTGATGCCGGGGATGTGCTTCTGGACGAGCATCGCGAGCAGCAGGGGCAGCAGGACGAGTGCCGGGACGACCACGAGGACGTAGATCGTGCTGTTGCGCAGGCCGATCCAGAACATGTCGTCGTGCAGCAGCTCCGAGAAGTTGGCGAGGCCGACGTACTCGCCCGGCAGCAGCGTCCGCTTGTCCGTGAAGGAGTTGTTGAGGGTGCTGACGAACGGGTAGAGGATGAAGACCGCGACGATCACGAGACCTGGGGCGGCGAACAGCCAGGGGCTGGTGGGCAGTTGGCGGCGGATGCGGCGGCCGCCGCGCCCGTCGGGGCGCAGCCCCTTGAGCGCGGGGCCCGCGGTGCCGATGTCGGATGAGGTCGCCTTGGCGGCGGTGGGGCTCTTCATGATCGTACGGGTCCCTGGCCTCAGCTGGTCTTCAGCAGCCGGTCACAGTTCTTGACAGCGTTGTCAAGTGCTTCCTTCGGGCTTTCCTTGCCCTGCAGTGCCCTGGCGACGGCGTTGCGCAGCTCGACCTTCATCTGTTCGCTGAACAGCACAGGCGTGTAGTTGACCGCGGTCTTGACGGACTTCGCGGCGGCGACGCGGACCCGCGTCTCCTCCTTGCCGTCCCGCTTCGTGAAGTACGGGTCGTCCAGGGAGCCCTGGGTGCTGGGGAAGATCGCGACCTTCTTGGCGAACTGCATCTGGTGCTGCGCGTCGGTGACGAAGTGCGCGAAGGCGACGGCGGCCGGCGTCTGCTTCGTGCGGGCGTTCACCATCACGCCCATCACGTACATGTTGTCCTTGCCGGTGCTGCTGATCTGCGGGGTGATGCCGATGTTCTTGTAGAGCTTCGGCGCGTCCTTCTTGAACTTCTCCAGGTCGAGGGCGCTGCCGGGGTTCATGGCGACGGCCTCGGTGAGGAACTTCTTGCCGGTCGACTCCGGCGTCGCGGTCAGCGCCTGCCCGTCGAGCGCCTTGGCGTCGTACAACTTCTTGTACTCGGTGAGGAGTTCGACACCCTTGGCGTCGTTGAACGTGAAGCCGGTGCCCTCCTTGTTCATCAGCGGCACCCCGTACCGCCCGAAGTCCTCGATGGTGGGGACGTTGGCGAGGGTGGCGACCTTGCCGTCGCTCTTCTCGGCGAGCTCCAGGGCGTTGTCGAAGAGCTGGTCGTACGTCTTCGGGGGCTTGTTCTCGTCGAGGCCCGCCTCCTTGAAGAGGCGCTTGTTGTAGAAGAGCGGCCCGGTGTTGAGGTACCAGGGGAAGGCGTACGTGCCGTCCATGCCCGGTATCTGGTGGCTCTTCCAGGCTCCCGGGAGGTACTCCTTCTCGTACTTCCCCGCGGCCTTGCCGAGGTCGAGGGCGAGGCCCGCCTTGGCGAGCGGGGCGACCAGGTCGGGCGAGACGTTGACGACGTCGGGGAGCGTGCCCGCGGCGGCGTCGGCGCTGATCTTGTCGGCGTAGCCCTCGCCGGGCTGGTCGACCCAGCGCACCTCGGTGCCGGGGTACTTCTTCTCGAACTCGTCGACCAGGCCCTCGAAGTAGGGCTTGAAGTTGGCCTTCAGGTTCCAGGTCTGGAAGGTGATCTTGCCTTCGATCTTCCCGGAGGCGTCCGTGGAACCGCCGCCGTCGCCTCCGTCACCACAGGCGCTCAGCGGCAGCAGTACGGCGAGGACGGCGCCTGCGGCGACCGCTCTGCGGGGAATACGGGAGATACGCACGGTGAAACGGCTCCTTTGCTCGGCCCAGCGTGAGACGGCGGTGACTGCGGCCGTCCGAGCCGGGCAATCCACGCCGAGGCAGACCCTGCATGGAACTGTGGCGCAAAGTCAATGGATTCGTGGAACCGAATTCGAAGGAAGCGTGACCATCCGGGCAACTCCCCAGGTCAGGCGGGCCTGTTGAAAGCCTTGCGAGGGATGACTAATGCGCTTTAGAGTCTGACCGCTCAAGCGCATTAGTATCCGGGAGCCAGGAAAGGGGCAACGGGTGCAAGGCAAGCGGTCACCGGCGCGCCGGCCGACCATGAAGGACATCGCGCGCCGCGCCGGGGTCTCCGAGAGCGCCGTCTCCTTCGCGCTCAACGACAGACCCGGCGTCTCCGACATCACCCGTGACCGGGTGCGCAGGGTCGCCGAGCAGCTGGGCTGGCGGCCCAGTACGGCGGCGCGCGCCCTGTCCGGCGAGGGTTCGGCGACGGTGGGCCTGGTCGTGGCGCGCCCGGCGGCGACCCTGGGCGTCGACTCGTTCTTCCTGCAGTTGATCTCGGGCATCCAGGAGGTGCTGGCCGAGCGCCACTTGGGGCTGCTCTTCCAGGTGGTGGAGGACGTGGCCGCCGAGTGCGCGGTCTACCGCCGCTGGTGGGCCGAGCACCGGGTGGACGGTGTCCTGGTCGTGGACCCGCGGACGGACGACCCGCGGCCCGCGCTCCTGGACGAGTTGGGGCTGCCCGCTGTGGTGACGGGCGGGGTGCCCGACCCGGAGGCCGGGCATCCGGGCCTGTCCACGGTGTGGGCGGACGACGCGGGCGCGATGGCGTCGATCGTGGGCCATCTGCACGCGCTCGGGCACCGCCGGATCGTGCACATCGCGGGCCTCGAAGGTCTCGCGCACACCGAGCGCCGGATCCGCACGCTGCGCGTCGAGGCGGCGGGCCGCGGCCTGTCGGGGGTGCGTTCGGTGACGACGGACTACTCCGACGCCGAGGGCGCCGCGGTGACCCGGCGGGTCCTGGAGTCCGCGGACCCGCCGACGGCGCTCGTCTACGACAACGACGTGATGGCCGTCGCCGGTGTCGCCGCCGCGTCCTCCCTGGGCTTCGCGGTCCCCGACGACGTCTCGGTCGTCGCCTGGGAGGACTCGGCGCTGTGCCGCATGGTGCACCCGTGGCTCACGGCCCTGTCCCGTGACACGGTCTCGTTCGGGCGCACCGCGGCCCGCGAACTCCTCGCACTTCTCGACGACGGCCCCGCGGCGACGGTACAGGTGCCGCTGCCCCGGCTCATCGAACGGGAGAGCACGGGGCGCGCGAGGGCCGGGGGCCGGGCATGCCCGGCGCCCCGGCGGTGACTCACTCGCCGCCCGGCGGCACGGGCGGCCACGGGAGCCCGGCGAGGATCGGCAGCAGCGCCTCCTCCTCATAGTCGAGGTGGGCCGTCAATTCCTGTGACATGCGGGCGAGTTCGGTTCGGAACCGGACAGGTTCCGCACCCCCGACGTCCGCGAGGAGCGCGGCCAGCTCGCCCTGGATGCGGGCGACCGTCCGGTGCTCCTCGGCGAGCCGGTCGAAGGTGTCGCGCAGCTCGGGGTGGTAGCCGGCCATGGTGGGGAAGAGGTGCGCGTCCTCGCCTGTGTGGTGGAACTCCAGGGCGTCGCAGAACGCCAGGCAGTGCTGTCGGATCTGCAGACCGAGACCGGGCGACGGCGGGGCGTCCGGCCCCTGATGGTCGGCGAGCGCGGCGAAGTACGCGTCGGTCTCGTCGCGCACGTGCCGCAGCTGGCCGCGGAGCCAGAGGTGGACCTGGACCATCTTGTCGGCGAAGTTCGAGGCCTCCTGAGGGATGTCGGCTTCGTGTGCGGGCCGTTCCAGGACGACGACCGGCAGGATGCGGCTGGTCCGCGCCTGATAGTCGCCGTATCCGGGGTCGGCGGCGACCACCCGCTCGAAGAGCCGGTCACGCCGCTCCCCCTCGGCGGGGACGGCGACGGCCTCGAACGTCTCGGTGCCGAGCTCCACGGTCACCGCGGGGTGGGCGAGGACGTTGTGGTACCAGTCGGGGTGGCGCGGGCCGCCGAGGTTCGACCCGGTGACCAGGAGCAGACCTCCGTCGCGGACGTAACCGAGCGGGGTGGTGTGCTCTTTGCCGGACTGCGCGCCGGTGGTGGTGAGCAGGAGGAGGTCGCCGCCTTCGAAGGGGCCGCCGACCTTGCCCTCGTGGGCTCGGAACTCGTCGATGACGGACTGGTTGAAGGGTGTGGGCATGACGGTGTCGCATCTCCGTACGGGGTTGCGGGACCGCGCGTCGGCAGCATCGGCCGACCGCGTTCACCGCGAGGTGAGTGAAGGGAGTCGCGGCCACCATGAGAGGTGACCGGAGGCGCGCGAGAGGCGCGGGTCAGGCGCTGGCCCGAGGGTGAGAACTCATGACGTACTCATAGGCGTCGTCCCTGAGTGAAGGTGCTCGCCCGGTCGCCGACCCGCCCACTGCTCTTCGGTCGGCGCCACGCGGCACGAGCACCATTACAGTCACCCACTCCCCCACATGTCAACGCGGGCGGGGCGCGTTCGCTGCCGTTGGCGTAGACGCCGTGGAGGTGCTGGTTCTCGTCGGCCGGTGGGATGTGGACGCACGGGTAGCGCACGAAGCCGTCGTGGTGCGTGGGCGGAAGACGTCCGCGCCCCCTGCCGCCGGAAGGGGCAGGGGGCGCGTGGTGAAGCGGACCGGAGCGGTACCGGAGGTACCGGTCGGTATCGGTTCAGTCGATACCGGGGAGGATGTGCGGCTCGGCGAGGTCGTCCTCGTAGCCGGCCAGACGGATGGGGGCCGCCTTGGCCCACGCCTCCAGGTTGCGGAGCTTCTTGGGCCGGCCGGCCCGTTCGCCGCCGCGTTCCGCCGGTCGCTTCTCGTGCTTCGTCAAATCTGGTGTCACCGCGCACTCCTTTGTGTCGCGTAACGGAAGGGCAAGGGCAGTTCGGTCGCGGTGGCGCCGTTCTCTGGCGGGACCGCAGCCGTGGTGCCGGCCTGTCCCCGAGCGGCCGAGGGATGCTTGTGGATCTCTCGTGGCCGCTCGTTCGCACTACATTAACCAAATGAGCGCCGCGCCGCTCGATGGGGAGCTGAGTCGGGGTAGATTCTGGACAATGCCGCCCGTGCGGCCGACTGTGGCGGCAGGGGCCTGGGGTCCCCGGGCCCCGCGCGGGACACGACGTCCACCGGCGCCGGAAAGGCGGACGACGCGAGCGTCACTCCCGCCGACGCCCGTGACAGCGGCGGGAGTTGGGCGCCCGCAGTCGGCACGGTCGCGGTGAGCGCCGAGCCGGTCACGACTGGCGAAAAGCAGACAGCCGGCCCGGGCCGCGCCCTGCGCGGCACCCGAACCGGCTGTCCAAAAGCTGAGACGACTGTCCAGCCCAGCTCCTTCAGAACCCCTCGGCTACCACTTGCCCTGCGTGTAGTCCTTCAGGAAGACGCCGTACAGGTCCTCGCCGGCCTCACCGCGCACGACCGGGTCGTAGACGCGGGCGGCGCCGTCGATCAGGTCGAGCGGGGCGTGGAAGCCCTCCTCCGCGAGGCGCAGCTTGTCGTAGTGCGGGCGCTCGTCCGTGATCCAGCCGGTGTCCACCGAGGTCATGAGGATGCCGTCGGTCTGGAACATCTCCTGGGCGCTGGTCCGCGTGACCATGTTCATCGCGGCCTTCGCGGCGTTCGTGTTCGGGTGGCCCGCGCCCTTGTAGCCGCGGCCGAAGACGCCCTCCATCGCCGAGACGTTGACGACGTAGGAACGGCCGCTCGACGCCTTCTTCGCGGCGTCGGCCATGGCAGTGCGCAGCGCGCTGATCAGGATGAACGGCGAGGTGTAGTTGCACAGTTGGGTCTCGAGGAGCTCCACGGGGGAGATCTGCTCGATGGTCTGCACCCAGGTGTTGCTGTCGACGACGTCCGGGACGAGGCCGCCCGCGTCGATCGCGGTGCCGTCGAGGTGCCGGGCGACGCTGGCGTTGCCCGCGACGAGGGCGAGGTCGGCGACCTGCTGCGCGTCCAGGCCGCTGGTGCCGACGGGCAGCGCGGCCAGGCCGTCCACCGCCCCGGAGTTGAAGGCGCCGATGACCGAGTGGGCGGGCAGTTCCCCGGCGGGCAGCGGCGCGCTCTCGCCGTCGACCAGTGCGGCGTACGCGGAGGGCAGGCGGCGTACGGTCTGCGTCGCGTTGTTGATGAGGATGTCGAGCGGGCCCGCCGTGGCGACCTGCTCGGCGAGGGCCACTGACTGCGCCGGGTCGCGCAGGTCGATGCCGACGACCTCCAGGCGGTGGATCCACTCCGCCGAGTCGTCCATCGCCTTGAAGCGGCGGATGGCGTCCTTGGGGAACCGCGTCGTGATGGTGGTGTGAGCACCGTCACGCAACAGCCGCAGCGCGATGTACATGCCGATCTTGGCGCGGCCGCCGGTGAGCAGCGCGCGCTTGCCGGTGAGGTCGGCGCGGGCGTCGCGCTTGGTCCGGTTCAGGTGGGCGCAGTCCGGACAGAGCTGGTGGTAGAAGTAGTCGACTTCCACGTACCGCGTCTTGCAGGTGTAGCAGGAGCGCGGGCGCTGGAGTATCCCCGCGATCCTGCCCTCCTCGGTCCGCGAGGAGGGCAGCAGGCCCTCGGTCTCGTCGTCGATGCGCTGCGCGGAACCGGTGGCGGTGGCCTCGGTGACGGCCTTGTCGTGGGCGGTCTTGGCGGCGCGGCGCTCCTGGCGGCGGCGCTGCTTCACCGTCCGGTAGATCCCCGCCGTGGCCCGGCGCACGGCGATCGCGTCCGGGTGGTCCACGTCCAGCTTGTCCAGCTCGTCCAGCACGCTGAGGCAGACGGCGAGACGGTCCGGGTCGATGCCGGGGCCGTACGCGCTGTGCTCAGCGGTGCCCTCCTGGCTTTCGTCTGTCACCGTCATCGCCGCTGTCCTCATGTCATTCCGTGCCGCGGTGCGTCTGGTCGTCCGCGGAAGCTCCAAAAGCGGAACTTTACGTAGCGGCGGGCCCTGTCACCAAACCCGCCTCCCGCGCGCACGCCGCCACGAGGCCGTCGAGCTCGTCCCGCACGCTTCGCGCGAGCAGTTCCAGGTCGGGTACGGCGGCGGCGTCCG
Source organism: Streptomyces sp. NPDC093510 (assembly GCF_040683555.1). NCBI lineage: Bacteria > Bacillati > Actinomycetota > Actinomycetes > Kitasatosporales > Streptomycetaceae > Streptomyces > Streptomyces sp. NPDC093510. The sequence goes on from NZ_JBFBEE010000013.1 coordinate 147,339, forward strand.
CCACCAGTCCGTAGTGGACGCGGCCGCGGTAGGTGGAGACGGCGACGGCGAGCGACTGGCCCCGGGCGAGCGGCGCGAAGGGGTAGACCTCGGCGAGGTGGCAGCCGCCGAGCCGCAGGCCGATGCCGGGCAGCGGGACGCTGGTGACGAGGATGTCGAAGAGCAGCCGCGCGGCCTGTGCGACGACGGGCCCGCCGATGCGGTGGCCGAGCGGCGGCACGTGCTCGGCGAGCAGCGCCACGGCCCCGGCGCCCCGCTCCGGGCCGGCGTCCTTGTTCCTGTTCATGGCGGCGCGCACGCGGCGCAGCCTCTCCAGGGGGTCCTCGTGGCCGACGGGCAGGCGGACCAGATATCCGGAGAGCCGGTTCCCCGGGGGCTGTGCGGAGCGCGGTCGGCGCCGCGAGACGGGGATCAGGGCGCGGGGCTCGACGCCCTCGCTGCAGTCGCCGCGCTCGTCGAGCCAGCGGCGCAGCGCCCCGGCGACGACCGCGATCAGTACGTCGTTGACGGTGCCGCCCACGGCCTTGCGCACCTGGTGCACGTCGTCCAGGTCGAGGGCGACCCCGGCGGTGCGCCGGGTGCCGGTCGCGGACGAGGTGAGCGCGGCGCAGGAACGTACGCCCAGGGTCGCCCGCGCGACGGACGTGCCGATGCCGATGGCCCGGCCCGCCTCGGCGACCGTGCCGCGGAGGCGTTCCGGCAGGGTGCGCGGGTCCAGGAGCGGCCGACGGGGGGCCGCGGGGGCCGGCGGGCGCTCGCGGGGCGTGGGGAGGTCGACGGGGTCGAGGAGGGCGGCGCCGAGCGTCAGCGCGCGGAGTCCGTCGGCGAGCGCGTGGTGGAACTTGAAGAGGACCGCGAAGGACGTGCCGTCCGCGCCCGGCAGCACGTGCGCCTCCCACGGCGGGCGGCCGCGCTCCACGGGTCGCTGCATCAGCTCCCCCGCCGCGGCGTGGAAGTCCGCCACGGGCGCCGAGACCCGCACATGCTCCAGCGGGTCGAAGGCGGGCACCGGCACGCGCACGGCGCCCCCGACGGGCAGCAGGACGGAACGTATGCGCATGCGCAGTCCGGGCACGGCTGACGCGCGGGACGCGAGGAGGTCGGCGGCGCGGTCGGCCGCGCCCGGCCCGTCGGCGTCGAAGACGCCGAGTGCGCCCAGGTGCATGGGGTGTTCGGCGGTCTCTATGTTCCAGAAGGCCAGATCGAGAGGTACGAGCAGGTCGGAGCTCTGAGCAGACGATGAAGTCACGGACTCGCTCTCGCGTCGAGGACGGGGCGGTGGTGGCGAACGTGAAGTCAACCGCTCCGGGCAACTACGGTCAAGTACGAACAAGCTACGCTGAGTTAACAACGGATTAAGGCGCCACCCTCCACCGGCAGGGGCGACCGCGTGTGACGGCGCGCCTTCAATAAACCTGCACATCGAATGCGCAGACCGGTCACGCAATTCCGTTCCCACTCCCCCTGAATTTCCATGCAACGGCCACGGAGATCGCCGTTCGCCGCGAAAGTGTCCGTTTTGTTGACGGGCGTACCGGCCTGCCCCCGATTCACGTCTGTGAATCTTGTGAAGGAGCTGCCGCGACGCGGTGAACCTGCCTGCACGCAGCGATGATTCGATGCGGCGGCCGCGACCGAGGGTCGCTCCGTCGATTGGATGTACGAGCTGTGAACGTGCTTTGATCCTGGCTCGCCGCGGAATTCGAATCCCCAGGTTCCGCGGAGTTGGAAACACCTATGCACCATTCATGAGAAGGGCAGCTCACACCATGAACAACGTCCCCCAGGTCGAGACCCTCGAGATTTCCGACGCCGACCTCGACAACGTCTCCGGTGGCCTCGTCGCCGGTGTCGCGAGCAACGTCACCAGCACCGTTGACTCCATCGCCCCCGTCTCGGGCGTCGTCTCCGGCGTCGTCGGCACGGTCGAGGGTGCCACCGGCCTCAACACCGGCGCCGTCACGGGCCTGGCCTCCGGCCTGACCGCCGGTCTCTGAGCCTTTCGCTCACTGACCCCGTGATGCGTGAGCCCCGGAACCTCTGGTTCCGGGGCTCACGGACGCCAGAGGCACAAACGCCGCGGACACATTCGCGACAGGCGCATTCGCCACAGGCACAGTAAGGGAAGCGTTCCGTGCAGTTCCGCCAACAGGCCCTGTCCAAGCTGCAGTCGCCGGAGGAACTCGACCTGCCGGTGCGCTACGCCCGCCCCCAGGGCCTGCTCGTCCTCGCCGTCACCCTCGTCGTGATGGCCGCCGCGAGCGTCTGGGCCGTCACCGGCTCCGTCTCCTCCACGCTCCGCGCACCCGGAATCCTCACGCACGGCCAGGGCAGCTACGTCCTGCAGAGCCCCGTCACCGGCCAGGTGACGCGCGTACTCGCCGAGGAGGGCAAGCGCCTCACCGCGGGCGCTCCCGTGCTCGAAGTCCGGACCGAACGGGGCGACAGGGCCGTGCGCGCGATCGCCGCCGGCCGCGTGACCGCGCTCACCGCCAGGATCGGCACCGTCGTCACCACCGGCGCCGACGTCGCGACCCTGGAGCGTGTGGCGGGCGCCGACGACCCGCTCCTCGCGATGCTCTACGTACCCGCCGACAGCGCGGCCACCGTCCCCGTCGGCGCGTCGGTGGATCTCACCGTCCAGTCCGTGCCCACCCAGGAGTACGGGACGCTGCGCGGCCGGGTGAAGGCGGTCGGGCGTGCCGCGCAGACCCGGCAGAAGATCACCGGGTTCCTCGGCGACAAGGAACTGGCCGGACAGTTCGCCAAGGACGGGCCGCCCGTGGCCGTCCTCGTACGGCTCGACAAGTCCGCGGGCACCAAGTCCGGCTACGCCTGGTCGACCGCCGACGGGCCGCCCTTCGCGCCCGCCTCCATGACCCCGGCCACCGGCGCCTTCCACCTCGCCGAGCAGCGCCCGATCGATTGGCTGCTTCCGTGACCGCACCGCTCCCCTCCCCCGCGCACCAGCAGCAGCTGCCTCCCCCGGGCGGTCGGCGCAGGCACCGCCCCGAACCCCCGCAGCGCGGCCGTCGCCGTGCGGCACCGCGCCCCGCCTCGAAGGGCAGGCGGCCGAAGACCGTCCGCACGCCCACCGTCCTGCAGATGGAAGCCGTGGAGTGCGGCGCCGCCGCGCTCGCCATGGTCCTCGCCCATCACGGACGGCACGTCCCCCTGGAGGAGCTGCGCATCGCGTGCGGCGTCTCCCGCGACGGCTCGCGGGCCAGCAACGTCCTGAAGGCGGCGCGCAGTTACGGCCTGACGGCCAAGGGCATGCAGATGGAGCCCGCCGCCCTCGCCGAGGTCAAGGCGCCCGCGATCCTCTTCTGGGAGTTCAACCACTACGTCGTGTACGACGGCGTGGGGCGCCGACTCGGCCGCCGGGGCGTATACATCAACGACCCGGACAAGGGCCGCCGCTTCGTGCCGTCGGAGGACTTCGACACCAGCTTCACCGGGGTCGTCCTGGTCCTCGAACCCGGGGACGGCTTCCGTCCGGGAGGCCGCAGGCCCGGCGTTATGAAGGCCCTCCCCGCGCGGCTGCGGGGCACCACGGGCACGATGCTCGCCGCGCTCCTGGCCAGCCTGCTGCTCGTCGCGGTCGGCGCGGCGCTGCCCGCGCTCAGCCGGACGTACATCGACCTGTTCCTGATAGGCCATCAGACCACCCTGCTCAGCGCGCTGTTCGCCTCAATGGGCGCGATGGTGGCGCTCACCGTCGTGCTGACCTGGCTGCAACAGGCCAACCTGCTGCGCGGCCGCATCATCTCCTCCACGCTCGGCAGCGCCCGCTTCTTCCGCCATCTGCTGCGCCTGCCCGTCACGTTCTACGCCCAGCGCAGCCCCGCCGACCTCGTGCAGCGCCTCGCCTCCAACGACGCGGTCGCCGAGACGCTGGCCCGCGACCTCACGGCCGCCGGGATCGACGGCATCGTCGTCCTCCTCTACGCGGCCCTGCTGTGGACGTACGATCCGCAGCTCACCCTCGTCGGCGTCGGCATCGCCCTGCTGAACGTCGTGGCCATGCGCGTCGTCATCCGGCTGCGCGCCACCGGCACCCAGAAACTGCGCGCCGACAGCGCCAAGCTCACCAACACCTCCTACACCGGCCTGCAGTTGATCGAGACGATGAAGGCCACCGGGGGCGAGAACGGCTACTTCAGGCGCTGGGCAGGCCAGCACGCCACCACCCTGGAGGAGCAGCAGCGCCTCGGAGTGCCGAGCGCCTGGCTCGGTGTCGTCGCGCCGACCCTCGCCACCCTGAACAGCGCGCTGATCCTGTGGATCGGCGGTCTGCGCGCCGTCGAGGGGCATCTGTCGATCGGGCTGCTCGTCGCCTTCCAGGCCCTCGTCACCCGCTTCACCGCGCCGATCACCCGGCTCAACGGCGTCGCGGGCCGCATCCAGGACTTCGCCGCCGACGTCGCCCGCCTCAAGGACGTCGAGAACTTCCCCGTAGACACGCTCTACTCCCGCCCCGAACCCGCCGCCAGCACGCGCCGCCTGAAGGGACACGTCACCCTCGACGACATCACCTTCGGCTACAGCCCTCTCGACAAGCCGCTCCTCACCGGCTTCTCGCTGTCGGTCGGGCCGGGGCAGCAGGTCGCGCTCGTCGGCGGCTCCGGCAGCGGCAAGTCGACCGTCTCCCGGCTGATATCGGGGCTCTACAGCCCGTGGGAGGGCACGATCCGCATCGACGGACAACGCCTGGAGGACATTCCGCGCGGCGCGCTCGCGGCCTCCGTCTCCTTCGTCGACCAGGACGTCTTCCTCTTCGAGGGCACGATCCGCGACAACGTCGCCCTGTGGGACCCCTCGATCCCCGACGACGCCGTCGTCGCCGCGCTGAAGGACGCCTGCCTGCACGAGGTCGTGGCCCGCAGGCCCGGCGGCATCCATGGCCGCGTGGAGCAGGACGGGCGGAACTTCTCCGGCGGACAGCGCCAGCGCCTGGAGATCGCGCGGGCCCTGGTCCGCCGCCCCAGCATCCTCGTCCTCGACGAGGTGACGAGCGCCCTGGACGCCGAGACCGAACAGGTCATCATCGACAACCTGCGCCGCCGCGGCTGTGCCTGCGTCGTCATCGCCCACCGGCTGAGCACCGTGCGCGACAGCGACGAGATCGTCGTGCTGGACCACGGCCGGATCGTGGAACGCGGGCGCCACGAACACCTCGTCGCCGCCGGCGGCCCCTACGCCGACCTGGTCAAGGAGCACTGAGGTGACTTCACCCCCTGAGCAGCACGCATACGACGCGGTGGGCGCCGCCTTCGGAGCGCTCGGCACCCCGGCCGACTGCACGGGTCTGCGCAGCATGCACCTGGAGGGTCCGCAGGTGCTGTGGTTCGTCGTGGCCGGCGCGCTCGACCTGTTCGCGGTCGACGCCGTGCAGCAGGGCCACTGGCACTACCTCGGCCGTCTCGAACCGGGCACGCTGCTCCTCGGCCCGGTCGAAGGCCCTCAGCACACCCTGGTCGGACGCCCCCTCCAGGGCTGCGAGCTGCGCCGCATCCCGCTGCGCGAGCTCTACCGACCCGACTACGGCGACACGTGGTCGTACGAACAGCAGTACCCCTCCCAGTACGACACACAGGACACGTCCCTGAGTCTGCTGGAGCACGCCTTCGCGCTCGGCATCGGACGCGGCCACCGGGTCCTGTTCGAGGCGCCGCTGGACGGCCGAACGGTCGGCGACGACGTGGTGGACGGGGTGGCCGACGACGACATCCTCTGGATGCCGGTCGCGCCGGGCAGTGTGCAGTACGGCTCCGCCTACAGCGCGGAGGCGGCCGGCGACCTGCTCGTGGACGCCTCGATGTGGCAGCGCATGGTCAACCAGCAGTACCGGCTGCTCGCCACCCTGGACCGCTGGATCGAACGCCTGGAGCGGGCCCATGAGGACCGCACGGCGGCCGGCATCAAGGCGGGCGAGAACGTCCGAGAGCAGGCCGACCGCACCCTGATCGCCTCCATCGGCCGCTCGGGCCGACGGGGTGCGCGCCGTACGGAGTCCCGTGGCGGTGACGACGCGACGTACGCCGCCTGCCGGCTGGTGGCGGAGGCGGCGGGCATCACGCTGTCGGGTGCCGCGGAGGGTGGCGCCGTGAGCGAGCGGATCGATCCGGTGGAGCAGGTCGCGGTGGCCTCGGGCATCCGCACCCGCACCGTCCGGCTCGACGGCCGCTGGTGGCGCGAGAACGCGGGCCCGCTGGTGGGGCACCGGGCCGCGAGCGGCGCGCCGGTCGCGCTGCTGTGGCGGCGCGGCCGCTACGAGTCGGTGCACCCCACGTCCGGGCGGCGCACCCGCGTCGACGAGGCCAACGCCGAAGAGTTCGAACCGCAGGCCGTCATGTTCTACCGGCCGCTCCCGGAGCGGCCGTTGACGCCGTGGCGGCTGTTCCTCTTCAGCCTGCGGGGCACCCGGGACGACGTGCGCAACCTGGTGCTCGCCGGTCTCGTGACGGTGCTGATCGGCGCGCTGGTGCCGGTCGCGACGGGGCAGGTGCTCGGCGTGTTCGTGCCGAACGGGGAGAAGAGCCTCATCGTCCAGGTCTCCCTGGCCGTCATGATCACCAGCATCGTCTCCGCGGCGTTCATGCTGCTCCAGAACCTCACCGTCCTGCGGATGGAGGGCCGCATGGAGAGCACGCTCCAGCCTGCGGTGTGGGACCGGCTGTTGCGGCTGCCCACGCGCTTCTTCGCGTCCCGCTCCACCGGCGAGCTGGCGAGCGCCGCGATGGGCGTCAGCGCGATCCGCCGGGTCCTGTCGGGGATCGGCCCGGTCGCTCTCCAAGCCGGTTCGGTCGGTGGGATGAACCTCGTCCTGCTGCTCGTCTACAGCGTCCCCCTCGCCCTGGCCGCCCTCGCGATGCTGGCCGTCATCGCCGCCGTGTTCCTCACGCTCGGCCTGTGGGAACTGCGCTGGCAGCGGCGTCTGGTGGAGCTCGGCAACAAGCTGAACAACCAGGCGTTCCAGAGCCTGCGCGGTCTGCCCAAGCTGCGGGTGGCCGGGGCGGAGAGCTTCGCGTACGCGGCCTGGGCCGGGGAGTTCGCGCGCAGCCGGGAGCTGCAGCGGCGGGCCGGCCGCATCAAGAACATCACGACGGTCCTGAACTCGGTCTATCTGCCGCTCTGCACGCTCGTCATGTTCGTTCTGCTCGCGGGCCCCGCCCGGGGCAGCCTGACCGCGGGTGAGTTCCTCACCTTCAGCACCGCCGTGACGATGCTCCTGACGTCCGTCACGCAGCTCACCGGCGCGCTGCTCTCGGCGGCCGCGGTGCTCCCGATGTTCGAGCAGGTCAAGCCGGTGCTCGACGAGGCGCCGGAGGTGCGCGCCGGGAGCACGCAGCCGGGCGAGCTCCAGGGCGGGATCGAGGCGCGCTCGCTGTCCTTCCGCTACACCGACGACGGCCCGCTGGTCCTGGACGACGTGTCCCTGGCGGTCCGGCCGGGTGAGTTCGTGGCCGTCGTCGGTCCGAGCGGCTGCGGCAAGTCGACGCTGCTGCGCCTCCTGATCGGCTTCGACGAGCCGGCCTCGGGCAGCGTGCTGTACGACGGCCAGGACCTGGCGGCGCTTGACCAGTCGGCGGTGCGCCGCCAGTGCGGTGTGGTCCTGCAGAACGCGCAGCCCGTCACCGGGTCGATCCTGGACTGCATCTGCGGTGCCGAGTCGTTCACGCAGGAGGAGGCGTGGGAGGCCGCCGCGATGGCGGGGCTCGCCGAGGACATCAAGCGCATGCCGATGGGCCTGCACACGATGATCTCCGGTGGCGGTGCGGTCTCCGGGGGGCAGCGGCAGCGCCTGATGATCGCCCAGGCGCTGATCCGCCGCCCGCGGATCCTCTTCTTCGACGAGGCGACGAGCGCCCTGGACAACGAGACTCAGCGGACCGTCATCGACAGCACCCGCGCCCTGAACGCCACCCGCGTCGTGATAGCCCACCGTCTCTCGACCGTCATGGACGCCGACCGGGTCGTCGTCATGGCGGAGGGCCGCATCGTCCAGCAGGGCCCGCCCTCCCAGCTGTTGGCCGATACGGGCGGGCGGCTGCACGAACTGGTGCGGCGCCAGCTGCGGTGAGAGTGTTCAGCGGCCCTCGCCGGGCGGTGTGCCGCAGCTCGGGCCGCCCGGCCCGTCGAACTGCACCGAACTGAAGAAGTCCTGGTACGTGGGGAAGAAGTTGCCCTTGCCGGTCGGGCCCGCGGAGGTCACGGCGGTACAGCCGGTGTACCCCGCGTCGGACCAGAGGTGGATGGTCGAGGAGGTGCGGTTCCAGTCCGACTTGGCCCGGTCGTGCATGCCGAGCGCCGCGAGATCCGGAGTGCCTGCCCTGAGCGTGATCATGTCCCCGGTCCCGTCGAGCCCCGAGAACATGCAGTAGTGGCCGTCGGGGCACCGGTCGTACCCGTCGGCCGCGTGCGCCGCGGAGACCGGCACCACGGTGGCGGCCGCGGCGGCCACCGCCACGAGCGGCATCAAGAGTCTCTTCCTCATCACGATTGCCTTCCGCGTGCAGATCCGCCTTGGGCGTCCAAGGCTTGTCGACCTGTTCGGCGAGCCGCCATCCCCCACACGAGGGACACCCGTGGGAGGTCCCCGGTCCGCCGCACGGGGCGAGGGACCGGAGACCTCGGGGGTCAGGAGCCGCCGCAGCCCGGCACCGTGGCCTGTGACGCGTCACGGATCAGTGCTTCGTGCGCCGCCTTCACTCGCTTCACGTCGGGCTTGACGACCTTGCGGTCGTAGGTGAGGAGACCGTTCAGCTCGCCCTCCACATCCGTGATCTGGGTGTAGACGGCGCCGTTGTTGCCCTTGCAGGCGAGCGCGCGCACCTCGTCGAGCTTGGCGATGTAGTCGTCCGTGTACGTCGCCGGGTCGACGTCGACGTAGCTCTGCTGGACGGCCCAGGCGTGGCCGGGCACCGCGAGTCCGAGGCCCCCGTACTCCCCGCTCACCAGGGCGCGTTCGCCGTCGGGCCGTGGTGGGAGCGCCGGGCTCGGGTAGCCGTGCTCGTCCATGATGTCGCCGGCGCCTCCGTCGGTCCCGAGGTTGAGGCCCGACTGGTTGTTGACCAGGCGGGTCGGGTCCCAGGTCTTCGCCTGCCGCGCGATGCGGCCCACGTCGTACTGGCCCCAGCCCTCGTTGAAGGTCACCCACATGATGATCGAGGGGCTGCTCGCGTGCTCGTCGATCATCTGCTTCATCTCGCGCTCGTACTGGGCGCGGGCTGCCGTGTCGGGGGTGCGGCCCGCGTCCATCGACGGCATGTCCTGCCAGACGAGGAGTCCCAGTTTGTCGGCCCAGTAGAACCAGCGGTCGGGCTCGACCTTGATGTGCTTGCGGACGGAGTTGAAGCCCATCTCCTTGTGCATCTTGAGGTCGTACGCGAGCGCCTCGTCGCTCGGCGCGGTGTGCAGGCCGTCCGGCCAGAAGCCCTGGTCGAGCGTGGCCATCAGGAAGACGGGCTTGCCGTTGAGGATGGTGCGCGGGGTGCCGTTCACCTTCTCGACGGCGATGGACCGCATGCCGAAGTAGCCGGTGACGCGGTCCGCGCCGACCCGCACCTTGAGGTCGTAGAGGAACGGGTCGTCCGGCGACCACAGGCGGGGGTCGGTGATCTCGAGGCGGAGCGGCTTCCCGGTGCGTCCGCTGACCTCCGCGACCTTCTTGCCGCGTTCGTACGCGGTGGCCCTGACCGGTACTCCGTCGCGCACGCCCCGTGCCTCGACGGTGACCTGCTCGTCCTGCACGTTCGGCGTGATCTTGAGGGAGTCCGCGTGGTCGGTGGCCACCGGCTCCATCCACACGGTCTGCCAGATGCCGGAGGACGGGGTGTACCAGATGCCGCTGGGGTCCAGGCGCTGCTTGCCGACGGGTGGATTCGCGCCGTCGTCGGCGTCGGTCGGGTCGTACACGCCGACGATCAGTTCCTGGGTGCGGCCCGGCTTCAGCGCGTCGGTGATGTCGGCGCTGAACTTGTCGTAGCCGCCCTTGTGTTCGGTGACCTTGCGGCCGTTGACGTACACCTCGGACTGCCAGTCGACGGCGCCGAAGTTGAGGTTGAGTCGCTTGCCTTCGCCGATGTCCCAGTTCTTGGGGACGGTGAAGGTGCGGCGGTACCACATCCTGTCCTCGTGCCGTTCGATGCCGGAGAGCTGGGACTCGACCGGGTAGGGGACGAGGATCTTCTCCTTGAGCTTCTTGCCGACCGGGGGCTTCTCGCCCGCGTCGGCGGCGGCGAACTGCCAGGAGCCGTTGAGGTTCTGCCAGTTGTCGCGCTTCAGCTGCGGTCGTGGGTACTCGCGGTGCGCGTTGCCGGGCGTGACGTCGTCGGCCCACTCGGTGCGCAGCTGGTACTCGGAGTGGTTGGGCCCGCTGCTCCAGAACTGGCCGACGGCGTCCCCGTCCGTGCCGTTCAGACCGCCCTTGCCGTCGTAGCGGATGTCGGCGAGGCCGGGGGCGTTGCCGCCCTTCTTGCCGACGACGGGTTCCTTCAGGCCGACGAGGAGGCTGCGGTCGTCGGTGGGGTCGGCCTTGACTGTGCCGAGGGGCCACTTGGCGCCGCCGATGACGGCGTCGAGGTGGTCGGCGAGTCCCGCCGGCGGGGCGGTGAGCTTCTGGGCGAAGTCGAGTTTGAGGCTGCGGCCGTCGCGGAGGACGGTGGCGGCGATGGCGCCGTCGTAGTCGAAGTCCTCGGGGATGCGGAGGGCGGACCGCGGGACCGGCTTCTTCTCGCCGCCCGGCGGGGTCCACTTCAGGCGCAGGTTGGAGCCGCCGTAGTGCTCGAAGTACTCGACCTTGATGTCGTGGGCCTTGCCCGCCGTCAACTCGACGGGGGCGGAGGTCTGTTCCTTGTCCCAGTCGTCCTGCCAGTGGTCGATGACGATCCTGCCGTCCACCCAGAGGCGGAAGCCGTTGTCGCCGATCATGGAGAAGGTGGTGGCGCCGGTCTTCTCGGGCACGATCCGGCCGGTCCAGCGGACGCTGACGTCGTCGGCCTGTCCGGTGGTGGCCTTGAGGCGGGGTTCGAGGTTGCCGAAGTCGATGTTCGGGTCGAGTCCGGTGGCCTTGAGCTCGTCGAAGTCGAAGGCTCCGGGGGCGGACTGGGTGAAGTACTCGCCCTTGAGTCCCTGGATCTCGACGGGTTCGTCGGCGGCGGTGGCGGCGGGGACCGAGGTGAGTCCGGCGACGCCGAGGGCCCCTGCGAGCAGCAGGGCGAGGTGCCGGCCGAGGTGTGCGGGGCGTCCGGGATGTCGTCTGAGGCGCACGGATCCTCCTTGGTGAGGAAGGGTGGCGGCTTGTCGCTGCAGTCGGTACAACGAGTCTGTACAACGTTGGAAGGAACGACCGTTGGCATGACAGCACGCGCTACGGCGCGCTGTCCAGGGTCATGACAAACGCCCCGGAGGCCGGGGCGTTCACCGACGCAGGGAGATCCAGTGCGGGTAAGCCTCAAGGACGTCGCGGAGCGCGCGGGCGTCTCGATCAAGACCGTCTCGAACGTGGTGAACAAGTATCAGCACGTCACCCCGGCGATGCGGGCCCGCGTACAGGAAGCCATCGACGAACTGGGCTACCGGCCGAACTTGACGGCACGTCACCTGCGCAAGGGGCGCACCGGAATCATCGCGCTCGCCGTCCCCGAACTGGGCAATCCGTACTTCGCCGAGCTCGCGGGCGCCGTCATCGACGCGGCGGCGGAGCACGACTTCACGGTGCTCCTCGACCACACCCGCGGCGACCGCGAGCAGGAGGTCCTGGTCAGCCAGGGCTTCCGGGCCCGGGTCATCGACGGTCTCATCCTCAGCCCGCTGGAGCTGGAGGCGGAGGACCTGCGCGCCCGCGAGGACGACGTGCCGCTGGTACTGCTCGGCGAGCGCCAGTACGACCTGAGCTACGACCACATCGCGATCGACAACATCGCCGCCAGCCGCACCGCGGTACGGCATCTCATCGGGCGCGGCCGCACCACCATCGCCTACCTGGGCGCCCGGACGGACTCCGCGAACCGCCCCGCCCACCTGCGCCTTCAGGGCTGGCGCGAGGAGCTGACGGCGGCCGGCATCCCCGCCCCGGAGAGTCTGGTGGGTCCGGTCGGCGGCTGGGACCGGTGGGACGGGGCGAAGGCCATGGCGCGGATGCTGGACGCGGGGGTGCGGCCCGACGCGGTGTTCGCGTACAACGACCTGGTGGCGATCGGTGCGATGCGGGTCCTGCACGAGCGGGGGCTGCGCGTGCCCTGGGACGTGGCGGTGGTGGGCTTCGACGACATAGCGGAGGGGCAGTTCGGGGCGGTCACGCTCACCACGGTGGCGCCGGACAAGCAGGCCATCGCGCGCCTCGCGGTCGAGTCGCTGCTCGGCAGCCTGGCGCATCCGGAACGGCCCGGCGGACGTGAACTCACCGCCGATTTCCGGCTGGTGGAACGGGAGAGCACCCTGGGTCGGCGCTGACCCGGGAAACCCGGGCCGCTGCGCGGAGGGTTTACAGCCCTCTTTCAACGATGTAAAAAGCTCCCCGTACCGCCGAGTTGACCGCAAGTGCCGTCTTTCCCGTGAGCGCTCTCAGTGCCGGGGCCGTGCCGTTTGGGGACTCCAATGAAGCCGACCACACTCCTCAGCCGTACCTCAGCAAGGACCCTCGCCGCCGCCGGTCTCGCCGCGAGCCTCGTGTTCGCCGCCGGCTGCGCGAAGTCCGAGGACGACGATTCCGGTGGCGACAGCGCCGCGTCGCAGAACCAGGGCGACGCCGGGCAGGAGGTCTCGTCGTCGGACGGGGATGGCGGCAAGACCTGCGCGATCGACGCCTACGGTGGGAAGAAGCTCGATCTGAAGACGGCCACCGTGGGCTTCTCCCAGTCGGAGAAGGAGGCCAACCCCTTCCGCATCGCGGAGACGGCCTCCATCAAGGCCGAGGCCGAGAAGCGCGGCGTGAAGCTCCTCACCGCCAACGCCCAGTCGCAGTTCTCCAAGCAGATCAGCGACGTCCAGGACCTCATCGCCAAGGGCGCCGACCTGCTCGTCATCGCGCCGCTCAACTCCGACGGCTGGGAGCCGGTGCTGCGCGCCGCGGGCGCCAAGCACATCCCGATCGTCACCGTCGACCGCAAGATCAACGCGACCGCCTGCAAGGACTACGTGAGCTTCATCGGCTCCGACTTCGTCGCGCAGGGCAGGCGCGCGGCGGACCGGATGATCGAGACGACCGGCGGCAAGGGCAAGATCGCGATCCTCCTGGGCGCCGCCGGCAACAACGTCACCACCGAGCGCACCAAGGGGTTCGAGGACAGGATCAAGGAGAAGGCCCCGGATCTCGAGATCGTCTTCAAGCAGACCGGCGAGTTCGCGCGGGAGAAAGGCCAGCAGGTCACCGAGCAGCTGATCCAGTCCAAGCCCGACATCACCGGGATCTACGCGGAGAACGACGAGATGGGCCTCGGCGCCGTGAACGCGCTCAAGGGCGCGGGCAAGAAGGCCGGCGACGTGAAGATCGTGACGATCGACGGCACGAAGGGCGCCGTGCGGGGCATCGTGGACGGCTGGATCGACGGCGTCATCGAGTCCAACCCCCGCTTCGGCCCGCTCGCCTTCAAGACGCTGGACGCGTTCACCAAGGGCGGGAAGGTCTCCCAGGACATCGTCATCAAGGACAACGCGTACACGAAGGACAACGCCAAGTCCGACCTGCGCAAGGCGTACTGACGTGCTGTCAGTGGCCGGTCTGACCAAGACGTTCCCGGGCGTGCGCGCCCTGGACGCGGTCGACTTCACCGCACGCGCCGGCGAGGTCCACGCGCTGATCGGCGAGAACGGCGCGGGCAAGTCCACCCTCATCAAGGTCCTGACGGGGGTGTACGAGCCGGACGCGGGCGACGTGACGTACGACGGCCGCCCGGTCCGGTTCGCCAGCCCTCTCGAAGCGCAGCACGCGGGCATCTCCACCATCTACCAGGAGGTCAACCTCGTCCCCCTGATGAGCGTGGCCCGCAACCTCTTCCTCGGCCGCGAACCCCGCGGACGGCTCGGCCTGATCGACTTCGCGCGGATGCGCCGCGAGGCCGACGAGGCACTGCGCGGGCTCGGCGTCCGCGTCGACGTCCGTCGCCCGCTGCGCGAACTCGGCCTCGGCGCGCAGCAGATGGTGGCGCTGGCCCGCGCCGTCTCGGTCGACGCGCGCGTCGTCGTGATGGACGAGCCGACGTCCTCCCTCGAACCCCGCGAGGTGCGGACCCTGTTCGGGGTGATCCGCATGCTGCGCGAGCGCGGCATCGCGGTGATCTACGTGAGCCACCGCCTGGACGAGCTGTACGAGGTGTGCGACGCCGTCACCGTGCTGCGCGACGGCAAGGTCGTGCACACGGGCGCCCTCGCCGACCTCGACAGGCTGCGGCTGGTCGCGCTGATGCTGGGCCGCGAGATCCGACACGTACAGGAAGAGGGGCTCACCCGGTTCACGGGGGCGCACGAGACGACGACCGAACCCGTCCTGGTGGCAGAGGAGTTGACCGCGCGGCACCGGCTCCACGGGGTGTCGGTCGCCATCCGGCCCGGGGAGGTGGTGGGCCTCGGCGGGCTGCTCGGCTCGGGCCGCAGCGAGACGGCGAAGGCCATCGCCGGGGCCCTGCCGACCGACTCCGGGAGCGTCGCGATCGGCGGCACCCGCATCCGCACGGGCTCCACGCCCGCCGCCATCCGCGCGGGCATCAGCCTCCTCCCTGAGGATCGCAAGGCGGAGGGCATCGTCCCCGGCCTCTCGGTCCGCGACAACATCGCACTGGCCGCGCTCCCCCGCCTCTCCCGCCTCGGCCTGGTGGACGAACGCGGCATCGACGCGATCGTGGACACCTTCATCGAACGCCTCCGCATCAAGGCGTCGAGCCCGCTCCAGAAGGTGGGCGAACTCTCCGGCGGCAACCAGCAGAAGGTGCTGCTCGCCCGCTGGCTGGCGATGCACCCCAAGGTGCTGCTGCTCGACGAGCCCACGCGCGGCATCGACATCGGCGCGAAAGCGGAAGTCCAGTCCCTCGTCGACGAGTTGGCGGCCGACGGCCTCGGCGTCCTCCTCATCTCCTCGGACATGGAGGAACTCATCGAGGGCTCGGACCGAGTGATCGTCCTCAAGGACGGCGC
Organism: Streptomyces sp. NPDC093510; assembly: GCF_040683555.1. Lineage (NCBI taxonomy): Bacteria > Bacillati > Actinomycetota > Actinomycetes > Kitasatosporales > Streptomycetaceae > Streptomyces > Streptomyces sp. NPDC093510. The sequence continues at coordinate 162,471 of NZ_JBFBEE010000013.1, forward strand.
GGCCGTGGCGGAGCTCACCGGCACCGCGGTGACGGAGGAGAACCTCCTGCGCGCGATGGCTGCCGGCCCGTCCCCCGGCGCGCAGGTCCCGCACCCACGGAGCTCCCCATGACCGATCTCGCCCTCGGCCGCACGGTCACCGACCGCGACCGTCTCCTGCGTCTCCTCCAGAGCTACGGCGTCTACCTGGGCGTCGCCGTTCTCCTCCTCGTCAACATCCTCTTCACCCCGCACTTCGTGTCCGGCGAGAACTTCCGCACCCAGGCCGTGCAGGTCGCCCCCGTCCTCGTCGTGGCGCTCGGCATGGCGCTGGCCATCGGCAGTGAGGGCGTCGACCTGTCCGTCGGCTCGGTCATGGCGCTCTCCACCTCCCTCGTCTCGCTCTACCTCGGATACGGCATGTGGATCGCCCTGGCCGTGGCGCTGCTCGGCGGGATGGCGGTCGGCGCGGCCAACGGATCACTCGTCGCGTTCCTCGGGGTCCAGCCCATCGTGGCGACGCTCGCCCTGATGGTCGCCGGCCGGGGCCTCGCCCTGGTCCTCCTCCCCCAGCTCAAGGACGTACGCGACCCGACGATGGCGTCGCTCGGCTCCGGTGACGTGTTCGGCATCCCGTACCTGGTCCTGATCGCGGCGGCCCTCGCGCTGCTCGTCGCCTTCGTCGTGCGGCGCACCACGTTCGGCCGGCAGCTCCTGGCCATCGGCGACAGCCGCCCCGCCGCCCTCCTCGCGGGCCTGCCGGTGCGCCGCGTACTCATCGTCGTGTACATGGTCTGCGGCGCCCTCGCCGCGCTCGCCGGGGTCCTCGCGACCGCCCGCCTTTCCGCGAGCGATCCGACGTCGCTCGGCACTCTGATGGAGCTCTCCGCGATCACCGCGGTGGTCGTCGGCGGCACTCCGCTCAGCGGCGGCCGCATTCGGATCGGCGGCACCGTGGCGGGCGCCGTCCTCATCCAGTTGCTCACGGCCACGCTCATCAAGCACGACCTGCCGCCGTCGTGGACGCAGATCGCCCAGGCCGTGGTGATCGTCCTGGCGGTCTGCGCGGCACGCGAGAGGGGCAAGCGATGACCATCGACACAAAGAGTCCGACGGGGCCCATGGGCCAGGTCGTCCAGGAGGAGCAGGCCCTGGGTCCTTCCCGCTCCGAACGGCTGAGCGCGCTGGTCCAGCAGCACGGCGCGCTGGTCACGCTGGTCGTGGCGGTGCTCGTCGCGTCGCTGAGCTTCGACACCTTCCTGACCGGCGACAACCTGGAGAACATGGCGGTGTCCTCCGCGTTCCTCGCGGTGGTCGCGCTCGGCATGACGTTCGTCATCGTCACCGGCGGCATCGATCTGTCGGTCGGCTCGCTGTTCGCCCTCGGCGGCGTCCTCGCCGCTTGGGGGTCCCGGTACGGTACAGCCGTGGCGCTGCTCCTGCCGCTCGCGGTCTGCGGACTCATCGGCCTGGTCAACGGTCTGCTGATCGCCCGCGCACGGCTCGCGCCGTTCATCGTGACGCTCGCGGCGATGCTGGCGGCCCGCGGCATCCTCCTGTCGGTCACGGACGAGGGGTCGAAGACGTACCTCGTCGACAAGGACTCCTTCTTCGCGACGCTCGGGCAGGGCAAGGTGCTCGGCGTCGGCGCCCCGGTGTGGATCACGGTCGCGCTGTTCGTGGCGGGCGCGGTCGTGCTGCGCCGCACCCGGTTCGGTCAGTACGTGTACGCGGTCGGCGGGAACGAGGACGCGGCGGCGCTGATGGGCGCCCCCGTGGCCCGTACGAAGATCGCCGTCTACACGGTCTCCGGGCTCTGCGCGGGGCTCGCCGGGGCCCTCAACGCGGCCTGGCTGGTGTCCGGGGTGACGATTCTCGGTTCCGGCATGGAGCTGGAGGCGATCTCCGCGGTCGTCATCGGCGGCACGCTGCTCACCGGCGGGTTCGGCTTCATCAGCGGGTCGTTGGTGGGCGTGCTGCTCCTGAAGGTCATCCAGAACGTCATCAACCAGATCGGTTCGCTCGACTCCGCCTACCAACAGGTGGTCAGCGGCGCCTTCCTGGCGGTCGTGGTGATCGCGCAGACGTGGCTGGGACGCAGGCGCCGGGTGCTGTGAGCGGGGCCCTCACTCCGGCACCACCTGCCCTTTTCCGAGCGCGATCACCCCGCCCTTCGACACCGTGTACAGCTCCTCGTCGCGGTCCGGATTGACCCCGATCGTCGCTCCGGGCGGTACGTCGACGTTCTTGTCGAGGACGGCGCCGCGGACCACCGCGCCCCGCCCGATCCGTACGTTGTCGTGCAGCACGGAGCCCTGGACGACCGCGCCCTCCTCGATGGTCACGCCGGGCGAGAGGACGGAGCGGGTGACCTGGCCGCGGATGACGCAGCCGGGGCTGACGATCGACTCGCCCGCGATGCCGCCCGCGCAGAACTTGGCGGGCGGCAGGCCGTCGGAGTGGGTGTAGATGGGCCAGAGCCGGTTGTCCAGGTTGAAGACGGGGTGGTCGGAGATCAGGTCCATGTGGGCTTCGTAGTACGAGTCGAGGCTGCCGACGTCGCGCCAGTAGCCGTGGTCGCGCGGGGTCTCGCCGGGGACGTGGTTGCCGTCGAAGTCGTACACCTGGGCCATGCCGCGCTCGGTGAGCAACGGCAGGATGGAGCCGCCCATGTCGTGCGCCGAATCCTCGTTCTCGGCGTCCTGCTGGAGGGCGTCGACGAGCGTCTTGGTGGTGAACAGGTAGTTGCCCATGGAGGCGTAGACCTGGTTCGGAGCGCCGGGCAGGCCCGGCGGGTCGGTGGGCTTCTCCAGGAAGCTCTCCACCTTCGTGCCGTCGCGCGCGGGTGTGATGATGCCGAACGACGGTGCCTCGGCGCGCGGCACCCTGATCCCCGCGACGGTCACCGCGGCACCGTTCTCGATGTGCTGCGCGAGCATCTGCCGCGGATCCATGCGGTAGACGTGGTCGGCGCCGAACACGGCGATGTAGTCGGGCTGTTCGTCGTGGACGAGGTTGAGGGACTGCAGGATGGCGTCGGCGCTGCCCAGGTACCAGCGCGGGCCGAGGCGTTGCTGGGCGGGCACGGGCGTGACGTAGTTGCCGAGCAGGCTGGACATGCGCCAGGTCGTCGTCACGTGCCGGTCGAGTGAGTGCGACTTGTACTGCGTCAGGACGCAGATGCGCAGGATGTCGGCGTTGACGAGGTTGGAGAGCACGAAGTCGACGAGGCGGTAGGTGCCGCCGAACGTGACAGCCGGTTTGGCGCGGTCGGCGGTGAGCGGCATCAGCCGCTTTCCCTCCCCGCCGGCGAGCACGATTCCGAGCACCGAAGGTCCACCGCGCATCCCAGCCCCCTACTTGTCGGCTATCTGTCGGCGTGCAGGATCTCCTCGTACACCTCGACCGTGCGCCGTGCGACCGCGTCCCAGCCGAATTCACCGAGGGCGCGGTCGCGCCCGGCCGCGCCCATCGCCCCGGCCCTCTTCGGATCGGTGGCCAGTCTGTCCAGGAGCAGCCCGAGGTCGCGTTCGAAACCTTCCGGGTCGTCCTCGTCGTACGGGACGAGTACCCCCGTTCCGCCGTCCCGCACGACTTCCGGGATACCGCCGACCCGTGAGGCGACGACGGCCGTCCCGCACGCCATCGCCTCCAGGTTGACGATGCCCAGCGGCTCGTAGACGGAAGGACAGACGAACACCGCCGCATGCGTCAGGAGTTGGACGATCTCCTGTCGCGGCAGCATCTCGGGAATCCACTGGACTCCCGCCCGGGATGTGCTCAACTCCTCGAAAAGCGTGCGGAACTCGAAGTCGATCTCGGGTGTGTCCGGGGCTCCGGCGCACAGGACGAGCTGGACCTCGGGGTCCAACTTCCGTGCCGCGCGCAGCAGATGAGGGACGCCCTTCTGGCGGGTGATGCGCCCGACGAACAGGACGTACGGCCGCCCGAGGTCGATGCCGAGCCGTTCCGGGACGTCGGTGCCGGGGTCGGGCCTGTACAGGTCGGTGTCGATGCCGTTGTGCACGACGTGGACCTTCGCCGGGTCGACGTCCGGGTAGCAGGCGAGGATGTCCTCGCGCATCGCGCCGGACACCGCGATGACGGCGTCGGCGGCCTCGGCGGCGGTGCGCTCGGCCCAGCCGGACAGTGCGTATCCGCCGCCGAGCTGTTCGGCCTTCCAGGGGCGCAGCGGCTCCAGGGAGTGCGAGGTCATCACGTGCGGGATGCCGTGCAGCAGCTTGCCGAGGTGACCCGCGAGGCTCGCGTACCAGGTGTGGGAGTGGATGAGCTCGCGGTCGGCGAGCGCCGCCGCCATGGACAGGTCCACGGAGAAGGTGCGCAGCGCGTCGTTGGCCCCGTCGAGCGCGGGCCACGCGTGGTGTCGCACGAGGCCGTCGGCCGCGCCCTCCCCCCAGCAGTGCACGTCGAGGTCCGTGAGGGAGCGCAACTCCCGTGCGAGGAACTCGACATGGACGCCGGCTCCGCCGTAGACGTCCGGTGGATACTCCCGGGTGAGCAGCCCCACCTTCACGTAGCACCCTCCAATTCCGTCCGAGTCCGTCCGATGCCGGCCGCGCCACCTCATGGTCACCCAGACGCGGCGCCGGGGGAAGACCGCTGCGGCGGGCGGTCGAAGCAGCAGTCGCCGCACAGCCCGCCGCTCGGGCACCGGTAGTAGAGGCAGCAGCTGCGGCGCCGGAACGCCGTGCCCCGCAGAGTGCCGGTGCCACGCAGGTCGGGGTGGTCGAAGAGCTCGGCGGCCAGGCCGAGGGCCCGTTCCCCGACGTCCTCGCGCCCCGAACGCTCCGCCCAGCCGTGCAGTTCGCGCGCCGCGCCCGCCAGCGCGGACCCCGCGTTGCCCCACAGCAGTGCGGCGGAGATCCGGTACCGGGCGCGCAACGCGTCGGCCAGCGGCGCGAGATGGCCGTACTGCACGACGTCCCGTACGGTCGCGGCGTCGCCCGGCAGCGGTCGTACGCCGGTCAGCCACAGGTCGTCGGGCGAGGTGCCGTCGGCGTCCCAGCCGAGCAGCCGGGCGTCGAGGTCGGGCACCCGGCCGTACAGCGCGGCGGAGCCGAGCGCCACGGACCAGAGCCGGGCCGCGAGCCCCAGCTGGGCCACGGACACCGCGATGCGGTCCTCCGGGGCGCCGAGCCGGCCCGCGACCTTGGTGACGCGAAAACCGATCGGATCACCGGATTCCGGTGGTGCGTACACCTCCGTGAGCGGACGGACGCCGGGGTGGTGCGCCGGGCTCACGCGCAGGGCGAAGAATCCGCCGACGGAGCCGAGTTCTGCCAGGTCAATGAGGGTGGTCACGACAGAAGTACAGCAAGTCCCGCGGCGCCGTCCGACCCTGGGGTGCCTCTGGGAGTCACTCTGCGCGCCCATGCGGTAACCCCTCCTGGGGAGGACATGGGAAACGTAGTACTCCATCGGCAGTAGGACCAATTGCCTGCTCAGGTACGACGACTTAAAGGGATTCCCGCGTCATCGTTGTCAGTATGGAAGCAGACCGTTCGCCCGACCGGGATCGCCGGACGCACCGCACCCCGCGGAGCACATCATGAGTGCTCTGGCGCTTGCCGTGGTGCTGTCCCTCGTCTCAGCCGTGGCGTACGCCGGCGGGGCGATCCTTCAGGAGCGCGTGGCCGCGACGACGCCGGACCAGCGGTACGCCCCGCTGCGCCGGGGCGCCTGGTGGACCGCGATCGCCCTGAACGGCCTTGGCGCGCTGCTGCACGTGGTGGCGCTCGCCTACGGCCCGCTCAGCCTGGTCCAGCCGCTGGGCGCGCTGACCATCGTCTTCGCCCTGCCGATGGCGGCCGTTCTCGTACGCCGCCGGGCCGGGGCCACCGCCTGGCGGGGCGCGCTCATGGCGACGGTGGGGCTCGCCGGGCTCCTGTCGCTCACTTCGTCGTCCGACTCGCAGACGCTGGCCGACGCGGAGCGCGTCACGCTCGGTCTGGTCACGGGCGGCGGTGTGGTCGCGCTGATGGTGGCGGCGCACGCCGTGCACCGGCACCCGGTGGTGCGCAGCGTTCTCCTCGCCTGTGGGGCGGGCGCGGCGTTCGGTATCGCCTCGGTGTTCACGAAGACGGTCGCGGTGGACTGGGACCGCGACGTCGCGCTCATCGAGCAGCTCCCGACGCTCGGGGCGATCGCGGTGCTCGCGGCGGCCGGTCTGCTGCTGTCGCAGGCCTCGTACCGGGGCGCGGGGCTCGCGGCTCCGCTGTCGACGGTGACCGTCGTGAACCCTGTGGTCGCGGCGGCGGTCGGCCTGAGCCTCTTCGGAGAATCCTTCCGTCACGGCGCCACGGGCACCGTTCTGGCGCTGGGCAGCGGTGTCGTGGCCGCGTGCGGTCTGATCCTGCTCACGACCGAGCGGATCGCGCGGGAGGCGACCGTGACCGTCGCCGAGGGGCGTCCTGTGGCGCAGGGCTGCCCGTCCGCGGCGCGACCCGAGTCCGCCTCCGACGCGTCCGACGAGGCGGACGGCGGCCCCGGTCCGTGTCCCGCCGCCGACGCGCTGCCCGCGGTGCCCTCGCAGCAGCCGACGGTGGCCCACCGGCGGACCCGCCCGCGGCAGCCGAGGCGCCGCGAGCGGATGGTGTCCTGACGGCTCTTCTTCAGATGCGTACGCTCAGATGCGTATGCTCAGATATGTACGCTCAGATGCGTACGCCGCGTGCCCGCAGGTAGGCGAGCGGGTCGATGTCGGAACCGAAACCGGGCCCCGTCCGCACCTCGAAGTGCAGATGCGGGCCCGTGCTGTTTCCGGTGGACCCTGACCGGGCGATGCGCTGACCGGCGCCGACCTGCTGGCCCGCCTTCACGGAAAGCGCCGACAGGTGCCCGTACTGGCTGTACTTCCCGTCGGTGTGGCGGATGACCACCTGGTAGCCGTAGCTGCCGCCCCAGCCCGCGGAGACGACCCGGCCGGCCGCGACGGCCTTCACGGACGTCCCGGTGGGCACGGCGAAGTCGACGCCCGTGTGGTAGCCCTTCGACCAGGAGCTGCCCGCGGCCCGGTAGGGGGTGCTGGGCGAGGCGGCGACGGGGGCCGAGGCGCCGGACGTGGCCCTCTCCGCCTGCGGTGCGGCGGCGCGGGGGGCGCGCTGCTTCTCGCGCTGCTTCTCGGCGGCGGCCTTTTCGGCGGCCTTCTTCTCCGCAGCCTTCTTCTCCGCGGCCTGCTTCTCCGCCGCCTGCTTCTCCGCCGCCTGCTTCTTCTCTGCGGCCTTCTGCCGGGTGCGCTGGTCGGCCGCCCGGTCCTTGTCCCGCTCTTGGGCGCGCTCCTTGGTGGCGCCGCCGCCCCGGCCGTGGACGGAGAGCCGCTGGCCGGGGGTGATCAGGTCGGGGTCGCCGCCGATGACGCGCCGGTTGGCGTCGTACAGCTGCTGCCAGCCGCCCCGGACCCGGCGTTCCTCGGCGATGCCCGAGAGGGTGTCGCCATGGATCACGGTGTACATCTCGGCGCTGCCCGCGGCGGACTGCGGGGTCACCTCGGGCTTGACGTCCTTGACGTCGCGTCCGGGCCGCTCCGGCTTGCCCGAAGCCTTGGAGGAAGCCTTGGACGGGGCCTTGGACGGGGCTTTGGCCGGGGTGACGTCGGGCGGCGTGCCGCCGCCCCGGGTGAGCCCGGCCTTCGCCGAGCACACCGGCCAGGCGCCGGGCCCCTGCGCGTCGAGGACCTTCTCGGCTACGGCTATCTGCTGGTCCTTGGTGGCACGGTCGGCGCGCGTGGCGTAGGCCGTGCCGCCGTACGCCTCCCAGGTGGACTGCTTGAACTGGAGGCCGCCGTAGAAGCCGTTGCCGGTGTTGATGCTCCAGTTGTTGCCGGACTCGCAGGCCGCCACCTTGTTCCAGGTGTCGGCGTCGGCCGCGCCCGCGGTGCCCACGACGGTCAGCGGGAGCGCCATGCCCGCGCCGCCCGCCGTGACGGTCAGCGACGCACGGTTGATGCGGTTCGGCTGGTACCGGCGGTGCCGGCCGCGTACGGCCATTGGGAGCCCCCTCGGACACACGTCATCACGGATTGCGCACAGCGGACACACGACAAGCCCGCAAGTTAGCGGGTTGACCAATCCGTGACAAGAGCGCGGCGTGGAGGGGGCGTTGCACCCGTCAGCCCCTCAAGTACTGCTGAAGCCACCTGAGTTGCACACCTTGCTGGTAGGGGCCGCCGCCCTCGTGATCGTTGAAGGGGTACACCTCCATCGAACGCTCGCTTCCCGCATACGCGTTAAAGGCGGCGAAGACCGTCGACGGCGGGCAGGTCTGGTCCTGAAGGGCCGCGGAGAAGAGGGCGGGCGCCCGCCCTCGCGCGGCGAAGTGCACTCCGTCGAAGTACGACAGGGTCTGGAAGACACGCTCCTGGCCGCCCCTGCGGGCCTTCAGATAGGACGCGATCTCGCTGTACGGAGGCATGTCCGTGAGGGTCGTCGCGCGCGGGAAGTCACAGAGGAAGGGCACGTCGGGTGTGATGGCGGCCAGGTCCGGCACGAGCCCGCCAACGGCGATGGCGAGGCCGCCGCCCTGGCTGACCCCGAGCGCGGCGACCCGGGAGGCGTCCACGAGCGGATGGGCGCGGGCCGCCTCGACGGCCCGCACCGCGTCGACGTACAGGCGCCGGTAGTAGTAGTCGTGCGGGTCCTCGATGCCGCGGGTCATGTACCCGGGGTACGCGGGTCCGCTCCCCACCGGGTCGGGGGTGTCCCCCTGCGCCCACCCGGCGCTGCCCTGCCCGCGGGTGTCCATCACGAAGTGGGCGAACCCGGCCGCGGCCCAGAGCAGGTGCATGTGGGGAAGCCCGCGGCCACCCCCGTACCCGATGTACTCCACAACGGCGGGCACCGGCCCCTCTTCCACGGCCCGGGCGGGCAGAACCAGCCACCCCTTGACGGGATGGCCCCCGAACCCGGCGTACGTCACGTCGAAGACCCGCACCCCGGTCAACGGCAACTCCACCACCTCGAACCGCGCGTCCAGCTCATGCCCACGCGCCTCCAGCAACGTCTTCTCCCAGAAGGCGTCGAAGTCGTCGGGCTCGGGCAAGTCAGGTCGGTAACGGCGCAGTTCTTCGAGGGGCAGATCGAACTGTGGCACGGGCGACTCCTCCTGAGATCACGGGCCGATGGCCTGGAAGGGTCACGCTATGCCAGCCGATCTGTACTCGACAGGGAGTATTTCCGGCGGGGTTCGCTTGGGTGGGGGGGCCGCGGGTGGAGCGGAGGCCGGCGGGTCGGGTGGAGGCGGGGCCGGGCCCTGGCTCGGGCGCGGGCGGTCTTGTGGGGGCGGGGCCGGGCTCTGGCTCGGGCGCGGGTGGGTCGTGCGGAGGCGGGCCGACCTTGCGGAGGCGGGGGCCAGGACCCGGCTCGGGCGCGGGTGGGGCGAGGCCCCGGGCAGGCCCGATGCCTGGGCCGGGGGGGGCGCAGGCCGACCGACGGCCCACGCCCCCCGCACTCACGACATCGGCCCCGGCTGCGGCTCAGGCGCCGGGTCCGGGCCCGGCGGCTGGGGGATCGGGGACGGCGGCGGTTCCGGACTGGGCCGGGGCTCGGGGCTCGGCACGGGGTCCGGGTTCGGGAAGGGCCTCCCCGGCTCCGTCGGCGGCACGGGGTCAGGGTCCGGGAACGGCCTGACCGGCCCCGGCTTGGGTGCGGGATCGGGGAACGGTTGACTCATTGCTCTCCTCCAGCCAGTGGTACGCCAGCGGCTCCTCCCCGCGTACCCGACACCCCCGCACCCAAGCCTTCCACGGTTCCGCACACCCTGCCCGCGGCAACCGCCACCCGGGTCCACCGCGCCACGACGGGCCCGGTCGCCCCCCCTCGCCCCTCCGGACTCACCATCCGGGTCCGCCCCCGGCGCCGACCGGCGCGACGGCCGTCGGGCAACGCCACCCCCGAACCCGTCGGCCCGCGACCACCGCCATCGCCACTGCCACCGCCACCGCCACTGGGGTCAGCCGACCCGAAACGGAGCGACCGTCACCCTGCCCTGCTCAGCCACCGCGCGGGCAGCACGGCCGACAGCCGGCTCCGCGCCACTCCACGACCGGGCCCCACCCGCGACGGACGCAGCAGGGCCCTCCGCCCCGCTACCGCGAGGCCAACGCGGCTGCCGCGGCGAGTCCCGGGCGAGGGCTGGACAGGACGGGCACCCGGCCCCCGGGAAGTAGCTCCTCCGCTCCTGCCATGGAGGCCTGCGCCAGCACAATCGCGTCGGCGTCCCGCACCTCGCGCACCGCGCGGGCCACGCCCTCCGCATAGCCGTCCGCATCCCCCGCCTCGAACCGCGCCCACACGCCCTCGACCACCTCGGCGCGCACCGACACGTCCCGCCCGGCGCGCCGGGCCTCTTCCTGGACCAGCGCCGAGGTCGGCCCCACCGTGGAGGCGACCGTGGCGAGCACGACGACCCGGGGCCCCGCGGCGACGGCCGCGGCCGCCATGGGCCGGTCGACCCGGACCACGGGGACCCCCACGCCGGCGCCCACGGCCTCGGCGACGCCGCCGATGGTGGAGCAGGTGCACAGCACGGCGGAGGCCCCGCCCCCGGCAGCCCGCACGAGGGCGGCGCGCACGTCGGAGGCGACCGCGTCCGGCCCCTTCTGCCGCGCACGCGCCAGCAGATCCTCCACCACGTGATGGCGCAGCCCGAGCCCCGGGTGTTCGGCGTCGCGCAGCGCGTCGAACACGGGCACGTGAACGGGTGACGTGTGCAGGAGCCCCAGCGTCACGGGCCTCCGGGCCCGATCGTCACGGATACCGGAACCGTTCATCGCCTCTCCTCACCACGGGGCCGTCGCCCGGGGCGGGAGAGGACCGGTCAGGCGCTGGCCCGACGGCTCGACGGGTTCCGCACCATGTCCGGGGCGCCCGGCACGGGCTCCGCCGTATCGTCCCCGAGGGCCACCACGCGGTTGCCCTCGTCGACGTGTACGACCCGCGGCCGCAGCGCCCTCGCCTCGGCGTCCTCGACCTGGGCGTAGCTGATGATGATCACCTTATCGCCGGGGTGGACGAGGTGGGCGGCGGCACCGTTGATGCCGATGACACCGCTGCCGCGCTCGCCCTCGATCGTGTACGTCTCCAGACGGGCGCCGTTGGTGACGTCGACGATGTGCACGAGCTCGCCGGGCAGCAGATCGGCCGCGTCGAGCAGATCCGCGTCGATGGTGACGGACCCCACGTAGTGCAGGTCGGCCTGAGTCACCGTGGCGCGATGAATCTTGGACTTGAACATGGTGCGCAGCATCGAGACACTCCTGAACGTAGGCTCCCTGCCTGCGTTTTTGCAGGTCAAGGGCTATTTGCCTACTTTACAACGAGCCTCGTGCGGCGGGCGGCGTTCCTCAGGTTCTCACCAGGAACGCAGCAACGATGCAGGCGATCAAGCGCGAGCCACCCATACGCCCTCGTCGCCGAAGCCCACGATGTCGGCCTGGCCGTCGTCGGTAATGTCGGCCAGGAAGCGCGGGTGCTTCTCCACCCGCCAACCCGTCCCGTGGCCGAGGTCGGCCACGACTCGTCGCGGGGTGTCGAACCTTCCGCCGGGCTGCCCCGGTGGGACAGGTATACGCCGTCCTCGGCGAAGCCGACGATGTCCAGGCGCCTGTCACTCGTGGCGCGCGCCAGGAGCCGCAGGTGGCGTTCGGTCCGGTAATCCCTCGCGCCATAGCCGTAGTTGCGCAGCAGCAAGCTCGGGGGTCGGCCGAACGCTCGGTGACGTGCAGAACTCCGGCCGTTTCAGGCCTCCGCCGCACGCTGATGGCCGAGGACACCGAGAACCACGACGTCTCCGGTGCGTACTCGCCGCCCCGCACTACCTGGTGCTGTTCCTGCTGAGCGTCGCAGCGACGGTCGCCGTGGTCGTGGGCTTCTTCGCCGTCCTCATCACCGGCGAATACCCCCTGGGAATCCGTGACTTCGTCGTAGGGATCTACCGCTACAACCTGCGTGTACAGGCCTACGTCGGTCTGCTCACCGACAAGTACCCGCCCTTCAGTCTGCAAGCCGGCTGACCCGGCGTCCGGTGCCGACGACACGGTCGGCACCGGACGCGTCCTGCCACCGTGGGGATCAGGTGCCCGGCTTGCGGCCGTAGACGAAGACGTCGTCGCCCTTGCGCAGCGTGTTCCAGTACTTCACGGCGTCCTTCTTCGTCATGTTGACGCAGCCGTGGGAGCCCGGCGGGGACCAGACGCTGACGCCGACCGAGTGGAACGCCTGGCCGCCGTCGAAGAACTGGCTGTACGGCATCGGCACGTGGTAAATGCTCGACACGTGGTCGATGTCGCGCCAGTAGACCTTCGTCAGGCCCGTGCGGGTCTCGTGGCCGTTGCGGCCGGTGCGCACCGGGACCGGGCCGTACTTGAGGTTCTTGCCGTCCTGGATCCAGCTGAGCTGGAGCGTCAGGTCGACACAGGCGATGCGCCCCTTGTCGGTCGGGCACTTGCCCGCCTTGTTGGGGTTGTCGCCCACCGCCTTCTGCTTGTTCATGAGGTTCATGACGCCCCAGGTGACGCTCCCCGCGTACCCGGCGTTCGGGCTGATCTTGTGCTTGGTCTGGAAGGCCTTGATCGCCTTGCAGTCGGCCGCCGACTGCTTGCCGTCGACCGGGCGGCCGAGGAACTTCTCGACCTGCTTCTGGTACGGCCCGGTCTGCGTCGAGCACGACGCGGCCTGGGCGCTGCCGGTACCGAGCGCCACCGTGAGCGGGGCCACCAGCATGGTGATCCCGAGAGCCACGGCTCCCCTTCTGCGTATGTCCCCCACTGCTGTCACTGCCGCCTGCCCCTCGTTCGTCAAATGTCCGCGGTCGGACTCCACCTCCTAGACAGCGCGGACGCAGTGTTCGTTGCAGAGCGAATCGACACAGATGCGTAACAGGGACGACTTGTCGCCGGATCGGCCGCCACCGCGCGCGCTGACCGGCACAAAGGCACAGCCGCACAGCCGCACACCCGGCGCGCGTCCTCGCCCCCCCCGGGCGCCCCCCCGCGGCCGGAAAGCGTTCACTCGTCAGGGTGACGAAAACAACCGGCCGATGCTGCTAGCGTGCCGCATCCACCACTTCTCCTCCCGCTTCTCCGCCCACTTCTCCTCCGCTTTCCCGCCTTTCCGTCGCGGCAGTTCACCCGCGGCGGTCCGCCGGGCGGCGGACCCCATGACGCTCCAGCCAGGCGATTCGTCGTGCGCTGAACATCGCGGCGCTGTCGCAGTTTGAGGGGGACGAACAGGCATGACCGGACTGACCAACTCCACCCGGGCGATCCTCAAGGCGACCTACACCCAACCCGTCCCGTCGGCCATGCCGGCCGAGCCTGCCGAACCCGGTGCGACCACCTCGCGGGGAGCATCGATGTCGGTGTTCGCGAAGCTGAACTTCATGCGGTCCCTGGCGCTGACACCTGCCGAGACCGAGGCCCTGGCAGAACGGCTGCGAGGGCGAGGGCGAGGGCAAGGGTCAGGGCCGGGGCGAGGACCGAGCGGCGAGCCGGCCGAAGCGTTCGAGACCATCCTGCCCTCCCTGCTCGGTGGCGACCCGGCCACCGCCGCGAGCACCGCCCGGCTGTACGCCGGTGTCGCTCCCGAGACGCTGGCCGCCCTCGGCCGGGAAGTCGCCGCCCTGCGTACGCCGGACGGCACGGAGTCGGCCGGCGCGGGACCGGACACCGGACAGCCCCGCGCGACCGACGTCGGTCTGCTCGTCGACCGTTTCCTCGAGGAGGCCGCCATCCAGCCGGTCGGCTGGCTGCACCTGGAGCGGATCGAGATGCAGCCGGTGGGCCTGGAGCGCGGCGAGCTCGTCTCGACCATTCCGATGGCTCCGGGCGAGACCGTGCGCGTGAGCCACAAGGAATGGTCGACGCAGAGCGAGGAGCTGTCCCGGATCGTCACGGACGAACTGGAGACTTACGCGGAGAAGGGCGTGGCCGAGAAGACGGACGTGGCCATGTCCACCGCCAACGAGTCCAAGCGCGACACCAACCTCAACTTCGGCGTCACAGCCAGCGGCAGCTACGGCACGGTTTCGGTCACGAGCACGTTCAACTACGGCGTGTCCACCTCGGACCACGAGTCGCGTCAGGCCAGCAACAAGCACGCCACGGAGATCACGTCGAAGGCCTCATCCCGCTCACGCAAGGAACACAAGGTCTCCTTCCGTACCGAGACCCGGCGCGGCGAGGAGGACGAGGCCGCCCGCGTGATCACCAACAACTCCCCCCGCGCGATGCGCATCGACTACTACCGGATCATGCGCAAGTGGCGCGTGGACCTCATGCGCTACGGCCTGCGCATGACGTACGACCTGGTCGTCCCCGACCCGGGCGGCGCGCTGCGGCGCCAGCTCATGGAACTCGCCGAGATCGACAGGACCCTCGCCACCCCCTACGAGTTCGCCTTCGGCGTCGACCAGATCGACCGGACCAACTGGATGACGCTCGCCGCCCGTTACGGCGCGTCGGTGACCGCACCACCGGAGGAGTACCTCAGCCCGCCCGACTACACCTACGAGTTCCCCTCCATCATCGGTGAGGACGAGGCCGTGACCACCCGGTACCAGTCCTGGCAGATCGACCTGCCGGAGGGCTATGAACTCGTGCCGATCCTCTTCGAGGTCAACTACTACGGCTGGCGGCCCGCCGAGCTGGCCCGCTTCGACGTGATCGGCGACGAGGCCGTGGAGGTCACGGCGACCCCGGTCGGCCAGGAGCTCAAGGGCCGTTACCAGTCGCAGCTGCTGCACCTGAACGGCAGCACAGGCCACCTCTCCATCCAGTACACCCACCGCAACATCAGCTGGGCCGGGTTCCGGCTCGCCACCACCCTGCGACTGTCGGACCAGGCGTATCTGGCCTGGCAGCTCGCCACCTGGCAGAAGCTGCGAGAGGCCGCCGAGCAGCAGTACTACACGCTCCAGCAGCGGATGCGGGACCGTCGTGAACAACTCCTCGCGGAGCTGAACCGCGACGACACCCTCACACTGCGCCGCGCCGAGCGCGAGGAGCTGATGAAGCGGTCCCTGCAGTGGCTCTTCGGCAGCGACTTCGACACGGCGCCCGACGACATCGACTCGGTGCTCGCTGAATTCGGCACCAACTCCACACCGACCTGGACCGACGACATCGATCCGTCCACCCTGCCCGTCAACACCGACGTGTGGCTGAAGATCCGGAAGTTCGGCGAGTTCGTCAAGTTCCTGCACCAGGCCGTGGAATGGGAGAACGTCCTCTACTTCTTCTACCCGTACTTCTGGGGGTCGGAGAAACTGGCCGAGACCAAGCGGCTGCTGTGGCACCCCGACCCGCTGCGCCGCGAGTTCCTGCGGGCGGGCGCCGCACGCGTGGTCCTGCCCGTCCGGCCGGGATTCGAGCGCGCCTTCTCCCGGCTGATGTCCACCGGCCGCATCGACGGCGACGGATCGTCGGACCCTCAGGACCCGCCGTACATGTCCATCGCCGAGGAGATCCAGGCGTACGCGCGCACCAACTACCCGGGCATTCCGCCCGCCAACCCGGACATCGCCGCCCGGGCCCGGCCGCTCCTCACGGTGAACCAGCAGCGGGCGTGGCGCGATATCGAGGCCATCGTCGCGGCCCTGGAGGAGTACGCCGAGAAGGCGAAGCGGCGGGTCGACCCGAAGTGGAGCGGCGCGCCGATCGAGCCGGAGTACTACCCCACCACCCGGCAGGGTCTGCGGGTGCTGCTCGACGCCCGCCCGAGCCTGGTCCTCACCGACCCCTGGGGCAGGCCGTACCTCTATCAGAACCCGGGGCGCACCGCGCCGTTCGTCGTCACCAGCCAGGGCGCGGACTCGTCGGCGGGCGGGGCGGAAGAGGCATCGGACATCTCGACCGACGCGGAGGGCAACCTCGTCGGTACCTGGTTCGAGTACACGCCGTGCAGCGGTCTCGACATCGAGGTCGGCTCCGACTTCGCCGAGAACGGGTAGCGGGAGCGTCATGGCGGACATCCAACTGCTGGACCACTACTGCTCGTTGCCGACCCGCAAGGTCGGTCAGGACAGCGAAGGAAATCGCAGCGGGTTCCGCTTGCACCTGGAGTCGCTCACCGCGGAGTACTACATGGTCGAGTGCTTCACCAAGTACTTCAGGCAGCGCTATCCGGACTCCGAGGTGATCAGTCAGCTCAGCTACCTGGACACCAAGCGGTTTCGCGGCGCGACGGAGATCCTCGCCAAATGGATGCTCGCGGAGTACCGCAACGAGTTCGGCCGCGACGCCCTGAAGCGGGACATCAAGACGCATCAGCCCGGTGGCCGGCTGCGTTCGGACATGCTCGGTGTTCGGGCCGAGGGGACCACCATGGTCCTCGAACTCGTCGAAGTGACCACGGTCGGTGAGGCCGAGAAGACCAAGGTCGAGGACCTCCAGCACAAGACGGACACTCTGCAGCGCTTCGTCATCGATCCGGCTCTCAAGGAGATGCTCACCCTCCAGCGCGCCGGGCGGGTGAGCATCGGCGCCCCGACGCGGATCGAGGTGCGCCGGTCGACCTGGCGGCCGTACTGGAACGAGCTCTACTACCCGCTCCTGCCCACCCAGCCCTCGACGGGGGCGCCCGGGAACGTCAAGTACGAGTGGATCTGCTACAAGCCCACGTTCCGTCCCGACGGCATCGGGAAGGACGGCCTGGTGCTGTACGAGATCCACAGCACGCCCCTTCCGCAGGGTGCCCCCATCGAGGTGCTCAGACGGGTCGCCCGCCGCCTGCGCGAACTGGAGAACCAGCATCAGCTCGTGCTGCTGCCGGCGATGCAGCAGTACTGGGACGACAACACCGCCGACAGCAGGGAGCTGAAGAAGTGGCTCGCCATCGGCCTCGGCGCGGCCCTGCTCGTCACGCTCGTGGTGCTGGCCTGGCCCACGGCGGTGCCGCTCGCGGCGGCGGCCGCGGAGACCGCAGGGGTCGCGGGTGCCGCGGAGGCCGCGGGAGCGGCGGAGGCGGCGCAGTTGGCGAACGCCGTCCGGTACGCCCAGAGCGCGACGAAGGTCCCCGGCTACTTCGAGCGGGCGCAGGCCGCCCTGCGCCCGCTGTTGTCGGGCGGCCCCGGCCGGGGCCTCGTCGGCAGCCACTGACGGTGCTCGACCGTCAGGACACGACGATGACCCGGCGCCCGCGCGCGTGACCGGCCCGTCCCCGTGAGATGAGGCCGGTCGCCTCGGCGAGAGCTCGCGGCACGTCGCCGGTCACACCCGAGAAGCGGGCGCCGTGCTCCGGTGCGCCCAGATCGGCGATGGAGATCACCACCACACTCGTGGTCCTCGAAGAGGTGGCCGACGGCGGCTGGGCGCTGGGGCGGCCTCATCCTCAACGCGGGCCTCCTGGGCCGGAGATGAGCACCGGGCTCTCCGTTACCTGGAGGGAGCCGCCGGCGGGGTAGCGGCTCACCGTGCCGTCGAGCCGTTCGACCGCCACCGCGTCGGGTCCGACCGGCGTGGTCGCCCGGCCCGTGTGGGTCCAGCGGATGCGTGCCGCGCGTTCTCCCCCGGCGTCCGCGACGAGAAACTCGCACTGCCAGACGTTGTCGGGCATGCCGATCTGATCCCCGCGGCCGCAGGAGCGGATCCGCGCGTCGCCGATCCACCGCTGCAGACGCTCCACGTTCAGCGCCGGGCGGGTCGGCGGTCCCCCTTGGGGCTGGAGCACGATCGGCACGCGGTCATTCCCCCAGGCGTACAGGTACATGCGTTGCACGTCGTAGCGGCGTGCGTAGAGCCCGGTCAGGTAGAAGCGGACTGCGTAATCGGCGGCCTGGGACCGGCTCGGCTTCTTCTGGAGGAGGAGGAGGCTGTACGTCGTGCCGGTGTTCCATAACTCGGGGTGCACACCGGCCTCGTGGAACGCCTGGTCCGCCAACTCCAGCGCTTGGAGCATGGTTTCGGGTGGGTCCTGCGCGTTGCGCTGGTGGAGCTTGACGCCCGCCACGTCGCAGTGCTGGTAACCGCCCAGGCGGGCGAACTCCCGCAGAATCCGCCGCCCTTCCGCCTCCCACAGGCGGCCCATGGAAGGGCAGACGACCACGGCCGCCTCGTCATGTTCGCGGATGATGCGTGCGGCGCGGCGCGTCATCTCGACGAGGGTCCGCACGCCGCCGTTGTAGTAGTGGGGGTCGTTGGCCATCACCCACAGTTCGTACGCGTCGATGCGGCCGCGCGACCGCTGCACCAGCGCCCGTACGAACCTGTCCCCGTCGTCGAGGTCGTCCGGCGGTGCGGCCCGTGAGCCATCGGGGTAGGCGGCCTTGCGCCCGTTCGGCGCGGCCCAGGAAGGTGTTCCGCCCACGACGAACAGGGTGGGCAGGCCCGCTCTGTGCGCGCCGGCGAGGAGCCTGTCGAGCGTCACCCAGTCGTAAGTGCCGCGTTCCGGCTCCAGGTTGGCCCATCGCGTCTCGCTGTCCCAGAGACGTACGCCGCCGACCTGGAACGTGGGCATGGCGCCGCTGCTGCTGTTCATGGTGACGCCGAACATCGTCCGGGGAACGGGAAAGGGAACCTCTTCCCAGCTCGGGGCGGGAATGCTCCGGGAGACCTGGCCGCCCGTCACCGAACGGTCGACCGAGGTGTCGAGCTGCCCGCTCGCGACCGCCGTGAGCGACAGGCCCACGGCCAGTACGAGGCCGAGCACCCACCTAGCCGAGGCCCGGTCGAGGCCACCGCGGCCCGGTGTCCGTGGCGGCAGCTCCGGGGGGTGCACCGACCGTGCAGCCGTACACGGCGGACTTCCGGCGTCCGGTTCTTCGGTCCGGGTGGCCGCCCGCCAGTAAGCGAGCAGCCTGTTGAGGTCCTCGGGCTCGGCACCGCACTCCCGGGCGAGCCGGACGACGACGGCGTAGTCGTTCGGGACGCGCGCGCCGCTGCAGAAGCGGTGGACGGTGGTCCGGCTCAGGAACGTTCTGCCCGCCAGTTCCTGAAAGCTGAGTCCGCTTCTCCGCTTCAACTCCGTCAGCAGTGACGCGAGTTCGCCTGCCCCCGCTGCCTGGTCCACAATGCCCTCCCCCGAGACGGCCACGCAGGGGGAACAGCCTCCCACGAGGGTTCCCGTTCACGGAGAGAACATCAGGTCACGACGGGTCCGAACGTTTCCGCACAAGTGGGAACAGCCCTCTCATTGATCCGGCCGCCGGACCTCGCGAGTCTGAAACGGATCCGAACGGACCACGAGACGGGGGACATTGCATGCACGGGAACTCAAGGGCGAGAGCGATATCCGCGGGTGTCGCCGCGACCGTCAGCGCTTTCACGTTGCTGGTCGCCCTTCCCAGCAGCGCTCACGCGGCCGGGGAGGGCTGCAAGGACAAGAACGGCGACGCGAAGCTGTGCGGCGAGGTGTCGAACGCCTCGCATCTCGCCATGCACACCACCATCAAACTCGGCAGTGGTTCCGACCGCTGCGACGTGTGGAACTACGACGGCGGAGACAAGCAGAAGTGGGTGTACGCCGAGTGCACCCAGAAGAAGCTTTCGTCGGGTGGACGGCGCGGAGGCAGCGGAGTGGACGTGGACGCGGTCACGTTCAACAGCGAGGCCTACATCCTCGACTTCCACGGTGCGACGACGTGGAAGGCGAAGGGCGTGTGGACGAAGATCCGGGACAACGAGACGGCGACCTGCGGAACGGACGTCGGCCTCGGCGTGCCCTTCTGCCGGATCACCTGGGATCTCGGATGACCGGGACCACCGCCACCTCGGAGGGCAGGCGGAAGTGGGCGGTCGCAGCGGTTCTGCTCCTTACGGTCGCGGCGGGTACGGTGCCGGCCCAGGCGACCGCCACCGGTGGTCGCGCGGCCGCGGGCAAGGGGCAGAAGCAGCAGATCATGCGGTTGGTCCATGAGTACTTCGTCGAGCGGGACAAGGGCTGGCTCACGAGGGAGGGCAGCGTCTCGAAGGACCTCGGCGACGGCGAGGTGGCCGACGGCCCTCGGCGGCTGGCCGCTCGCACGTCTCGTATCGCGGCGGAGGTGGAGGCCGAAAGCGGGCTGCGGGTCGAGGAGGTGAGCACGGGAACCTCACGCAGACCCGATGTCGACATCCGTGGTCGCCGCGCGACGGTCACCGTCACGTCGGGAAGCACGCTGAAATGGACCAACAAGGAACTCGGCGAGTCCGTCTACAGCGATCCGTACATCGTCGAGTTGGAGCGGACGAAGAAGTCGCGGAACTGGCGCATCGTGAACGTCAAGCACGCGACTGTCCCTCTGACCGACGCCGACGCGCGGTCCGCCGGTCCCGCTCCCGAGCCCGCGAGTACGGAGAAGCGGCGTCGGCGGACGGACGTCGCCGACGGCTCCGTGGGAACCCTGGAGACGAAGACCTTCGACCGGGCGGCGGCCGGTGAGTACGCCCGCTACTGGTCCGGCCAGTCCGTCTACCAGCAGTCGGACGGCACGTACCACATCGAGGACCGCTACAACTCGACGTACGACCGGGCCAAACAGGACAACAACTGCACCAACTTCGTCTCGCAGGTCCTCCACGAAGGCGGCTGGGATTTGGAGGACGGAGTCGACTCGGACGACGAGGACAACTGGCACTACGACCTCTGGGGTCCGGCGGGGCCCTCACGGACCTGGTCGGTCGCCTACGAGTTGTGGAAGTACACCATCGACTCGGACCGGGCCACGCGGCTTCACGACGGTCCGCCGGGCGAGGCGGACATCTGGAACCTCAAGCCGGGAGATCCCCTCTTCGTCGACTGGTGGAACGAGAACCTGGAGGACGACCCGGCCACCTGGAAGGACGAACGTGCCGTTCCCGACGGCAAGATCGACCACGCCATGGCGGTCTCGGGGAGCTACACGGAGCTCGGCTTCACCGAGCCCACGTACTCGCAGAACTCACCGCACCGCAGCAACATCCCGCTGAGCGTGGGCATCAAGATCGCAACCGCACCGATGGTGGATCCCGACGGTGACGGCGTGCCCAATGACTGGCCGGCCGGCCGGGAGATGAAGGTCCACTTCTACCCGGTGCACGTGAACGACACCTTCGAGACGGACTGACGCAGGTCCGGTCGGACGCCGGTGCCGGTGCCGGTACCAGTGCCGGTGCCGGTGCCGGTGCCGGTGCCGGTATCAGTGCCGGTGCCGGTGCCGGTATCAGTGCCGGTGCCGGCGCCGGCCTGTCCTCACGGCGGCGGGATCGGTTCGATCAGGAAATCCTGGTCGGCGGCTCCGGAACAGCGGCCCTGGACGATCTCCGTACCGGCTTCGACGTCCTGGTCGCGCAGGCTCAGGCACCGGCCGGTGACGACAGGGCGGAGGCGGAAGTGCTCGGCGGCGGCCGGGCCCAAGGGCTCGATGCGGAACTGCTGAGCCCTGTTGTCGTCGGAACAGTCCTCGCGAGGTTCGAGCAGGTCGCGGCCCGGCCCCATCGACAGGACCGTCAAGCAGCCGATGTTGTACTTCGGATGGTGCCACTGGATCTGCACGACGTCCCCGCCCAGGGGTTCGAGGAACACGCGGGGCTGGACCGCCTTCGTGCAGAGCCGCTGGGCGGCGACAGCAGTTCTGTAGCGGCCGGTGCGATCCTTGCCCTCGGTGACGCAGAACTCCGGCGTCCGCGCGGGGTGGATACGCGCCCAGCTGCCCGCGGCCGGGATGCGCAGTCCGGTCACCGCCGCCGCGGAAGTGGCGGCCGTCGGCTCCGAAGGTTCCCGCAGACTGCCGACGCCGAGGGTGCCGGCGATCCCGAGGCCCGCGGCGGCGACCAGCCCGGCAGCCCGGTGCCACCACGGGGCACGCGCCGCGAAAGCAGTGGAGGCCGGACCCCCGCTGCCGTTGCTGTCGCTGTTGCTGCTGTTGCTGTCGCTCCTGTTGCTGCTGTTGCTGCTGTCGCCACCGTCGTTGTCGCGGGCCGGTGACGGATCGTCGGTGGCGAGGCGGCGGCGGACCTCCAGCCACCGGCGTACTTCCTCGTCACCCAGGCCGCACGCGCGGGTGAAGACCTCGACGAACCGTTCCCGGGGCAGGGTGATGCGACCGAGGGTGGTCGCGATCGTGCTGGCCGGCAGGGCGTCGCCATGTGCGGTCGCCTTGCTCTCGAGCTGCCGGTAGGTCAGTCCGGACCAGGTCCGCAGCGTGCGGAGTGCCGCCGCGAACTCGGCCGGGGTGTCGGCCTGTGCCGGTTGCGGGGCTCTTGCCGACCGCTCGGCCGGGACGCCCTCTTCCCCGCTCGTCACGGCGCCGACCGGGTCCACCGCACAACCGCCGGATTCAGGCGATGCTCCGGTGTTCGGACGTGTCCGGAACACGTTGAGCACCGCTCCGAACAAGTTCGAACATCGTTCGTCCTTGTCGACGCGGCGAGCAGCGGGCAGCGTCTGCCCCGTCCAGTTCCGAGCGCCACGCTCCCGCCCCCTTCGACACCGCTGTCCGGGCAAGCGGACAACCTACGCACCGCCGCACGCGGTCGGCAGATCGCATCAAGTCATTGTTCGGCGGCCGACAGGGCTGATGGCGCCTCGATCCACGCATCGACCGATACATCGACCGACACATCGACTCCGAGGAGCATCATGCGTACTCGCACATGGTTCGCCGGCATCGCGGCGGGAGCCGCCCTGCTGGCCGGCGGTTCGGTCACCACCGCACAGGCGGTCCCCACCGGGGCCCAGGGCACCGACATCGGGGAACCGCCCGGTTGGACGCCCAACGGGGCACAGAACTGCTCCTCCCACTCCCACCGTGACCTCGACCCTGGCGGCGGGGAGACGGTCAGCACCCAGACGCTGCGCCGCAGCGGCCCCCACAGCAACTGCGGCAGCAACCCCGTCGGAAGCAGGGCGGTCGACTACCACTGCTATACGGAGAACGAGTCCGGGAACACGTGGACCTATGTGACGGTCCGTGCCACCGGGGCCAAGGGCTGGGTGTGGGACGAGAACCTCACGAACGGCGGCAGCATCTACTGGTGCTGAGTCGATGCCATGTCCGCTGAGTGAGGCTTGAACGGTTCGTCCTCGATCAGCATCTCGGGGCGGCCGGTGACCAGGAGCCGGGCCGCCCGGACCCGGCGTCGGCCCCGGCGTCGGCCCCGGGTCCGGTACAGGGAGGCGGGGTGGGCGCGTGGCTCGCGGTCCGGCATGCCGAGTAGCATGGCAACGCCGGGAATCCGGGCATATGTACCGGTTGAGTGGCTCGGCACAGCAGCACGCACGAGCGGCCTCCCGGGCGTACCGGCCCGCGCCGCACCCCTCCCACCAGGACGTTGAGTGCGATGACCGAACACAGAACAACCGCTGCCGCACGCGCGACGACAAGCCGCGAGGTCGTCGGCGCCCCCTGCTGGGCGACGCTGTTGACGCATGACCTGTCGGCCGCCGAGTCCTTCTACGGCGCGGTCTTCGGCTGGACGTTCCGTCCGGCCCCTCTCGGTGAGGAATTCCGCGTCGCCCTGCACGAGGGCAAACCCGTCGCGGGCATCGGCTCCCTCGCCTCCGCACTGCGGGTTCCCGTCGCGTGGACGCCGTACTTCGCGGTCGAGGACGCCGACGAGACGGCCGCGCGCATCCGTGAGCGCTGCGCCACCGTCGCCGTGGGACCGCTCCGGTTCCCGGTGGGACGCGGAGCGCTCGCGGCGGACCGGTCAGGGGCCGTCTTCGGCATCTGGGAGGGCCAACTGGTCTCCGACTGGCATTCCTGGCGCGCGGACGCGCCGCTCTGGCTGCGGTTGCGGTCACCGGACGCCTTCGAGGCGGCCATCTTCTACGGCCAGGTCCTCGACTGGGCCTGCGGGCGCCCCGGCTGCTGCGACGTCGGCTACGAGAACGACGAAGTCGTCCTGAGCCAGGAGGGCACGGTGCTCGCCCGGCTCGGCCCGGGCGCCGTCGAGTCGGCTTCCGACCCGGTCGACCTGCCCCGCTGGGAAGTCCACTTCACGGTCGACGACCCCGAGGCGACGGTGCGTACGGCAGTCCGCCACGGCGGAGCCGTGGTGCGTCGCGAGGGCACCCCGGACAGCCCGGCGACCACCATCAGCGACCCCGAGGGCGGCATCCTCACCGTGACGGCGCGCGTGACGCCTCAGTGAGGGCGCGCGTGACGCCTCAGTGAGGATGCGTCCCGAAGCGCGGCTCGGGTTCGGCGCGTATTCTGATGGGGCGAGAAAACGGAAAAACGCACGGTTCCCGCTGCTCACCGCGGCGGCAAGCCCAACCTGAAGGCCCCTCTCCCTGCGATGAAGGGCCCGTCTCTCCTACGAGAGCCCGCCGCGTCTCAGCGCGCCCACCCTCCTCTACGGATTCCGACGCGATCCCGTATCGAGAGGAAGTTTGCACCCTTTTGCCCCAGGGGAACCGCAAAGAACACCGGCTGAACATGAGAACCGGACTGACCGACGAACCCGACCGTGGGCCCATCGCGCGGCGTGGCCCACCAGGAGCGAGTCACCATGCGTCTTTCATTTCTGCAACCACTCCTTGACCGGCCAGGACCCTGGGCGACGGTGTATTTCGATCCCGGTCAGGCGGACGAGGCGGGCGCCAAGCGCCGCGAACTGTCCGTGCGGGAGGTGTGCCGGACCTTGGAACAGGAGGGCGCGGACGAGGCCACTGTCGCGGCGGTCCGCGACAACCTGGCCGCGCTCTCACCGGCCGAGGACCCGGCCGGACGCGTCGTCTTCGCCACGGGCGGCGAGGTCGTGCTGAGCCACCGTCTGTCCCGACGGCCCCAGGGCGAGTTCGCCTGCTGGGCTCCCCTGCCGCGGCTGACGCCCCTTCTGGAGCTGTGCGGCCAGGACCCCGTGAGCCTCGTCGCCTACATCGACCGCACCGGCGCCGACTTCGAGCTGCGGGCCGCGGCCGGCCCGCAGGACTCCGGGCACGTGGAGGGGCAGCAGTGGCCGGTGCACCGCACCGCCACCGCCGACTGGTCGGAACGGCACTTCCAGCTCAAGGTGGAGAACACCTGGGAGCACAACGCCGTGGAGATCACCGAGGCGCTGGCCGCGGCCTATGAGGAGTCCGGCGCCGACCTCGTCGTACTGGTGGGCGACCCCCGGGAGAGGCCCGCCGTGCGCGACAAGCTGCCGGAGGCCGTCCGGGCCGTGACGGTCGAGACGGAGCACGGTGGCCGGGCCGCCGGTTCCGGCTCCGCGGCGCTGGAAGAGGCCATCGAGAACGCCTCCCAGGAGCACCTGCACCGGCGCGTCGACGAGGCGCTCGACCGCTTCCGCGCGGGCCGCGTGGGCACCGACCGGCCCACCGACGCCGTGGAGGGCGTGCCCGCCGTCGTGGATGCCGCACGCGAACACCGCATCGACACCCTCCTGGTGCGACCGGACGGGTCCGACCTGCACCGGGAGATGTGGGCCGGCGCCGATCCGGACCAGGTCGCGGTGCGCCGGACGGACGCCGAGGCCCTCGGTGACGGCTCCCCCGTCTCCGTACGCGCCGACGACGCGCTGCTGCGTTCGGCGGCGGCCACGTCCGCAGACGTCCTGATCATCCCGTTCGAGGAGGTGAGCGACGACATCCCGGCAGGAGGACTCGGCGCTTTGCTGCGCTGGACGTACGAGCCGAGCGCGACCTGAGAGCCAGGAGCCATGACCGGACACGCGCGGCCACATCCCCCGCCCCGGTCCAACCGCGTGACTTCGGATGCGCGGCTGTCCCTTCCGCACCAGAGAACCACCAGGAACCACCTGGTACCACCTAGTTGGAGGTGGATGCAGTGACAACGTCCCCCAGGTCCCAGTCCGGAACGCCGGCCGGAACGCCGTCCGGAGCTCCGTCCTCGATGTCCGGAGCGCACACCCCCATGTCGGGGTCGCCGTCCTCCATGGACACGCATCCTGACATCGTCGACATGCGCGCCCGTCACGAGAGTGCCGAGCGCGCGGCAAGCACACCCAAAGTGCAGGCCATCGACGCGCTGGCCTTCCTCACCGGCATCTACCTGGCCGCCTCTCCCTGGATCGCGGGCTTCAACAGCTTCACGCGGCTGTCGATCATCAACCTGATCGTCGGCATCGCGTACGCGCTCCTGATGAGCGGCGGCTTCGGCCGGGCCTACGAGCGCACCCACGGCATGGCGTGGGCCGCGTGCGCCCTGGGCGTCTGGACGATCGTCGCGCCGTGGGTCATCGCGGGTGACGCCACCACCACAAGGACCGTGGTCAGCAACGTGATCACCGGTGCCGTGGCCGCCCTCCTCGCCCTGGCCGCCAGCGCGGCCGCCCGTTCGGGCGACTCGTCCGGCGCGGCGCACGGCAGGAGCAGGAGGGGGATGGCCCGCGCCGGCCACGACTGACCGGCACGCCGCTGACTCACCGGCACTCGCCGGTGCCTGACCGGCAAGTCCGACGACCGCGCCCCGTGGCACATCCGCCGCGGGGCGCGGCCCCATGAGCGGCGCCGTGGTGGTGCCGCCTCACGTCAGCAGCCGCAGTACCGCCTCCTCGATGGCCCCCTGGGTCGCCGGGCGGCCGAACGCGGCGCCGTCGCCCAGCCGGTCCAGGGCGTCGGCGATCGTGCGGCGCTCCTCGAAGAGCTCGATGACCCGCGGGTTGATGTACGAGGCACGGCAGACCGCGGGTGTGTTGCCGAGGTACGCGCTGACCTCGCGGACCGCCCGGGTGACGGCGCGTTTGCGGGCGGTCCTGGACTCCTCCGCGACCAGTGCCGACACGGCGAGGGCGACCGCGGCGAGGACAGTGGCGTGCCAGACGCGGAAGTCCTTCGCGGTGATGTCCGTGCCCGCGCGGTCCCGCAGGTAGTCGTTGAGTTCGGCGGCGCGCAGCTCGTGCCAGGCCCGGCCCTCCCAGTAGGCGAACAGCCGTCGGCCGTCGCCGTTCCGGCGCAGGAGGGCGCGCAGGACCGCGCAGGCGGGCGGGTCGACGAAGGCGCGTGTCTGCGTCTTGGAGTACTTCGCCGGGTACGTGACGCAGACCTCCCCGCCCCCGCACGAGACGTGC
The DNA here is from genome assembly GCF_040683555.1 of Streptomyces sp. NPDC093510. Taxonomy (NCBI): domain Bacteria; kingdom Bacillati; phylum Actinomycetota; class Actinomycetes; order Kitasatosporales; family Streptomycetaceae; genus Streptomyces; species Streptomyces sp. NPDC093510. The sequence goes on from NZ_JBFBEE010000013.1 coordinate 189,394, forward strand.
TCCTTCAGGAGGGTGGTCAGCCCGTACGTGCCGTTGTCCCGCCGGTAGGACTCGTTGCCGATGCGGAAGAACCCGAGGTCGAGCAGGCGGGCGGCGCAGGCGAGCACGCGGTCGCGGCCGAGGCCACGCCCGGCGAGGTCGTCCCGCACATGCGCACGCACCTTGGGCAGTGCCGCGGCGACCTCCAGGACGTGCTCGTGCTTCGCCGTCTCCTGTCGTTCGCGGAAGCGCGGGTGGTACAGGTACTGGCGTCTGCCCGCGGCGTCGGTGCCGACGGCCTGGAGGTGTCCGTTGGGCCACGGGCAGATCCATACGTCCCGCCAGGCCGGCGGGATGACGAGCTGCCGCAGGCGCTCCTTCTCCGCGGGGTCGGTGACGGGGTGACCCGAGGCATCCGTATAGCGGAATCCGCGTCCCGAACGGATGCGGCGGATTCCGGGTCCGCCGACGTGGCTCGTCCTCAGTCGCCGCTTCTCAGGCATGTCCCAGGAGTTCCCCCGATGCGCGGCGGCAGACCTGGGAGCAGCCCGTTCGGCGGAGTGTGCCGCGGGCACGCCGGGCCGCCACGGGTGACGATCGGAGCGGGTGACGACCGGAGAGCGGAGGGCACCACCCCACCTGCTCCCGGACGCCAGGAGTGACGAGGGTGACCACTGGGCACCCGGAGCGGACACCACAGACACCAGACACCACCGACACCACGGACACGCCACAGACACCACAGGAACGGACGGCTATGAGCAGCGGTTTCATCGGGCCCGAGGGCTTCGGGCAGGACCCCTTCGGGGAGCTCTTCGCACGGTTCCTCGGCAGCGGCCGACGGCAGATCGACATCGGCAGGCTGATGAGCGGCCAGGCGCGGCAGCTCGTGGCCGCCGCGGCGTCGTACGCGGCTGAGCACGGCAAGAGCAACCTCGACACGGAGCACCTGCTGCGGGCGGCGCTGACCATCGAGCCGACCCGTGGTCTCGTCGCGCGTTCGGGAGCCGACCCGGAGCAGATCGCCGAGGAGATCGACCGGCACTCCGCCGAGACCGAGGGCGCCGCTCCCACCCAGGCCGTCGCGCTCACCCCGGCCGTCAAGCGGGCACTGCTCGACGCGCACGAGGTGGCGCGGGCCGTCGGCGCCGGGTACATCGGCCCGGAGCACATCGTCATGGCGCTGGCCGCCAACCCCGACTCCGCGGCGGGGCACATCCTCAACGCGGCCCGCTTCGACCCCGGCTCGTCCCCGCAGCCGCCGCAGGGCCGGCCGGGCCAGGCGGAGCAGCGGCAGACCGGTGGCGGAGGTGCCACGTCCACGCCCACGCTCGACCAGTACGGGCGGAATCTGACCGCGCGGGCCGCGGAGGGCCGGGTGGACCCGGTCATCGGCCGTGAGGAGGAGATCGAGCAGACCATCGAGGTGCTGTCCCGGCGGGGCAAGAACAACCCGGTGCTCATCGGTGACGCGGGCGTCGGCAAGACCGCCGTCGTGGAGGGCCTCGCCCAGCGGATCGCCGACGGCGACGTCCCGGACACCCTCGCGGACCGCCGCGTCATCGCGCTGGACCTGTCGGGGGTGGTGGCGGGCACCCGCTACCGCGGCGACTTCGAGGAGCGGCTGAACAACATCATCGACGAGGTCCGCGCCCACTCCGACGAGGTGATCGTCTTCATCGACGAGCTGCACACCGTGGTCGGGGCCGGCGGCGGCGGTTCCGAGGGCGGGTCGATGGACGCGGGCAACATGCTCAAGCCCGCGCTCGCCAGGGGCGAACTGCACGTCATCGGTGCGACGACCCTGGAGGAGTACCGGCGGTACATCGAGAAGGACGCGGCGCTCGCCCGCCGCTTCCAGCCGATCCTGGTCGCGGAGCCGACGGCCGCCGACGCGGTGGAGATCCTGCGCGGTCTGCGCGACCGCTACGAGGCACACCACCAGGTGCGCTACTCCGACGAGGCGCTGGTCGCCGCCGTGGAACTGTCCGACCGCTATCTCACCGAGCGCTTCCTGCCGGACAAGGCGATCGACCTCATGGACCAGGCGGGCGCCCGGGTACGGCTGCGGGTCGGCACGAAGGGCACGGACGTACGCGCCCTGGAACGCGAGAGGGAGCAGCTCAGCCGGGACAAGGACCAGGCGGTGGCGGCGGAGCAGTACGAGCGGGCCACCGAACTGCGGGACCGCATCGGCGATCTGGTCCGCAGGATCGGGGCGGGGCGGAGCCGCGAGCCGGGGGACGGGCAGATCATCGAAGTGACCGCGGAGGACATCGCCGAGGTGGTGTCCCGGCAGACCGGCATCCCGGTCAGCACCCTCACCCAGGAGGAGCGGGACCGGCTGCTCGGCCTGGAGGGGCACCTGCACGAGCGGGTCGTCGGGCAGGAGGAGGCCGTCAGCGCCGTGGCGGAGGCGGTCCTGCGCTCACGCTCGGGTCTGTCGAGCCCGGACCGGCCCATCGGCAGTTTCCTCTTCCTCGGCCCCACGGGCGTCGGCAAGACGGAGCTGGCGCGGGCCCTGGCCGAGGCGCTGTTCGGCAGTGAGGAGCGGATGGTCCGCCTCGACATGAGCGAGTTCCAGGAGCGGCACACCGTCAGCAGGCTCGTCGGGGCGCCGCCCGGTTACGTGGGTCATGAGGAGGCGGGCCAGCTCACCGAGGCCGTACGGCGTCACCCGTACTCGCTGCTGCTGCTCGACGAGGTGGAGAAGGCGCATCCCGACGTCTTCAACACCCTGCTCCAGGTGCTCGACGACGGACGGCTGACCGACGCTCAGGGCCGGACGGTGAACTTCACCAACACGGTGATCGTGATGACGAGCAACCTCGGTTCGGAGGCGCTCACGGGACGCGGCGCGACCCTCGGGTTCCGGGCGGACGGGTCGGAGGCGGACGAGGAGGCGCGGCGCGAACAGGTGCTGCGGCCGCTGCGCGAGCACTTCAGGCCCGAGTTCCTCAACCGGATCGACGAGGTCGTCATCTTCCGGCGGCTGACTGGTGAACAGCTGCGGCAGGTCACCGATCTGCTGCTCGAGGAGACCCGGCGCAGGCTGCACGCGCAGGACGTCGGCATCGAGTTCACCCCGGAGGCGGTGGACTGGCTGGCCCGGCGCGGGCACCAGCCGGAGTACGGCGCGCGTCCGCTGCGTCGCACGATCCAGCGCGAGGTGGACAACCGGCTCTCCCGCTTACTTCTGGACGGGAAGCTGACCGCGGGCAGCCGTGTCCTGGTGGGTGTCGAGGACGACGCGCTGGACATGAGGGTCACGGCGGGTGCGCCCGCCTGACCCGGGGGGCTCGGCGGGCGCTGACCGGTGTCACACCAGGAGCACGATCGCGTAGACGAGGAAGAACGCCGCGATCAGCAACGCGAGACCGAGGATCAGGGCCAGCGGCCCCTTCGCCCAGCCCTTCGGGGGGTTGTGCGTCTCCTCGGGTCCCGCTCCCGGCATGCTGCTCTCGACGGGCGGGGTCTCTCCCGGCGGCACGCTCCCGCCGGGTTCCAGCCCTGTGGCGTCCTGCGGGTCGGGGTCCGGATCCGGGTGACGGGGGTCGGAGCCCGGATCCGGTTTCTGGGATGGAGTCATGTGATCCAAGTTCCCACGGGGTTCCCGTGCCCACCTCTCCACAACAGCCGTTCCGGGGCCGGGGCCGTTCCTCAGCCGACGTAGCGGCGGGCCGCCGAGTGGCGGCGGGCCTCTTCCAGGGCGACGATGCGGTCCTCGATCTGCGGGGGCACGGGGGCGCGCTGCCGCAGGACCCAGGGCAGCCCCGCCAGCGCCCGGCCGACGGCACGCAGCGACGGCTTGTCGCGCGGCACCGTGCGCAGCAGGTGGCCGGTGCGGCGCAGGGCGGCGGGCCAGGGGCGGCGCAGCCAGGTGAACCACAGGGTGTTGCGCAGGCCGAGGACCCGCCGGTCGGTGCTGTCACGGACGGTCGAGGCCGCGTGGTGGATGGTCAGCTCCGGCACATAGCTCAGCCAGTGTCCTCGCGTCAGCAGGTCGGTGGCGAGGAGTTCCTCCTCCCCACCGAGCCACAGCCCCGGGTGGAAGCCGCCCGCGTCCCGGAAGGCGTCGGCTCTGATCACCGTCGCGGCGGCCAGGAACGAGCCGAGGGCGGGGCCGGGCAGCCAGTCGGGTCCCGCGAGCGGGGAATCGCGCAACTCGGCCACCACGGGGTCTTCCTCGCCCGACGGTTCGACGACGATGCGGGCCGTCACGGCGGCGAGGGCCGGATGCGCGTCGAGGAGGTCCGCGGCGTGCCGCAGGGAGCCGGGCTCCCACCAGGTGTCGTCGTCACAGAACGCCACGTACGGCGTCCGGACGTGCCGGACGGCGAGATTGCGGCCGACGGCCCCCAAGTTGCGTCCGGGCCGCAGCAGTCGGACCTCGGGGAAGCAGCGGGCGACCGCTTCCGCCGTGCCGTCGCCCGACGCGTTGTCGGTGACGATCACATGGGGCCGCTCGGGGAGATCGCGCAGGGTGTGAAGAGTGCGCAGCACCTCGCGGCGGCGGTCCTTGGTGATCACGACGACGGTCGTACGGGGATCGGGTCCGCGGTCCCGCTCGTCCTCGGCGAGCGTGGCGGACGTGCGGGCGGTGTCGTGCGTCATGCGTGCTGATCCTGTTCACGAACGGTGGTGGTCATGAAGGTGGTTGTCATGAAGGTGGTGGCCATGAAAGTGGCGGTCAGGTGGTCATGAGGGGGCCCGGTCCAGCAGGCGGGCCGCGCTCTCGATGCCGGCGGGCAGGGGTTCCCTGGCGTTGAGGGCGGCGGGGAGGCGGACGAGTACGCCTCTGAGGGCGGTCGCGGCGTCCCGTTCCCCGCGGGCGGCCGCCGCGGCGAGGTGCGCGGTGCCGCGCAGGGCCACGGTGACCGGCCGCCGCAGCCAGGCGGTGAGGAGGGCGTTGCGGCGCTGCACCGCGGAGCGGCCGGGCCGTGTGGCAGGGTCGGGGTGGTGGTGGGCCGTCACGGAGGGCGCGTAGGTCACGCCCCAGCCGCGGGCCGCCAGGTCGTAGGCGAGCAGGGTCTCCTCGCCGCCGAAGAACAGCACCCGGTGATATCCGCCCGCCTCAAGGAACGCGGCGCGCCGGGCCACCGCCGCGCAGGCGAGGAAGCCCAGGACGGGGCGGCCCGGAAGGTCGTGGGCGGGCGGCAGCGGCGAGTCGGCGAGCACCCGGTTGAGCGGGTCCTCGTGGGTCTCGGGGCCCACCAGGGTGCGGGCGGCCAGGAGTCCGAGGCGTGGATGCGCGTCGAAGAGGTCGGCGGCGGTGTCGAGGGCGCCCGGGGCCCACCAGGAGTCGTCGTCGCTGAAGGCCACATAGGGCGTGGTGGCGTGCCGGACCGCGAGATTGCGGCCCAGGGCTCCGGTGTTGTGCCCGGCCTCGACGACGTGGGCGCCGACAGGGTGGGCGCGCACCGCGTCGGCCGTCGCGTCCGTGGAGCCGTTGTCGACGACGACGACGGGCGGCCGCTCCGGGAGCGCGGCGAGCCGGTCGAGGGTGCGCAGCACGCTGTCGCGGCGGTTCCGGGTGATCACGGCGACCGTGGTGCGCGGCGGGTTCGGGCTCTCGGGCCTCACGTGCTCTCCTTCAGAAGCTTCTGCACGGCACGCACCACGTCGTCCGGCGGCGCCTCGTCCGGACCGGGGCGGGCGGCGTCCCCGCCGGAGGCGTCCTGGTCCCCGAGGACGACGGCGGGCACGCCGTAGGGGCTCCGCCGTTCCTCGGGTACGTCGTGGAGGCCGACGGAGACGACCGGGGTGCCGGTCGCGGCGGCCAGGTGGGCAGGCCCGGTGCCGCCCGTGACGACGACGTCGGCCGTGCGCAGGACGCCGGTCAGGGTCCGCAGGTCCGTGCGGCCGCCGAGGTCGATGGCCGTGCCGCCGCTGACGCGCCGGGTCAGGGCGGTCTCTTCGGGCCCGCCGGTGACGACGACGCGGTGGCCCGCGTCGGCGAGCAGGGCGACCGTCTCGGCCGCGTGCCCGGTGTCCCATGCGCGGGCGGGCGTCGTGGCGCCCGGGTGCACCACGACGTACGGGCCGTTGCCGGTGAGGCCTGTCGTGTCGGGGGCCGGGAGCACGCGGAGCCGGCCGTCGTCGCCGGTCCGGGGCGAGAAGCCGAGGGCCGCGGCCGTGTCGAGCGCCGCTTCCGCGTCGTGCCGGCCGGGCAGCCGCCGGTGATGTACGTCGATGAGGCTGCCCGCGTGGTCGACGCTGTCGGCGCCGATGCGGGGCACGTGGGCCATCCGCAGGAGGAGCGCGATGGGCAGCGGGCTCTGTTCGAAGGAGGTGACGACGAGGGCGACGTCGTACGCCGCGTCCCGCATCCGTCCCAGCAGTCCCTCGACGTCCGCCTCGTCGACCGACGGCGGGCGGGTGCCCTCCCAGGGCGCCTCCCAGACGAGGACCTCGTCGACGTGGGGCAGCAGTGCGGCGGCGGGGGCGCCGCGTGGCCCGCAGACCATCGCCACGTGGTCGGCCCTGGCCGCGACGGCCCGGACGGCGGGGCCTGCCAGGAGGACGCCGCTCATGCCGTCCAGGCAGACGACGAGGGCCTTCGCCACGTTCCCCCGCACGTCGTCACCAGGAGCACGCATGGCGTGCGCCTCCCTCCGCGCTCGGCACTCCCTGTCCGCCGTTCCCGAAGTGGGCGATGGTGCGCTTGAGCCCGTCGTCCAGGGAGACCTTGGGCGTCCATCCGAAGAGTTCGTGGGCGAAGCCGGTGGCGGGGCGGGGCGGTTCGGGCTCTTCGTCGCGCGGCCCGGTGAACTCCAGGCGTGCGTCGGAGCCGGTCAGTTCGAGTATCCTGCGGGCGATCTCCGCCGGCGTCGGGCCGGGATCGCCGCCGATGTCGACCGGCCGCACCGAACGGCTGGCGGCGACCAGGAGCACACCCTCCACCGTGTCGTCGACGTAGCACAGCGAGGGCGTGGAGCTGCCGTCGCCGGGAACGGTCACCGGTCCCCCGCTCAGGGCCTGCCGTATCAGAGCAGGGATCATCCGGCCGTCCCCGGCGGCCATGCGTGGTCCGTACGAGGGGAAGACGCGCACGATGCCCGCGTCGGCCTCCTTCGCGCTGACGTGCGCCGCGGTCAGCACCTCCGAGAAGCGCTGGGTCTCGTCGGCGGACCCGGAGCGGTCGCCGTGCGCGGGACAGGTGGACGCCAGCAGGAACCTCGCGCCGTCGCGCTCGGCGACGGCCAGGGCGTTGCGGACGCCGTGGCTGCCGGCGTCCAGCGTCTGAAGGGGACGTGAGAAGGCCGCGGCCGAGGGACACGCGAAGTGCACGACCAGGTCGTACGGTCCGGTGAGCGTGTCGGCGCAGCCGGGCCGCGTGAGGTCGAGCCGAAGGACACGGAATCCGGGGCGGTCCGCCAGGTGCTCCACGTTCTCGGGCGAGCCGGTCGTCATGTCGTCCACGCAGTCGACCGCCACGCCCGCGTCCAGCAGGCGTTCGCACAGGTGCGAGCCGAGGAAGCCGGTTCCCGCGGTGACCATGGCCCTCTCCCACGGAGGCGGTGGCTGCGGCGCCATGGAGAACATCGTCGACGTCATGGGCTGGACCTTCCTTCCGCTTCCGGGTGGGCAGCGCCTCACGTGCCCGGTCGCGCGGCTTTCAGACCTGGACGTCTGTCGCCTCCGCACGGGCGCGGCGGTCCCGTCAGGGCCAGGACGGTTCCCTGCGCGGTACGACGACGAGTTCGCCCACCACGCTGCCGGCCGGGACCGACAGGGCGTACAGGACCGTGTCGGCGACGATGTCCGGGCTCTGCAGCATGGACACGTCGGTGTCCGGGAAGCGCTCCATGATGAACGGGGTCTCCATGCCGCCCGCGATGATCCCGGTGACACCGATCCCGACGCAGTCGCGCTGGGCTTCCTTGAACAGCGTGTGGGTGAACGCGCGCAGGCCCGACTTGCCCGCCGCGTAGGGCCCCGCCTCGGTCCAGGTCCGGTTCGCGGCGGTGGACAGGATGTTCACGATGTGGCCGCCGCCACGGGCGATCATGCGGCGGTAGGTCTCCAGGCACAGGAACATCGGCCCGAGCAGGTTGGTCTCGATGACCCGCGTCACCTCGTCGGCCGTCAGGTGCTCGATCGGCTTGGAGACGTCCACGGCGGCGTTGTTGACCAGGATGTCGAGCGGCCGGCCCGCCTCGTCCAGCTCCCGGAAGGCCGAGGAGACTCCGGCGGCGTCCCGCACGTCCATCTCCAGGAAGCGGGCGTCGAGGCCCTCGCCGGTGAGCTCGTCGCACAGCTCCCCCGCCAGTTCCTTGCGGACGTCGGCGACCAGGACCGTCGCGCCGGCCGCCGCCAGCCTTCGCGCGATCGAGGCGCCGAGGCCCCTGGCCGAACCCGTCACGAGAGCCTGCTTGCCGTGGAGGTCGACCTGCGGTGCGCCGCCCATGCCCGTGCCTTCCGTCGTTCCGTTGAAGGCGAGCGCGCTCCGCGACCGCCCCGCCTCTCACTGTGACGGCCGGTGCGGAGTCCGGCACCTCGAGCGGGTGCCGTGCGGACGGCGCGGGACTGTGGTCCCCGTCACCGCGAGAGGCCCGGAAGGGCAGGTCCCCGGCCTGCCGGAAAGCCGTGTGAGCAAGCACACCAGAAGCGCGAAATCCCTTACGGGGTACGTGATTTACGCCTGTCGTGCGCCCTGTCCGGCAGAGCCGTCCCAGGGCACGGCGAAACCGTCTGCCACGATGGTCATCGCCGTACTCAGGAACGTCCCTGCGCCGTCTTGGCGCGATCTGCCGACGTCCCTCCCGCAGCGCGGTGCGTCTGACAGATCCGGTGGAGTGACCGAGCAGTGCAGCCGGTGCCCCGCGCTTCCGCCGAGACCCCCACCTGAGTCCCTCCGGACTCATCCCCGAGTCTTCGAGTGCCCCTGTGTCTTCCTCTCCTGCCTCACCCGTGCCCTCTTCCTCTCCTGCCACGTCGGAGTCCGCTCATTCCTCCGCGCCCGTATCGCGGTCGCCGTGGCGGTCCCTGCGGTACCGCAGCATGCGCTGGTGGTCGGTCGCCAACTTCGTGTCGAACGCCGGCACGTGGATGCAGCTCACCGTGCAGAACCTGCTGGTCCTGCAGATCACCGGCTCCGCCGCCGCCACCGGGCTCTCCATGTCCGTCCAGGCCGCGCCCGCGCTGCTGATGAGCCTGGTGGGCGGCGCGGCCGTCGACCGCTGGCCGCGCAAGCTCACCGCCTCCGTCAGCCAGGCGCTGCTCGGTGCCATCGCCTTCACGACGGCCGTCCTCGTGGCGAGCGGCGGGCTGGATCTGACGGTCCTGATGGTGCTGGCGGCCGTCACCGGCATCATCGCCACGGTCGACGGGCCCGCGTGCGCCCTGCTGGGCAACGATCTCGTGCCGCCGGAGGACGTGCCCTCCGCCATCGGCGTGGGCTCGCTGGTCCACAGCGCGGGCCGCCTCGCCGGTGCCGCGCTCGGCGGCGTCACGGTCGGTTTCCTCGGCACGGCCGCCGCCTACGCCGCCAACGGTGTGTCTTTCCTCTTCGTCGCCGCCGTCATCCCCTTCCTCCGCCCCGCGTACGGGGCGCTGCGCCAGGCCGGGACCGAGCGGACCGTGGCTCCCGAGCCGAACGGCAGCGCGCCGGTCGGCCCCGCGCCGGTCGGCGAGCACATGACCGTCCGGCAGGGCCTGGCCTACTTCATGCGGCGGCCCCGGCTCGTGGCCCTCGCGGGCGTCACCGGCGTCAGCGCCGTCTTCGGGCGGAACTACAACCTCACGCTGGCCGTGCTCGTCACCGGGCCGCTCGCCGGAGGCGCCGGGTCGTTCGGCACGGTCTCCACCGTGCTCGCCGTCGGCGGCATCATCGGGGCGGTCCTCGGCGCCCGGCTGCGGAAGCCGTCCGTGCGGCTCGTGGGCACGCTGGCCGCGGCGGGCGCGCTGCTCCAGGTGGTGGCGGGCTTCTCACCCTCCTTCGCCGTCCTGCTGGTCCTCGTCCTGCCGATGGCCGTCGTCGAGTCCGTCTCCGACACGGCGGGGACGACGGTCCTGCAGACCGACCCGCCCGCCCACCTGCGGGGCCGCGTGCTCGGCGTATGGGGCAGCATCAGCACCGCGTGGGGCCTCGGCGGCCCGCCCGCGCTCGGCCTCCTCATGGAACTGGCCGGCGCCCGCGGTGCCCTCGTCTCCGGCGGTCTGATCATCGCCGGATCGATCGGAGCGGGCTTCGTGCTCCGCAGGCGGGGCACCACCGCCCCGGTGCTCCTGCGCAGGAAGACACCGCAGGGCGCAACGGTCCAGCCGGCACTGGAGACGGCCGCCTGACCGCGTTCACCTCCCGGGCACGGGGGCCTGCGCCGCTGCCGCGGCCGACGGCAGACACGGCTCCGGCAGATCCCGCACGGCGGCGAGGACCTCCTCAGGAGTGATCCGCAGCAGCCGCTCGTCCGGCTCCGCGCCGTGGGCGTCGCCCGGACGGGCCGCGTCGTCGCCGTCCGGGTGCCACAGCGCCCGGTGGCGGGGGTCCGCCGGTGGGCCCCACAACCGGGGTGCCACCGGGCCGAACAGGACGACCGAGGGGGTGCCGAGCGCCGTTGCCAGGTGGGCGAGGCCGGTGTCGCCGACGATGACGCAGCGGGCGTGTGCCACGAGCGCCGTCAGCCGGTCGAACGGCACGTCCTCGGCGCCGCCCAGCACGGCGTCCGCCGAAAGCCCCGCCTCCCTCGCCACGTACTGCCCGGTCGCCTCCTCCCCCGCCCCCGCGGTCACCACGACCCGGTGACCGCGGCCTGCCAGGTCCCGGGCCACGGCGGCGAACCGCTCCGGGGGCCAGCGGCGAGCCCCGGCGTCGGCGCCCGGGTGGACGACGACGGCTCGGGGTGCCGGTGAGGGCAGCGGGGGCGACGGGATGCGTACGTCCGTGGGGTCCGCCTCGATGCCGTACCAGGACAGCAGCCTGCACCACCGGTCCCGCTCGTGTTCGTCGTCCCGCCATGCGGGTCCCTCGATGTCGGGGGTGTCCGGGTGCGCGTAGGCGAGAAGCCGCCCGGGTCGCAGGCTTTGGAGCAGCAGGTGGCTCGGCGGGCCGTTGCCGTGCAGGTCCACGGCCAGGTCGGGGGGCGGGCCGGTCCACGGAAGGCCGGTCGGCACCGCCCGGCCGGCGGCCGACGCGGGGAGCAGCCGGTCCACGACGCCGGTCGCCAGAGCGGGGCCGGTCAGCCGCTCGGGAGCGGCCAGCACGATCTCGTGGGCGGGCAGCCGCCGCCGCAGGGCGCGCAGCGCCGGTACGACGGTCAGCAGGTCCCCCAGCCCCAGTGCCCGCAGCACCAGCGCTCGGGGGCGGTCCGTCGTCGAGGTGCCGGGCCGCGGTGGGCGTGCGGTCTCTTCGTTCACCTTCGGGGGTGCCTCTCGGCTCAGGGTGCGGTGGGCCGCCGGGTCGGCGTCGCGGCCTCGGCGGCCCGGCGGGCCAGCAGGGTGGTGGAGCGGCCGTCGAGGTACGGCAGGACGACGGCCTGCCCGCCCCACGCGCGCAGGGTCTCGGCCTCGGGCAGGTCCTGGACGGAGTAGTCGCCGCCCTTGACCCACACGTCGGGCCGCAGCCTGCCGAGCAGTGCCTGCGGGGTGTCCTCCTCGAAGACGGCCACGGCGTCGACGCTGCCGAGTGCCTCGAGGACGCGGACGCGGTCCGCCTCCTTGTTGAGCGGGCGCCCGGGGCCCTTGCGCCGGGTGAGTGACGCGTCGGAGTTGAGGCAGACGATCAGGCAGTCGCCGATGCGCCGGGCGCTCTCCAGCAGGCCGACGTGGCCGGCGTGCAGGAGGTCGAAGCAGCCGCCGGTCGCCACCACCGTGCCGCCGCGTGCCCGTACCTGTTCGGCGAGGGCGAAGGCGTCGGTGCGGGGCTCGTCCTCGGCAGGGTCGGCGGGCGTCGTCCGCCACAGGTCCGGGTTGGTGGCGCCGCCCGCCGAGACGAAGGCGGCGGCCTCCGCCACGGCTCGCTGGAGGGCCTCCTCCGGGAGCGCCCCGTCGGCGAGGGCCGCGGCCGTGGCGGCGGCGAAGCAGTCACCGGCGCCGCACGGGTCGCCGCTCGCGCGGTACGGCGCCGGGATCAGCATCGGCGTACCGGAACCGGGCCGGGTGAGGAGCACGCCGCGCTCGCCGAGGGTCACGGCGACTCCGGCGGCCTGCCAGCGGTCGGCCAGTTCCGCGCCGCGTCCGGCGTACGCGCGAAGCGTCGCGTCGTCGCCGGGGCACAGGGCCCGGGCCTCCGCCGCGTTCGGGGTGACGAGCCGCGCGCCGGGTACGGGGGTGTCGCCCTTGGGGTGGGGGTCCCACACCAGCGGGGTGCGCGGGGTGACGGCCGCGAGGTGCTCGCGTACCGCGCTCGCGGTGTGCCGTCCGTAGTCGGCGACGAGGACGGCGTGGGCCCCGGCCAGCGCGTCACGCACCGCGGCGTCGGGCTCGCCGGGTGTGCCGCCTCCCCGGTCGAAGCGCACCAGCGGGCGGCCGGAAGCCAGGACGCGCGTCTTCACCGGCAGGGTGCCGTTCAGCGGCAGCTCCACCAGCCGTACGCGGCCGCTGAGTTCGCGGCGCACGGCCTCGCTCGCGGGGTCGTCGCCGAGCGCGGTCACCAGGGTCACCGCGCGGCCGCCGCGTGCCGCGAGCGCGGCGGCGAGACCCGCGCCGCCGGGGTGCCGCCGGTCGGCGGTGACGTCGACGACGGGGGCGGGGGCGTCCGGGGAGAGCCGGGTGGCGACGCCCTCGATGTCCTCGTCGAGCAGGACGTCTCCGACGACGACGAGCGGCTTCGGCGCGGTCACGAGACGTTCCCGTTGACGGGGACCACGTCGCGCGGCGCGATGCGGCCCGTGGTGGCCACGACGGGTTCGGAGAGCGCCGCGTCGAAGGCTTCGCACAGCAGGTGGACGGCGACGAGGTGGGTCTCCTGCACGGTCGCCGTGCTGTCGCCCTCGATGTACAGGACGTCGTCGGCGGCTTCGCCCACCGGGTTCGGTCCTGGTCCTGTGAGCGCCCAGACGCGCAGCCCGGCGGCCCGTCCCGCCACCGCGGCCGTGATCAGGTTGGCGCTGCGGCCGGACGTGGACAGCAGGACGAGGATGTCGCCGGGGCGGCCGTGGGCGGAGACCTGGCGGGCGAAGACGTGGTCGAAGCCGTAGTCGTTGCCGATGGCGGTCATGCTGGACGTCTCCGCGTGCAGGGAGATGGCGGAGTACGCCGGCCGCTCACGCCGGTAGCGGCCCACCAGTTCGGCGGTCAGATGCTGGGCCTGGGCGGCGCTTCCGCCGTTGCCCGCGGCGAGGAGCCTGCTCCCTGCGGGCAGTGCGGCGGCGAGCCGGCCGCCCCAGTCCGTGATCCGGCCGAGGCCGTCCCGGCGCAGCCGGCCGAGCGCCTGCTCCAGTGACCGGCAGTGCAGCCGGGCGGCGTCGAGTGCGGGGGATTCGCTCATGCTGGTCGGGCGTACGGCGTCCGCGAGGACGCCGGGGCCCGCACCTCCTTCGGGTGTCCGTGCTTCACGATCGGCCGGCGAAGGCCGGGAGCGCCCGTGGTGACCGGTCCGGGTCACCGGGCCCGTGCGGGCCTCACACCGCTCCGACCCCCGTCACGACGGGCCTGGCGTCGAGGACGTCGCAGTAGGCGACCTCGGTGGCCGCCGCGACCTGGCTCCAGCCGTACCGGCGCAGGACTCTGCGCCGGCCCGCCTCGCCGCTCGCCTCGCGCAGCGCGGGGTCGGCGAGGAGTTCGGCGACGGCGCGGGCCAGGGCCTCGGGGTCCCGGGGCGGCACGAGGCGGCCGGTGGCCGGGTCGGCGACCGTGTCCAGCTGCCCGCCGACGGCGCTGGCGACGACCGGTCTGCCGCACGCCATCGCCTCCAGCGGCACGATGCCGAACGGTTCGTAGTCCGCGGGGCACAGCACGACGTCGGCCGCGCGCAGCAGCGGCGGCACGTCGGCGCTCGGCACGCCGCCGGTGAAGCGGACCCGGTCGGCGACGCCCGCCTCGCGGGCGAGCGCGCGGAGCCTGCGGACCTCGGGGTCCTCGGCCAGCCGGTCGGCGGGCGGGCCGCCGACGACGGCGAGTTCGGTCTCGGGCAGCCGGGCCAGCGCGGCGACGGAGACCGCCGCACCCTTGCGCGGCACGAGGCGGCCGAGCTGGAGCACCTGGTGGCGCTGGGCGCCGCGCTCGGCGACCGGCCCGCGCGGGGTGAACAGCTCGGTGTCGACACCGCACGGCACGATGCCGACCTTGGCGGCGGGGACGCCCATCCTGCCCAGTTCGGCGACCTCGTCCCGGCAGGTGGCGATGATCCGGTCGCAGCCGAGGCCCACCTCGGTCTCCAGGGCGATCCGCCTCGGCGGGCTGGGGTCGGCGAGCTGCTGGTGGCGCCGCTTCACCGTGCCGAGGGCGTGGTACGTGTGCAGGAACGGCAGGCCGAGTTCACGCGCGGCACGCAGCGAGGCGAGGCCGGACATCCAGAAGTGCGAGTGCACCAGGTCGGGCGGGCGGCCGCGCCAGGTGCGCGCCAGGTAGCGGCCGAACTCGTCCATGTGGGGCAGGAGTTCGTCCTTGGGTATCTGCTCGGGCGGTCCCGCCGGTACGTGATGCACCTGCACTCCCGCGCGCAGCGCGACGCGTTCGGGCAGGTCGGGTGCGTCACGGCGGGTGTAGACGGTCACGCGGTGGCCGCGGTCGGCGAGCGCTCCCGCGAGGCAGGCCACGTGCACGTTCTGGCCGCCCGCGTCGACGCCGCCCAGCGTGGCGAGCGGGCTCGCGTGTTCCGAGACGAGCGCGATCGACAGCACGCCGGGGCCCATGGGCTCGGCGCCGAGGGCGCCGGAGTCGAGGGGGCTGAGGGTCGAGGTCATGAGATCGCCTCCGTCATGACGCGCTCCCAGTCGTCGAGGAAGCGCTTGAGTCCGTACCTTTCGAGAGCGGCCTGCCGGGCGCGTGCGCCGTCCTCGGCCGCGGCCTCCGGTTCCTCCAGGTAGCGCCGGGCGGCCCGCGCCAGGACCTCGGGGCGGGTGGAGAGGGTGCCGGTGCCGCGGGGCACGGCCTCCACCGCCTCCGTGGTGGCGAGCGCCACGACCGGCATGCCCAGGTGCATGGCCTCCAGCAGGGAGAGGCCGAGGGAGGTCCAGCGCACCGGGTGCAGATACAGGCGGCGCTCGGCGAGTGCCGTGTGCAGTTCGCTCTGCGGGAGGTCGGCGGAGCGGCAGCGGTCCTCGGGGAGGCCCAGGTGCTCGGCGAGGCCCTCCGTCCGCATGCCGAAGACGTCCAGGGGGGCGGCCTCGCTCAGTCCCGCGAGGAGGTCCGTGCCGGTGTGACGGCCCCGGCGCACCGGTTCGTTGACGACGACGGCGGCCCGGGGCAGGCGCCCGGTGTACTGGTGGCCGGGGTCGACGATGCCGTGCTCGATCACCTCCGTGTGCGTGCTGCCGTTGTCCCAGAACAGCCGGTTGAAGTGGGTGACGTGGACGAGCGTGAGGTCGTCGCGGTCGGCGCACGGGTGGCGGGTGTCGGGAACGTCGCCGTCGGGTGCGTTGTGCTCCAGGTACACGGCGGGCACGTCACGTCCGGGGCGCCGGCCGCCGAGCCAGCGTTCGGCGAGCTCCGGTTCGTGCGGCCGCTGGAAGAGGACGAGGTCCACCTCCGCGTCGCGCAGCTCTTCGGGCGTGACCTCGCGCACCGAGTCGGGCCAGGCGAACGTCCGGGCCCGGCCAAGGCCGTCCGGGCCGCGGTCGGGTGTGACGGGCACGAGGTAGGTGTGGGGCCCCTGCACGAAGGAGGTCGTCCAGGAACCGTGCACGTGCCACAGCAGGATGTTCATACGATCGCTCCTCGTTCCGTCCCGGGCGTGCGGCCCGTTCCGGTCGGCGGGTGGGACAGGGACGCCGCCGGTCTCGGGCGCGTCCGGCGGGAGGTCGTGGTCGTTTCGGCGGCATGGGCGGTGCCGGCGGTATCGGCGGTATCGGCGGTGAGTGCCGCCACGGCGGCGAGCACTTCGGCGTCGCCGACGCCGTCGAGGCAGGGGTGGCCCGGCAGCGGGCAGGTCCGCGCGCGGCTGTCCGCGCACCGCTCGCGCTGGTCGCCGAGCAGGACGTGGCGGACGCCGTACGGGCCCCAGCGCTCGGCCGGTACGACCGGCGCGAACAGGCTGACGACGGGCGTTCCCACGGCGGCGGCGAGGTGCCCGGGGCCGGTGTTGCCGACCACCGCCGCCCGTGCTGCCGCGAGCACGCCCGCGAGGTGCCGCAGATCGGTGGCCCCGCCGAGGTCGAGGGCGTGGCGCCCGGCGACCTTCGCGGTCAGTTCGCGCTCGCCGGGTCCGCCGGTGACCACGACCCGGTGCCCGGCGGCGGCGAGTGCGGCCGCTGCGCGGCGCGCCCGGTCGGGGCTCCAGGCGCGGGCGGGCACGGCGGCTCCGGGGTGGAGCACCACGTAGGGGTCGCTGCCGGTGAGGGAGGTGGTGTCGGGCGGTGTCGTCACCCGCAGTGCCCCGTCGTCGCCGGGCGGCAGCGTGAATCCGGCGGCTTCGGCGAGGTCGAGGGCGGCCCTGGCCTCGTGGCGGTGGGGCATCCTGCGGTGGCGCAGGTCGAGGAGGCTGCCCGGGTAGTCCTCGCTGTCGGCGGCCGTCCTGGGGACCCCGGCGAGCTTCAGGAGCAATGCGGCGGGCAGCGGGCTCTGGTGGTAGGAGACGAGGATGAGGGCCCGGTCGAAACAGCAGGACGTCACCGCGTCGAGCAGCTGACGCGTCGTCTCGCGCGAGACCCGCGCGGGCTCCAGGCCCACCCAGGGGGCGTCGTGGACCAGTACGTCGTCCACTCCGGGCAGGAGCTTGCCCGCCTGGACGCCCTGCGGTCCGCAGAGCAGCGCGGTGTACGAGGAGCCGGCCGCGACGGCACGCACGGCGGGCCCGGCGAGGAGTACGTCGCCCGCGCTGTCGAGGCGTACGACGAGAGTGCGCGGAAGGGCCGGGGTGCCGGTCATCGCCGCCTCCCCTCCCCCGAACCGGTCGCGGGCGCGCAGGCGGCCGCTGCGGGGCGGGCCGTTCCCCGCGGGGTGAGGAGCAGGCCGACCGCGGTGAGCAGGTCGGGCGCCACGGTGTCGGCCGCCTCGATCTCCTCGGCCCGGGTGACCGGGGTGGCGACCAGGACGCCGCGGGCTCCGGCGGCGCGGGCGGCGTCCGTGTCGGCCCCGATGTCGCCGATGACGGCGGCGCGTCCGGCCGGGACGCCGAGCCGCTCGCACGCGGCGAGCACCAGGCCGGGCGCCGGTTTGCGGCAGCCGCAGCCGTCGCCGGGTCCGTGCGGACAGATGGCCCAGACGGCGAACGGGCCGAGGAGTTCCTCCACGCGCCGCCCCACCGCTTCGACCTGAACGCGGGTCAGCAGACCGCGGGCGACGCCCGACTGGTTGCTCACGACGCCGACAGGGATGCCCGCAGCCCGGACGGCCTCGACGGCGCTGCGTGCGGTCGGGGCGAGCCGCACCAGCGCGGGGTCGCCGTTGTAGGGCACGTCCTCGACGAGGGTGCCGTCGCGGTCGAAGAGGACCGCTGCGGGGATGCCCTGTGCACCGTCGTGCGGGGCCGCCGTCGTTCCGCGGGGCCCTTCGATCAGCCAGGGCGTCGGATGTCGGCTCATCGGCGTGCCCGTTCCTCGTGGGCGGGCCGGATCGGCGGGCGCGTGCCGAGTCCTGGCCCGGCCGGGTGCGGGTCGAGCTGCGCGGCCCGTCGGTGTACCGCCTGTCCGCGCAGCCAGTGCCAGACGGCGGCGGGCGGGATGAGCACGCTGGTCAGCGCCATGGCGGCCACCTCGTCCCTGTTCCGCGGGCCCGGGAGGATCCGGGCGAGGGCGAACTCGGTGGTGCCGGCCAGCCAGGCGGCGGCGCAGACGGTGGCGGCCGCGGGCCTGCGCAGCGCGGCGCAGGTGACGGTCCCGACGGCGGCAGCGGTCACCGCGAGGTGGCGGGGCAGCCGGCCGCGCGGGGCGTCGGCGCGGGTCCACCAGCCGGGTCCGTGCAGCCGTGTCATGAGGACGTCGTCCGCGTTGCCGGCCTGCACGCGCACCGAGACCCAGCGGTCGGCGGGGCGTACCGGGTGGGCCGTGGTGCGTGTCCCCGCGTCCACCGTCCAGCCGGCGGCGAGCACCCGCAGCGCGAGGTCGGCGTCTTCTCTGAAGGCGCGCCGGAACCGCTCGTCGAAGCCTCCGACGGCCTCGAGCACCTCGCGGCGGTACGCCATGTCGGCGGTGATCCACCGGGCTGTGGCGAGCCCGGCGGTGTTGCGTTCCCAGTCCGTGGGCCTGCGGTCCTCGGGGAGCGGTACGTCGATGCGGGCGGTGACCGCCGCGTCGCGCGGGGCGGCCGCGGCGAGGTCGAGGGCGAGGTCGTCGGCCCAGGTCGGGCCGGGGACGACGTCGTCGTCGAGGAAGACGATCCAGGGCAGACGGCCGGCCGCCCGCCACCCCGTGTTGCGGGCCGCGGCGGGCCCGCGGGCCTTGCCCTTCACCACGGCGGTGACGGGACGCAGGGAAGCCGGGATCTCGACGGGCAGCGGTGTCGTGCCGTCCGTGCCGGGCCGGTCGTCGACGAGGACCACCCGGTCCGGTGCGGGTCCCGCGGCATCGGCCAGCGCGCGCAGGGTCACGGTCAGGCTCGGTCGCCCGAGGGTGGGGATCACCACGGCGTACGTGCCGTCGGCGGCTTTCCGCTTCTTGCCCGCGGCCATCAGAGATCGCCGCCTTCGGAGGTGCCGCCTTCAGAGGTGCCGCCTTCAGAGGTACGGAAGAGGTCCTGGCGGCGGATCGCGTACGGGCCGATGGCCAGCAGGTCGACGGGCGAGGAGCCGAAGCACTCCAGCGCGTCGCGCGGGTCGTCCACCATGGGGCGGCCCGCCGTGTTGAGGCTGGTGTTGACCACGACCGGCAGACCGGTGAGCTTCTCGAACTCGCCGAGCATGCGGGCGACCAGGGGCTCGCACGCCGGGTCCACGGTCTGGATGCGGGCCGTCCCGTCGACGTGGACGACCGCCGGAATCCGGTCCCGCCAGGGTTCCGCCACGTCGTGCACGAACAGCATGTACGGGCTGGGCATCGGCCCGTCGAAGATCTCGGGGGCGCGGTCGGCGAGGACCATGGGGGCGACGGGCCGGAACTGCTCGCGGCCCTTGACGTCGTTGAGCCGCTCCAGGTTGCCCGCGTGGCCTGGGTGGGCCATGAGCGAGCGATGGCCTAGCGCCCGGGGGCCGTACTCGGACCGGCCCTGGAACCAGGCGACGATCCGGTTCTCCGCCAGCGCCCGCGCGACCGTCGCGGCGATGTCCGCGGGCCGTTCGAAGGTGACGGCGGCGGTCTTCAGCCAGGCGCCGAGTTCGGCGTCCGACCAGTCGCGGCCGAGGTCGGCGCCGGTCATGGGTTCCGGCTGGACTCCCGCGCCCGCGGTGAGCAGCAGCGCGCCGCCCAGTGCCGTGCCCGCGTCGCCTGCGGCGGGCTGCACCCACACCTGGGAGAAGGGGCCTTCGCGTGCGATGCGGGAGTTGGCGACGCAGTTCAGCGCGACGCCGCCGGCGAGGGTGAGCACGCTGTGGTGCGTCTTGCCGTGCAGCCAGCGTGCCAGGTCGAGCAGGGTCTCCTCCAGGACGGCCTGCGCGCTGGCGGCCACGTCCGCGTGGTCCTGCGTCCACGGTTCGTCCGCGCCGCGCGGCGGGCACAGCTCGTGCCACGGCACGGCGGTCGCGCGGAACCCGCCGTCGCCCGTCGGGTGGACGTGCTTGCGCAGCTCGGGGAGCATGCGCGGGGTGCCGTGGGAGGCGAGGGCCATCACCTTGAACTCGTCGGAGGAGCGCAGGAATCCGAGGTGTCCCGTGAGTTCCTCGTAGACCAGTCCGAGGGAGTGCGGCAGGTCCTGGGCGTACAGCGGCTCCAGCTTGTCGCGGACCCGTCGTGCGGCGAGGTGCGAGGCACGCTCGCCGCGGCCGTCGAGCACCAGGACCGAGGAGTCCTCCGCGTCCGGTGCGGCGAAGGCGCTCGACGCGGCGTGGGCCATGTGGTGCGGTACGAAGCGGACGATGCCCGGGTCGAGTCCTGGCAGCGCGGTCCGGAGGAAGTTCGGGGCCTCGCGGGCGTAGGTCTGCCGCAGGTGGTCCCAGGGGTCGTCGAGGCCCATGGTCTCGGCGGGCCGGGCGAGTTCGGGGTCGTAGGAGTAGGCGACCGCGTCGAGGTCCTGAGGCCGTAGACCGGCCCTGCGCAGACACCAGGCGGCGGCCTGCTCGGGCAGTTCCCAGGCCGAGAAGGGCAGGGGCCGTTTGCCGTGCTTGCGCCGGGAGAACCGCTCCTCCTCGGCGGCGGCGACGGTCCTGCCGTCGATGACGAGGGCGGCGGCGGGGTCGTGGAAGAGTGCGTTGATTCCGAGGACGCGCATGGAGGATCCGAGATTCTGTCGGCGGTCCTTGGCACATGTCCGGACCCGCGGTCGTGAGCGCGTGCGCGCAGCTGTGACAGCGGTACGGGGAACATGGCCAAGCTGGGTCTGGGCAGGCAGGTTTCCCGCGGTCGGGCGGCGCCGTGGACGCGCCGCCCGGTGCTCAGCGGTCCGCTGTGGCGCGGAACCAGTCGATGGTGCGCCGCAGGCCTTCGTCGGCGGCGACCTCCGGTTCCCAGCCGAGCTTGTCGCGGGCCAGCGTGATGTCCGGGCAGCGCACGGCCGGGTCGTCCGTCGGCCGGTCGATGAAGCGGATCTCCGAGCGGGAGCCGGTGAACTCGATGATGAGGCGCGCCAGTTCGAGCATGGTGATCTCGGTGGGGTTGCCGATGTTGACCGGGCCGCGCATGCCGTGGGCGGCCGCCGCGAGGATGCCGCGCACGGTGTCGTCGACGTAGCACAGCGAGCGGGTCTGGTTTCCGTCGCCGGTGACGGTCAGGGGCTCGCCGTCGAGCGCCTGCCGGATGAAGGTCGGCACCGCCCGCCCGTCGTGGCCGCGCATGCGGGGGCCGTAGGTGTTGAACAGCCGCACGATGCCGGTGTCGGTGCCCTCGGCGTCGGCGTGGGCGGTGGTCAGGGCCTCACCGAAGCGCTTGGCCTCGTCGTACACGCTGCGCGGTCCGACCGGGTTGACGTTGCCCCAGTACCGCTCGTCCTGGGGGTTCTGCTGCGGGTCCCCGTAGACCTCCGAGGTCGAGGCGAGCATGAAGCGGGCGTCGGACCGGTGGGCGAGTTCCAGGGCGTTGCGCGTGCCGAGGCTGCCGGTGTCCAGGGTGTGCAGGGGGAGCCGCAGGTAGTCGGCGGGCGAGGCCGGGGAGGCGAAGTGGAGGACCAGGTCGGCCGGTCGCTCCACGGTCAGTCCCTCGGCCACGTTCGCCTGTATCAGCCGGAAGCCGGGCCGGTCGAGCAGCGGCGCCAGGTTCTCGGGCTGCCCTGTGCTGAAGTCGTCCACGCAGGTCACAGCGGTGCCTGCGGTCAGCAGGGCGGTGCAGAGATGCGATCCGACGAAGCCCCCGCCGCCGGTGACGACGGCGTGTTCCCACTTCTTCGACTGAGCTGGGGTCATCGAGGACTCCTCCGTGCGCGGGACAGCGCATCCGATGCGGTGCCGACCATCGGTCGCCGGCGGCTCCAGAGGCCGCCGATTGCTCGATCAGCCTCTGCCACGTGAGCGCGGACGGCTCGGTGGTGTACGGCAATCGAGTGACACGCCGAGAGCCCCGGCCACCCCCCGCGAGAGCGCGAAATGCCCGCCGCACCACGCCTGGGGCGGGGTGCGGCGGGCATCGGGGAGCTCAGCCGAGGCCGCCGCTGCCGAAGCTGCCGCCGTGGTCCTTCCTGTGGTCGTCCGGGTCCTGTGACGGGCTGGGGTGTGTGCCGGACTTGCCGTAGCCGTCGTTCAGCTCGTGGGGGGTGAGGCGGTCGCCGTCGTGCGGCACCTCGTCCGGGTCGCGGTACTCCCGCTCCTCCCGCGCCGGCCCGTCGTACGGCCGTTTCGGCTGTTCGGCCGGGCTGGGCGTGCGTGTCTCACGCTCCTGGGCGCGCCGGCCCCAGAAGAAGGCGCCCAGGAGCACGGCGACCACGACGATGCCGGCGACCCACATCAGAAGGGCCACGGTGTGCGAGACGGAAAGTTCCATTGGTTCCATACAATGGGTTTACCCGTCTAATCCGAAAAATAGCTGAATTCACCTATTTCACATATTTCACGACGTATGTGCCACGGGTGCGGACGTACGCGTCCGGTGTGCCAGGCGAGCCCTCCGCGTGGCGACGTCGACGGTGTACGCCTCGACGGTCATCGCCCGTTCGGACACCTTGAGCACCATGAAGCCGTGGTCGGAGAAGTTCTGCCAGGTCGACGGATGGTTGAAATGGGCCTTTCCGTCGCCCGCCTTCCCCGCGGCGCCGCTCACGATCTGCCGGGTGCCGCCGGTGCGGGCGGTGGGCTCGAGGATCTGGAGGGTGTGGTCGTGCCCGGACAGGATCAGGTCGGCGCGCCCGCACACCACCTCCTCGTACAGCTCCTTGAGGTGGATGCCGCTGGTGTAGTGGCCGATCACGAAACCGTCGTACGAACCGGCGCTGCCGTGCTTGCCGTTGTTCAGGTACGGGTGGTGGCCGAGCACGATCTTCCAGCGCGCCCGCGACGAGCTGAGGGCTTCGTCCAGCCACGCGCGCTGCTCACGCATATAGGGGCCGTTCCACCGGTAGTGCGGGTCGAGCTGGGTGACGTACGAGGAGACGGGGTTGGTGTCGATGGCGAAGAACTCCACCACCGGGTCGCTCCCGGCGGCGCCCGTGGCGGGCAGCGCGACGTTGTAGTAGCGGCTCGGCATGTACCAGCGGGGCGAGCCCTTGGCGTAGGCGACCTCCCGGTCGCCGCGGGACGGGTCACCGCCGCTGCCCGGGATGAGACCGGAGCAGTCGTGGTTGCCGAGGACCATCAGCCAGGGCATGTCCACACCGGAGTTGGGGTCCTCGAACTTGGTGCGGAACTCCGAGTCGTCGGCGGACTCGGGGCCGTTCTCGTAGATGTTGTCGCCGAGGCCGACCGCGAGGCCGATGCCCTCGGCCCGGCACACCTCGCGGGCCGCCGCCGCCACCGCGTGCTGGGCCTCCTCGCCCGTACCGGCGTCGCCGGTGAGGAGCACCGCGTACTCCCCGGACCTGTTCGGCGCGGTCGGCAGGGGGAACTTACCGGTGCGGGCCGCCGCCGCGGCGGGGGTCTGCGCCCCGCCCGGCAGGACGGTCAGTGCCGCCGCTCCCGCCACCACGCCGCCGAGCACGGTCCGGCGGCGCGGCGCCCGCATCTCCCGGACCCGCTCCCCCACCGGCCCCTCGGCGAGAGCCGGGTCGGCCCGCAGCCACTGGTCCTCCGTCAGATCCGCGTCCGGTGGTATCAACTCGTCATCGCACATGGAGGGTTTCTCTCACGGCGGCGCGGGCGGATGGTGGGGAACCGATGAACTCCTGGTGGACGAATGGACACGGCTCGTGGTCCGCGACGCGGCAGCCCCGCCCCCGCGGCCGGGCTGCCTCGCTTCTCGGACCGCCGCGTCCCTCAGGCCGCCGTCACGACCTCCGCCGGGCCCACCGGCTCCGTAACCTTGGCGAACTGCGTCCGGTACAGCTCCGCGTAGCGTCCGCCGAGGGCCAGCAGCTCGTCGTGGGTGCCGCGTTCGACGATCTGTCCCGCCTCTACGACGAGGATCTGGTCGGCGGAGCGCACGGTGGACAGCCGGTGTGCGATCACCACGGCGGTGCGGCCGGCGAGCGCCTCGGCCAGTGCTTCCTGCACGGCGGCCTCGGAGGTGTTGTCGAGGTGGGCCGTCGCCTCGTCGAGGATGACGACGCGCTGCCCGGCGAGGAGCAGCCGCGCGATGGTCATCCGCTGCCGTTCGCCGCCGGAGAGGCGGTATCCGCGCTCGCCGACCACGGTGTCCAGGCCGTCGGGCAGGGAGCGTACGAGGTCTTCGAGGCGGGCTCGGCGCAGTACGTCCCACAGATCGTCCTCGCTCGCGCCGGGCCGGGCGAGGAGCAGGTTGTCGCGGACGGACTCGTGGAAGAGGTGGCCGTCCTGCGTGACCATGCCGAGGGTGGCCCGCATCGACTCGGCGGACAGGTCCCGCACGTCGACGCCGCCGATCCGCACGGTGCCCTCGTCCGCGTCGTACAGGCGCGGCAGCAGTTGCGCGATGGTCGACTTGCCCGCTCCGGACGAACCGACGAGCGCGATGGTCTGTCCGGGCTCGGCGCGGAAGGACAGCCCGTGCAGGACTTCCTCACCGCCGCGGGTGTCGAGCGAGGCGACCTCTTCGAGCGAGGCGAGGGAGACCTTGTCGGCGGACGGGTATCCGAACCGCACGTTGTCGAACTCGATGGCGACGGGGCCCTCGGGCACCGGTACCGGCTTCTCCTTCTCCTCGATGAGCGGCTTCAGGTCGAGCACCTCGAAGACCCGCTCGAAGCTGACGAGGGCGCTCATGACCTCGACCCGCGCGCCGGCCAGCGAGGTCAGCGGTGCGTAGAGCCGGGTGAGCAGCAGGGCCAGCGCGACGACGTCGCCCGGCGCCAGCGTCCCTTGCAGCGCGAAGTACCCGCCGAGGCCGTACACGAGCGCCAGCGCGAGGGCCGACACCAGGGTGAGCGCGGTGATGAACGCGGACTGCGCCATGGCGGTGCGTACGCCGATGTCCCGCACCCGGGAGGCTCGCGCGGCGAACTCCGCGGACTCGTCGCCGGGCCGGCCGAAGAGCTTGATGAGGGTGGCGCCCGGCGCCGAGAAGCGCTCGGTCATCCGGGTGCCCATGGCGGCGTTGTGGTGCGCCGCCTCGCGCTGCAGCTTCGCCATCCGCGAGCCCATGCGCCGCGCGGGCACGACGAAGACGGGCAGCAGCACGAGGGCGAGCAGGGTGATCTGCCAGGAGAGCGTCATCATGACGACCAGGGTCAGGAGCAGCGTGACGACGTTCCCGACGACGCCGGACAGCGTGTTGCTGAACGCCCGCTGCGCGCCGACCACGTCGTTGTTGAGGCGGCTGACCAGGGCGCCCGTGCGGGTGCGGGTGAAGAAGGCGATGGGCATCCGCTGTACGTGGTCGAAGACGGCGGTCCGCAGATCGAGGATGAGCCCTTCGCCGAGGTTCGCCGACAGCCAGCGGCTCAGCAGGCCCAGTCCGGCCTCGGCGAGTGCGATGGCCGCGATGAGCAGGGCGTAGCGCACGATCGTCGAGGAGTCGGAGCCCGATACGATCGCGGTGACAACGTGCCCCGCCAGTACGGGAGTTGCCACGGCGAGCAGTGCGGTGACGATGCTCAGCAGCACGAACTGCCAGATGCGTCGGCGATGGGGCCGCGCGAAGGCGCCGATGCGGCGCAGCGTGGCTCGGGCGAAGGGGCGTCGGTCCTGCTGCGCATGCATGACGCTGTACAGCTGCGTCCATGCGGTCGTTTCCATGCTCATACCGAAAGGTTAGAACCTCAACTAAACTTGAGGTCAAGCCTCGACCGCCGCTTCACCTAACCGAGTTCGAGCGAGGTGACGCCGAAGACCCGTCGCTCCGCGTAGTCCCTGACCGGGCCCGTGTACATGCGGGCGGTGTCGAACGTGGGTTTCATGCCGCGTGCCTCGGCGAGCGCCACGGCCTCCGGGTTCGTCCCGGGCACGTCCATCGCGACGGGCGCACCGTCCGCCTCCGCCGCCAGCGCGTCCAGGAGTGCCTCGGCGTCGGCGCGGGTGTCGGCGAACAGCGGTCCGACGCGCAGCGCGTCGCGGCCGGGACGGAGGACTCCGTACCCGGTCAGCCTGCCGTCGACGATGCGGGCGAGGGCGCGGTGCCCCGGGGCGGCGAGCCAGGACTCCAGGAAGCGCGGCCGGTCGGCCGGCAGACATCCGCTGTCGTACGCCATGAGGGCGCGCAGGCCCGCCGCCTCGACGGGGCGCACGTGCCGGTCGGGGGTGTCGGGCGCGGGCAGCGGGCCGACGTAGCGCAGCGTGCCGTGCCTCCACTCGAAGCCGGAGCGGCGGTAGTTGTCCTGCTGGGCCGGTACGCCGTCCAGGCCCACGGTCCTGCCCCCGGCGTGCGCGAGCCCCGCTCGCCAGGTGGCGAGGCCGAAGCCGCGGCCGCGCTGGTCGGGGCGGACCAGGTAGAAGCCGAGAAAGGCGTAGATGTCCCCGTAGTTGACCACGGAGATCGCGGAGACCGGTGCACCGTCGAGGCGCCCCAGGAAGAACCCCTCGGGGTCCTGTGCGAAGAACGAGGGGGCGTCGCCGAGGCCGGGGTTCCAGCCCTCGTCCGCCGCCCATCCCGTCACCACGTGCCAGTCGTCGAGCGTCGCCCGTGAGACCGCGAGCCGCCCGGGGGCCGAATCCGTCATCGCTGCACCCTTCTCAATCCGACGCGGCGGGCCGTGGAGGGCCGCACCGGATGCATCCTGCCCGGCCCGGCGTCAGCCGATGCCCGCCACATGACGGTCGCGTGCGGCACCGAGTCCGGCCACGACCTGCGGCACCAGCAGGACAAGCAGCAGGACGAGCGGCACGGTCCAGCTGTGCGAGACGTCGTGGACGGCGCCCAGAAGGGTCGGCCCGGTGGCGGCGAGGATGTACCCGAAGCACTGGGACATGCTGGAGAGTTGCGCCGCGTGCCGGGCGTCGGGCGCCCGCTGCACGATGAAGAGCAGCGCCAGACTGATGGCCGCGCCCTGCCCGAGGCCGAGCAGCGTCATCCACAGGTAGGCGCCGCCGGCCGGTGCGACGAGCAGTCCGGCGAAGCCGAGCGCGCACAGGACGGCGCCGAGCGCGGCGAGGGTGCCCGAGCGCAGCCTGCGGCCGACGATCACCGGCGCCAGGAAGGAGCCCGCGATGCCGAGCAGCGAGGAGAAGGAGAGCATCCAGCCCGCGTCGCCCGGAGCCATGCCGGCGTCCTGGAACACGGTCGGCAGCCAGGCGGCGGCCGCGTAGTAGCTGAGGGACTGCAGGCCCATGTACGCGGTGACCTGCCAGGCGAGCGGGGAGCGCCACAGGCCGCGTACGGGATGGGCGGCCTGCCGTGCCGCGGCCGCGCCCACTCGCGTACGCGACCGGATCTGCGGCAGCCACACGAACAGCGCGACGACGGCCAGGGCACCCCAACAGGCCAGTGTGGTGCGCCAGTTCATGCCGCTGGCCTGCTGCACGGGCAGCGTGACACCGGCCGCGAGTGCGGCGCCGCCGAACAGCGACATCGAGTACAGGCCGGTCATCAGGCCCGCCTTCGCGGGGAAGTCGCGCTTGATCAGGCCGGGCAGCAGGACGTTGGCGACGGCGATGCCCGCGCCGATGACGACGGTGCCCGCGAAGAGCGCGACGACCGAGTCGAGCATGCGCAGGGCCGTGCCCGCGCAGATCAGCACCATGGTGCCGAGCAGCGACCGCTCCATACCGAGGCGGCGGCCGAGCCGCGGCGCGACGGGCGCGAGCAGGCCGAAGCAGAGCAGCGGGAGCGCGGTGAGCAGGCTGGTCGCGGCGGCCGACATGCCGCTGTCGTCCCGGATGGTGTCGGCGAGCGGGGAGACGGCGACGAGGGCGGGGCGGAGGTTGAGGGCGAGGAGTACGACGCCGATGGCGAGGCAGAACGCGCCGCGGCCGGTCAGCGGGGAGGCCGCGGGAGGTGTCGCCGGGGAGGCCCCCGGGGTCGGCGGAGCCGGGGCGGTGCTGTCCTGCGCGGCCTCGGCGGTCGCCGCTGCTGCCTCACTCATGTGCTGCTCCTGATTCGTTCTTGTCGGCGCCCGGGGCGGTGATGGGGCTGCCGGGCGGGTGCTCGCGCAGCGCCGCCATGCCCTCGGCGAGATGGGCGAGCACCGCGGCTTCTGCGGCCTCGGCGTCCCGTGCCTCGATCGCGTCGACGATCGCCGCGTGGCCTTCGAGCTGGTGGCGCACGGAGTCCGGGACGGGTGCGCCGATGACGGACTGCACCGTGGAGCGCAGGGCGTCGCTGAGGTGTCCGTACAGCTCGGCGAGGACACTGTTGTGCGCCGCGTCGGCGACCGTGCGGTGGAAGGCCATGTCCGCGTCGACGAACGCGGCGGTGTTGCCGCTCTCCCAGGCCAGGTCGCGCTCGGCGAGGGCGGCCCGCAGTGTCGCGAGGTCCTCGTCCGTGCGGCGCTCCGCCGCGTACCGTGCGGCGTCCCGCTCCAGGCTGGCGCGGACTTCGTACGCCTCCAGGACGCCGGCCCTGCGCAGTCTGCGCTGCACGGCCGCGCCGAAGTCGCTGCTCGCCCGCACATACGTGCCGTCGCCCTGACGCGGCTCCAGCATGCCGGTGTGCACGAGCGCGCGGACCGCCTCCCGGACGGTGTTGCGCCCCACGGCGAGCTGCTCCACGAGCAGCGGTTCGGCCGGGATCTTCTCGCCGACCCGCCACTCGCCGTCGGTGATGAGGCTCTCCATCTGGGCGATGACGAGGTCGACGAGGTTGGTCCGGGCGGCGCTGCGCAACGGCATCGGTCGGTACCTGTTCTCTCAGGGACGGTGGGGCATGGGACCTAGGCATGGGAACATCCCATGTTTCTCAGACATCGGAACATCCCATGTTTTGCCCTGTCAAACTCTCCCCCACCCGAAGAGGCCACCCCGAGGTTTTACCTTCCACATTTGGTCTAGACCTTGACAGGTCCAGACCATTTTCGCTTGAGTTCGCGACACCCCCTGGAAGGCGCGGGCCCTGCAACCGCGCCGCCCGTAAGGAGAGTTGGCATGATCAGACGCATCACCAGCTTCGCGGCCGCGCTCGCCGCGCTCGGCGCGATGATCGTCCTGGGCCCGGCCGCCACCACGGCGTCCGCGGCCGAGTGCGCGGCGCCATGGAGCTCCTCGTCCGTCTACACGGGCGGCAAGTCGGCCTCGTACAACGGACACAACTGGACCGCCAAGTGGTGGACCCAGAACGAGACCCCCGGCCGCGCCGACGTCTGGGCCGACCAGGGCACCTGCGGCGGCGGGACGGACCCGGGCAACCCCGACCCGTCCGGCTTCGTCGTCAGCGAGACCCAGTTCAACCAGATGTTCCCGAGCCGGAACTCGTTCTACACGTACAAGGGCCTGACCGACGCGCTCAAGTCCTACCCGGGCTTCGCGAACACCGGCAGCGACACCGTCAAGCGCCAGGAGGCGGCGGCGTTCCTCGCCAACGTCAGCCACGAGACGGGCGGCCTGAAGTACGTGGTCGAGCAGAACCAGAACAACTACCCGCACTACTGCGACAAGACCCAGCCCTACGGCTGCCCGGCGGGGCAGGCCGCCTACTACGGCCGCGGCCCGATCCAGCTGAGCTGGAACTTCAACTACAAGGCCGCGGGTGACGCGCTCGGCATCGACCTGCTCAACAACCCCTACCTGGTCGAGCAGAACCCGGCCATCGCCTGGCAGACGGGCCTCTGGTACTGGAACACCCAGAGCGGCCCCGGCAAGATGACCCCGCACAACGCCATGGTCAACGGCGCGGGCTTCGGCGAGACCATCCGCGCCATCAACGGCACCCTGGAGTGCAACGGCGGCAACCCCGCCCAGGTCCAGAGCCGCATCGACCGCTACAAGTCCTTCACCCAGATCCTGGGCACGACCCCGGGCTCGAACCTGAGCTGCTGACGTCCGCCGCACGACCCCCGACCGCCGGGCGGGCGCCACCCCACGCGCCTGCCCGGCACTTCACCGGGGCCGAGCCGCGCTCACATCGCCGCGCTCACGTTGCCACGCTCACGTCGCCACGCTCACGTCGCGGCAAGCAACCGGGCCGCGCCGAGCCCGGCCTGGCGCGCCGGTTCGGGTGAGCCGGAGATCGCGGCGGTCGTCATGGCCCCTTCCGCGAGCAGGACCAGAGGACCGACGGCCGGCTCCGGCAGCCCGGCGTCGGCGACCAGCCCGGCCACGTACTCCCGGAAGGCGTCCTTGTGCGCCCGGACGGTGTCGGCCACCTCGGGGTCGACGGCCCCGAGCTCCCCGTACGCGTTGATGAACGCACAGCCCCGGAAGTCCGGTTCGGTGAACCAGTCGTACAGCCAGTCGTAGACCGCGAGGACACGCCCCTCACCCTCGGGGCGGCCCTCCACATACGCGGCGAGGCGGGCGCGCCAGCGGCGGTCGCGGCGGTCCAGGCAGGCCCGGACCAGCTCCGACTTCGAGGGAAAGACCTGATAGAGCCGCTTGAGCGAGACACCGGAGGCGGTGCGGACCTGGTCCATGCCGACCGCCTGGATGCCCCGCTCGTAGAAGAGCCGTTCGGCGGCGTCGAGGAGTCTGACCTCCGCCTCCGCGTGATCCATCGGTACTCCAAGCAGGTAGGAAGCGGTTCGAGAGCCGGCCGGAAGCAGGTCGGAGCAGGTCAAGAGCAGTTCAGGAGCTGGTCGAGAACGCGCGTTCTCGCACCGTACTACACCCCTCGACACCACCGCATCGTTGCGCGAGAACGACCGTTCTCCTATCGTGGCGACCTCGAAGGAGAACGCTCGTTCTCCACGCGGCCACAGCCACAGCCACAGCCACAGCCACAGGGAGCAGACCCATGACCTCGACCGAGACCGCCGCCGTTCGGCCCCCGCTCCCGCCCTTCACGCGGGAGACCGCGATCGAGAAGGTGCGCCTCGCCGAGGACGGCTGGAACAGCCGCGACCCCGAGAAGGTGGCCCTCGCCTACAGCGAGGACTCCCGCTGGCGCAACCGCGCCGAGTTCGTCACCGGGCGCGCTGCCATCGTCGGCTTCCTGTCCCGCAAGTGGGCCCGCGAGCTCGACTACCGGCTCGTCAAGGAACTGTGGGCGCACGACGGCCACCGCATCGCGGTGCGCTTCGCCTACGAGTGGCGCGACGACTCGGGCCACTGGTTCCGCTCGTACGGCAACGAGAACTGGGAGTTCGACGACGACGGCCTGATGCGTACCCGCCACGCCTGCATCAACGACCTGCCCATCCAGGACTCCGACCGCCTCCACCGCTGGCCGCTCGGCCGCCACCCCGACGGTCACCCCGGCCTCACCGACCTCGGTCTCTGAGCGGCCGAAAGCACCGCGCGGCCAGGGTGTTACCCCCTCCGACACTGGGCACCCGGTCGGCGACAGCGGCCCGGTCCGCAGGACGGACCACAGGGCCGAACCGTTCGCCGACCGCAAGGAGGTCCACATGACCACCGCACGCGAGATCATGACGCCGGGCGCGGAGTGCGCCGGAGCCGAGGAGACCGTGCTCCAGGCGGCCGCCAAGCTCACCGAGCTCGACGTCGGGGCGCTGCCCATCTGCGGCACCGACAACCGCCTCAAGGGCGTCATCACCGACCGGGACATCGTGGTCAAGGTGCTGGGGAAGGGCAAGGACCCCTCGAAGGTCCTCGTGGGCGAGCTCGCGCAGGCCGAGGCCGTGACCATCGGCGCGGACGACAGCGTCGACGAGGTCTTCGCGACCATGACCTCGCACAAGGTGCGCCGGCTGCCCGTGATCGACGGGCGCGCCCTCGTGGGCATGGTCGCCCTCGCCGACGCCGCCCGCGCGCTGACCGACCCCAAGGCGGGGCAGCTCCTGGAGGCCCTCTCCACGGACTGACGCCCGCGCCACGACCCACCGAGCGACGAGCCGCCCGGTCCATCGACGGGCCGCCCCGGCTCGGCCGACAGGTCAGCCGCCGCGGGACGGGCCACCGGCCCTCCCGCGGCACCGCTCGGCCGCCTCCGGCATGCCCCCGCACACGGGTCGGCCTACGGTGGAAATCCCGGGGCACGCGTCGCCCGGAGCCACAGAGCCCGGCCCCACCGGGTCCCGGGCACCCCGAGGAGGAACCGCATGCCCATCGCCACGGTCGACCCGGCCACCGGTGAGACCCTCGAAACCTTCGAGCCCCTGTCCGCCGCCGACGTCCGGAACCGTCTGGCGGCGGCGGAATCCGCGTACGCCCACCACCGCACCACCGGCTTCGCCGAGCGCGCTCGGCTGCTCAACCGCGCCGCCGATCTGCTGGAAGCGGACGCCGCGGACATCGCCCGCACCATGACGACCGAGATGGGCAAGCCGGTGAAGGCCGCCAGGGCCGAGGCCGCGAAGTGCGTCAAGACCATGCGCTGGTACGCGGAGCACGCCGAGGAACTGCTCGCCGACGAGCATCCCGCGCAGGACGACGTGGCCGACTCGGGCGCCTCCCGGGCGGTCGTCCACTACCGCCCGCTCGGCGTCATCCTCGCCGTCATGCCCTGGAACTTCCCGCTCTGGCAGGTCGTCCGCTTCGCCGCCCCCGCCCTCATGGCGGGCAACGTGGCCCTGCTCAAGCACGCGTCGAACGTGCCGCGGACCGCCCTGTACCTCCAGGACCTCTTCACCCGCGCCGGCTACCCGGAAGGCTGCTTCCAGACACTGCTGATCGGCTCGGGCGAGGTCGAGGACATCCTGCGCGACCCGCGGGTGGCCGCGGCGACGCTCACCGGCAGCGAGCCCGCGGGCCGGGCGGTGGCGTCCGTCGCGGGCGACGAGATCAAGAAGACCGTCCTGGAACTGGGCGGCAGCGACCCCTATCTCGTGCTGCCGAGCGCCGACGTCGAGCGGGCCGCAGCGACCGCGGTGACCGCCCGCGTACAGAACAACGGCCAGTCCTGCATCGCCGCCAAGCGCTTCATCGTGCACGCCGACATCTACGACGCCTTCCGCGACCGGTTCGTCGCGGGGATGCGGGAGCTGACCGTCGGTGACCCGATGGACGAGGACACCGACGTGGGCCCGCTGTCGAGCGAGCAGGGCCGCGCGGACCTGGAGGAGCTCGTCGAGGACGCGCTGGGCCAAGGCGCCACCGCGCTGTGCGGCGGGCAGCGCCCCAAGGAGCAGGAGCGGGGCTGGTTCTACTCACCGACCGTCCTGGCCGACGTCACCCCGCGGATGCGGATCCACCGCGAGGAGACGTTCGGCCCGGT
Source organism: Streptomyces sp. NPDC093510 (assembly GCF_040683555.1). Lineage (NCBI taxonomy): Bacteria > Bacillati > Actinomycetota > Actinomycetes > Kitasatosporales > Streptomycetaceae > Streptomyces > Streptomyces sp. NPDC093510. Next base: position 222,258 of record NZ_JBFBEE010000013.1, read on the forward strand.
GGCCACGCTCTACCGCGTCACGGACCTGGACGAGGCCGTGGAGCTGGCCAACGACACGCCGTTCGGCCTGAGTTCGAACGCGTGGACGCGGGACGAGGCCGACATGGCGCGCTGCGTACGGGATCTCCAGGCGGGCGGCGTGTTCTTCAACGGCATGACCGCCTCCCACCCCGGACTGCCCTTCGGCGGCGTCAAGCGTTCCGGTTACGGCCGGGAGCTGTCGGGCCACGGCATCCGCGAGTTCTGCAACGCCACGACGGTCTGGTACGGCGCGTCGTGACGACGGCCCGGGCCCCCGCGGGGGCCCGGGAGGCTCACGCCGACAGCAGCGAGTCGTCCGTGGTCCTGGCGCCCGGCAGCCGGTGTCCCGCCGCGACGACCGCGGCGTCGATGTCGCTGGTGCCGGTGGCCAGGCACAGGCTGTACGCGATGTCCTCGTACGCCTGCCGGCTCCCGGCACTTCCCTGGTCGGCACGGAGCACGGCCAGGGTCTTGTAGCGCTCCAGCAGGTCTTCCAGCACGGCGGGGTGTGCCAGCAGCACGGGGAGCCTCCCTCGGGTCGGGTACAACAGTTGCTCAGTGACCCGCCTGCCCCCGCACGACGGCTCGAATCACCCCGGCCCCCTCCGTTTACCCCGGCCTCCCCCGTTTGTCGTTCCGCCGGTTCCTGGGCAGACTCGGTGATGTGGACACGTCGGACAACGAGGCCGCGGGCCGGCCCGAACGGGAGACCCGGAACGACGACGGCCGCCGCGAGACCGAGAGCGAGCGCGCCGACCGCCGCTGGACCGAGCTGATCCAGGAAGTGCGGGTGGCGCAGACCGGCGTGCAGATCCTGTTCGGCTTTCTCCTGACGGTCGTCTTCACGCCGCGGTTCGCCGAGTTGAGCGACGCCGACCGGACGATCTACGTCGTGACGGTGGTCCTCGGTTCGACGGCGACGGGAGCCCTCATCGGGCCGGTGTCGTTCCACCGCATCGTCTCGGGGCGGAAGATCAAGCCGCAGACGGTGGTGTGGGCGTCCCGGTTGATCTTCGTGGGCCTGATCCTCCTCCTCGGCACGGTGACGACGGCGCTCCTCCTCGTCCTGCGGGTCGCCACCGACGACACCGTCGTGCCCTGGCTGGTGGTCGGGGTCGTCTCGTGGTACCTGCTGTGCTGGTTCGTGCTGCCCGCGTGGGCGCGGCACCGGTACACCACGGCGGACTGATCCCCGCCGGGCACGGCTCAGGTGTGGATCACGGTGCCGGGGGCACCCAGTGTCAGGACCGAAGCAGGCAGCAAATCCGCCCTGTTCGCGTTAAGTCACCATCTGTCACCTTTCCGGTGGTGGGCGACGGTGAACCGGCGGAGTGTGGGAGGAGGAGCCACCAGTGGAGTTCCCCCAGACGGGAGATGCCACATGACGACGCACACGCGATCGCCCATCCCGACGACGGTCCACCCGGCACGTCCGGCCCGTCCGACGACACCTCCGGCCCGCCCGGGGCGGTTTCTCACCCTGCCCGGCGTCTACGCACCTCAGTACGACACCGGGATGCTGGCCCGCGCCCTGTACCGCGAGCGCATCGGTGACGGCACCTCCGTACTGGACCTGGGAACCGGCTCCGGCGCTCTCGCCGTGACGGCGGCCCGGCAGGGCGCGCGCGTGACCGCCCTCGACATCTCGCGGCGGGCGGTGCTCTCCACCCGGGTCAATGCGTGGCTCTCCAAGCAGTCGGTCACCGTGCGCCGCGGCGACATGACCCTTGAGGTGCCGTCGGGGCCGTACGACCTCGTGGTCAGCAACCCGCCCTACGTACCCTCCCCTTCCCCGCTGCTCCCCCGGCGCGGCGCGGCCCGCGCATGGGACGGCGGACCGGCCGGCCGCGCCGTCGTGGACCGGGTCTGCGACGCGGCTCCCGGTGCCCTGCGGCCCGGCGGCGTCCTGCTGATGGTGCACTCCGCGCTCTGCGACGTGGACGCCTCGCTCGAACGGCTCGCGGGCCTCGGCATGCAACCCGCCGTCGTCGACCGGCAGTTCATCCCGTTCGGGCCCGTGATGCGTGCCCGCGAGGCGTGGCTGCGCCGCCGCCGCCTCATAGCCGACGACGAGACCAGCGAGGAACTGGTGGTGATCCGTGCCGAACGCAGCTGACCGCCCCCGCCGCGTCACGGTCGACCGCGAGGGGCCGCTCCTCGTCGAGGGTCCGGTCGAGGTGGTCGGCGACGACGGAACCGTATCCGTCTCACGGCGTTTCCAGGTCGCGATCTGCACCTGCCGCCGCAGCCGTACGTACCCGTGGTGCGACACGAGCCACCGCCGACGGGTGAAGCAGACCGACACCGAGGAGCCGGAGGCCTCGTCATGACCGCCCCCGCCGCACCGCGCACCGCCGCGCAGCCGCAGGCCGAATCACGCCACCGCAGCCCCCAACTCCCCGCCCCCCGCGGCGATCTGTCCCGCGACGTGCTCGCCGCCCTGCGCAGCGGCGGCCCGGTCCCCGCCCCACCGGACGCCCAGCACACGGACCCCTACGGAGACGATCTCCAGCTCGCCCTCTACGTCCTCTACGAACTCCACTACCAGGGGTTCGAGGAAGTCACCGACGAGCGGGAGTGGGACCCGGCCCTGCTGACCCTGCGGCGCGCGCTGGAGCGGCGCTTCCTGGACGCCCTGCGCGCCGACGTCCCCTCGGGCGAGGACGCCGAAGAGGCCCTGTCCGCTCTCCTGGTGGAGCCCGTCGGACACGACGAGACGAGCGTCAGTCATCACCTCCAGCGCGACGGCGAACTCTGGCAGCTCAGGGAGTACGCGGCGCTGCGCTCCCTGTACCACCTGAAGGAGGCCGACCCGCACGCCTGGGTCATCCCCCGGCTGCACGGCCGGGCGAAGGCGGCGATGGTGGCCATCGAGTACGACGAGTTCGGCGCGGGCCGCCCCGAGGACATCCACGCGGGCCTCTTCGCCGAGCTCATGGCCGACCTCGGCCTGGAGACGTCCTACGGACACTACGTGGACGCCGCTCCCGCCGAGGTCCTCGCCACCGTGAACCTCATGTCCCTGTTCGGCCTGCACCGCGCCCACCGCGGTGCGCTGGTCGGGCACTTCGCCTGGGTCGAGGTGACGTCCTCGCCCGGTTCGCGACGGCTGGCGGCGGCGCTGCGCCGCGTCGGCGCGGGCGAGGCCGCACAGCGGTTCTACGACGAGCACGTGGAGGCGGACGCCGTGCACGAGCAGGTGGTGCGCCGCGATGTGGTCGGGGGCCTCCTGGCCGCCGAGCCCGCACTCGAGGCCGACGTCGCCTTCGGGGTCCGCGCCACCGGGTTCCTCGAGGACCGGCTGGGCGCGCTGCTTCTCACCTCGTGGCGGCAGGGGCGCAGCGCCCTGCTCGAGTGGCCGCACGACTGAGGGCCGGTTATATCTGACATGTGACTGAAGGCCGAAGTGGTGACGGTATGTCGCCGGAACAGTTCGTGCGCGTGGTGCGCACCCGCAGTGCCGTGCGCAGCTACACCGACGCTCCCGTCGAGGATCACGTCCTGGAGGAGTTGCTGGATGCCATGCTGTCGGCTCCCACCGGCAGCAACGCACAGGCGTGGTCTTTCGTCGTGGTGCGCGACCCGTCGGCCCTGCGGCGCTTGCGAGCGTTCTCTCCCGGGCTGGTGGGAAAGCCTCAGGTCGTGGTGGTCGCCTGTGTGGACGGCAGCCGCCTCGACATGGCTTCGCACGACGGCGCGCCGCAGCTGTGCGTGACCATGGCCGTCAACACGCTGCTGCTGACGGCCCACGCGTACGGGCTCGGCGCCTGCCCTGTCACGAGTTTCCGGTCCGGTGTCCTGCGGGTGCTGCTGGGCATGCCCGACGAGGTAGAGCCCGTGTTCATGGTGCCGCTGGGCTATCCGGCAGGGGAACGTCAGATGTCCGAGCGTCGACCCCGGAGCGAAGTGATCAGCTATGAAGTCTGCGGACAGCACACTCCCGCCGTCGGTGCGTGAGGATCTCGTCCTGCTCGCCGCGAACCTGCTGAGCAGCGCTCGCGGACTGCTGGACGAGCCGAAGGACTACGGTCCGATGCGCTGCCTGGGTGCGGCCTGCCGGGTGTTCGAACTGCTCGAACAGGAGGAGGCGAGCGACCCGCGGCTGGTCGCCGTCCGCACCAGGATCGAGGACGTGCTCACCGGGCCGCAGAACCACGATCACACAGCTGACTTCCTGGACAACCTGTGCGAGCAGGTGGCCGCGGTCGTGACAGAGCCGGCCCGGGCCCGGGCGGACGGCTGATTCCCCGCTCACCCGCACGGCCCCGGCCCGCTACGGCTGTGGGTCGGGCGGCGGCCCGGAGACGCGCGGGTCCAAGTAGGCGGGTCCTTGCAGCCCTTTGCGTCGCATGGCGATTCCGGACAGCGCCTCGAAGATGGCGCGGCGGGCGTTCATCGTGGTGGTGCCGCCGGGGTCCAGGTGGGGTGCCACCTCGACGATGTCCATGCCGACGACCGGCACCTCGTGACAGATGCGGCGGATGGCCGGCAGCAGTTCACGGTTGGTCAGGCCCGGCGGCTCGGGGGTGCCGGTGCCGGGCGCGAAGGCCGGGTCCAGCACATCGATGTCCAGGGACACGAAGAGGTGCTCGGGACCGTCCAGTGCCTCTTCGATGGCCTGTTGCAGGACCGCGTCGAATCCGCGCCGGTCGATCTCGGCCATGAAGTGCGCGCGCAGTTGGTTGTCGCGCATCCAGTCGAGCAGTTCGTCGTCGGGTGCGATCGCGCTGCGCAAGCCGATCTGGACGAAGTTGCGGCCGGGGATGTGTTCGTCGTCGATCAGCCGACGGATCGGTGTGCCGTGCGAGGCGAGATGGCCCGACAGATGGGGAGCGCAGTCCGGGTGCGCGTCGAAGTGGATGACACCGACGTTGCCCGCGCCGTAGACATCGGCCATGGCGGCGGCGTCGGGCCACAGGATCGAGTGGTCGCCGCCGAGCACGATGGGGATCGCTCCTGTCTCGGCGATCTCGCGGACCAGGGCACGGATCGGTTCCATGGAGTTGTCGATGCTGAACCAGTCCACCGCCGCGTCGCCGTAGTCGACGACCGTCAGCTCCTCGAAGGGCTTGATGCGCGTGCTCGGGTTGACGAGCAGCCGCGGGGTGTGCGGAAGGCTTCGCTCGTCCGCCCGGATGGCACGCGGACCGAAGGCGGCGCCCCGGTGCCCGGTGGACATGTCCACCGGTGCTCCCAGCACCGCCACGTCGACCCGGCCCGCGCGCAAGTCGTCCTGGTTGAGGCACAGCGGCAGCCCGAACAGCGTGGCGATACCGGCGTAGGGGGGCGTGAACGCATACCGCTGAAGGTTGATCGGCCCGGGTTCGCGCCCCGGCTCGGACGTACGGTCGATCTTCTGTCTCCAGGCATCCGCCGGGACGTCTTCCACGGGGGCTCTCCCTCTTGTCGCGCCCGGGCAGTCAACCCGAGGGAGCGTGCCGCCGGTCGGCACCCCGCCAGTACGGGCGGCGACAGTCAGCCGTGCGGACCATTTCCGGGGGCGTGGGCCCGGACGGCGCAACCGGGCGTGCGTGCGGCCGGGCCGCTGCGGATCGTTGGTGGCGTACCACCCGAAAGGACAGCTGATGCTACGCAGTGACGTGCCGGACACAGCCGCGGCGGTACGCGGTGGCTAGGTCGGCGGACGCGGACGTCGTGGTCGTCGGCACCGGTGTCATCGGGCTTGCCACGGCCTGGGAGGCGGCCCGCCGTGGGCTCCGGGTGCGTCTGATCGGCCCGTGCTCGGGAGAGCACCGGGGGCAGGCGTCCCGAGCGGCGGGCGCGATGCTCGCCCCGTTCAGTGAGGTGGCCGCCTCCGACAGTCCACAGCGCGTCGCCCTGGAAGTCGGCGAACGTGTCGCCGCCCGGGATCTGTACGACGCGTGGCTGCCGCCGCTCCGGCAGGCGAGCGGTCGGCCCCTCACCCTCACACCTGGACTGTGGGTGGTTGCCACCACCGGCGGCCGCGGGGACGCGACGGAGCTGGACGCCATCGCCGACGCGGCGCTCGGTCACGGCCACCGGGCGGAGCGCCACGACCCACGCGAGGTGCCCGGTCTGTCCCCGGCCCGGTCCTGCACCGCCCATGGGGCGCTGTGGCTGCCCGGTGAGGCGACCATCGACTCGGGTGAGCTGATGAGCGCCCTGACCGACGCGCTGCTCGCCCACGCCGATGTGACGTGGACCGACGCGGAAGCCACCGGCCTGGCTCCAGCGGCCGGTGAGGAGTTGGCCGTCACCTGTGCCGGGGCGCCCCGGGTCACCGCGCCCCGGGTCACCGCGCCGCGCGTCGTCCTTGCCGTGGGTGTCGGCCTGGCCGACCTGCTGGCGAACAGTCCGGATCTCGAGCTGTCGTTGCCCCCGATGCTGGCCGGCAAGGGGGTCAGCGCGCTGTTGCGCAACGTTCCCATGTCGCTGCCGACCGCGATCCGTACGCCCATGCGCGACTTCGCCTGCGGGATGCACCTGGTGCCCCGCGCCGACGGCATGGTCTATCTGGGCGCCACGAACCGGCTCTCCCCCTCGGGAGCGGTCCCCCACCCCCTGGTCATGGAACTCGCCGACCTGCTGCGGGAATCGGGCGAGGAGCTCAGCACCAAGCTGTACGAAGGGGAGATCGTCGGCACCCGCGTCGGGTACCGCCCCTTCACGCTCGACCATCTCCCGCTGGTCGGTCCCACCGCCGACCCGCGGGTGCTCATCGCTTCGGGCACCTATCGCAACGGCATGTTGCTGGCCCCCCGCCTCGCCGAGATGATCGCCGACCACCTCACCTGCGACACCGTTGCCGAGCACCCCTTCGACCCCACCCGCACGATCACACCGAGCGCCCTTCCGGAGACCCTGGAGCGCTGGCTGCCCGATCTGGTGGACCTCTTTCTTCCTCCGCACGGAACGCCGACCGCCATGCAGGGCGTACTGGCCGATCTGCTGCACCAGAGCCTGCGCGGTCTCGCCACCGACGCGAACGACCCGCGCGGTGCGGCGGTCCGGAACACCTGGCAGCAGGCCCCCGTCCCCGAGGCTCTGTGGTCGCTGCTCGTCGCGTACCTCAGATGACGCCCGGGGGCTGTGCGTACAGAGCGTCGATCAGACGGAAGAGGTCCACGGGCGCGCCGTCTTCGTCCACGGCGTACCGGCCGGGATCGGTCAGGTACAGGGAGGCCGCGTGGCCGTCGGGGCGCAGTGTCTGCACTGTCTCGGCGGCGTAGATGCCCAGGGACGGCAGGTCGTCCTCCGGGGCGCCGAGCCGCTGCCGCATCTGCCGTGCCTGATCGAACAACAGCGCTTCCCCGAAACTGTCCACGTTGATGCTCAGGGCGCCCTTGCCGTCGTCGGAGAGGCCGGCCGACCGCAGGAGCTCCACGAGATAGCTGGTGTAACCGAGGCAGTGGCGGCTGCGCGGCACATCGAGCTCCCGCAGCTCCTTCCACATCGGGTCACCGCCGGCGACCATCAGGGCGAGCAGGTCGTCGTCGCACGGTATGTCCCCGGTGGTCACCGACTCCCACAGGCACTCGGCCAAGGGGTCGAGGCCGGGCGCGGTGCGCACGGGGACGTCCGGACGGCCCGCGGCGTCCAGTGCCCGGCGGATGTGCCGGCAGAACAGGTCGAGCACATGGTGGTAGCGGCCGTCGACCAGGCGGAAATAGTGCTGGGCCAGTTCGGCGGCGACCAGGCCGTCCTGGAAGGCGTCGAGAAGGTAGAGGTAGTACTGGACCCGGGGCACGTCGACGGTGACCGTCAGGGCCAGGGAGGGAGGCAGCATGGCGGCGACGTCACCGATCATGCGTGACTGGCGTACGACGGTCTCGTACTCGTAGAGCGACAGCTCGCTCTCCATGACGATGGACCGGAGCCGGGCGGCCGACGGAACGGCGTCGGCGCGCAGCAGCTCCGTGCAGTCGCCGTGCTCATCGATGAAGCGCAGGTTCCGGTGACTGAACAGGCAGACACCGCTGACCAGTTCCGCACGGTCGGCGTCGTCCGCGGTGCCGGTGAGCTTGCGCGCCCCCTTAATGTGCAGGCGGTGGCGGCTGCCGTGGAACTCGGCTCCGGCGAAGACCGCCTTGTGCGCGCGGTCCCTGCGGCTCTGCACGATCAGCGCGTCGGGGCCCGTGTCGAACCCGTCGGCGCCGAAGTACTCACCGAGTGTGTGCACGCGCTGGAACGCGCGTCTGACCGCCTTGTCCTGGTCCGGCATGTCCGCGGCCGCTGTCTGCCACAGACCCTCGCTGCCGGGGACGGGACGAGGGCTGGAGCTCGCGGGCGTGTCGTACCGGTGCAGGACCGCGGGCTCTTCCGGGTGTTCCGTCTGCTTGATGACGAGCAGTTCACTGGCAGAACCTTCATGAGCACGCACGCATCCTCCCGGAGCTCCGCGTTCGGCGCCGCACGGCTTCACACCGCGCTCACATACCTGGACACGTACGAGCAAAACGGGCGCGAATGGACCATTCCATTATCGGAGCCGCCGGGCATCGGGCAACCCGGCTCAGGGGGTCAGGGTGTGTGGCGCAGGCCGGTGGCCAGGACGGCCAGGCAGCCGAGGAACCCGACGGCCAGCAGGCCCCCGATGCCGACCAGGGCGGTGTGGAAGGCGGCGGTGGGGTCGCCGTCGCCGGTGAGCCCGGTGGCGTACACGGAGCCCAGGACGGCGGGGCTGAGGGCGCCGCCGAACTGTCGCAGCGCGGTGCTGGTGGCGGAGGCCATGCCGGCGAGGTTCCAGGGGGCGGCGTTGACCGAGACGACGGCGACGGAGGTGAGCATCAGGGAGACGGCGACACCGAAGAGGGCCAGCCGCCAGGCGAGGCCGAGGAAGCTGGTTCCGGGCCCGACCTGGGTGCACAGAAAAACGGCGGCGGCGGCCAGTGCGAGACCGGCGGTGAGCAGCGTCAGGGGCGGTACGCGGCTCATCAGACGTCCGACCGGCACGTTGGCGACCGCGCTGACCCCGGCGAAGAGGAAGAGCCGGACGCCGATCTCCAGGGCGGAGTAGTGGTGGACGTCGCCCAGGTAGAGGCTGATGAGGAAGGTGAAGCCGACGGTCGCGAAGAGGGCGATCACCGAGGCGAAGGCGGCGGTGGCGAAGCCGGGTGAGGTGAACAGCCGCAGGTCCATGAGCGGAGCGGCGGCGCGGCGCTCGGCGACGACGAAGGCGGCCAGGGCGAGGACACCGACGGCGAAGCTGGTCAGCGCCCAGGCGGAGGTCCAGCCCCGGGAGCCGCCTTCGATGGCGCCGAGGATGAGGCCGAGCATGGCCAGGGCGGCGGTGATCTGACCCGGCCAGTCCAGGCGGCGGCCCTCCGGGCTCTTCGACTCCGGCAGACGCAGGTGGCCGTACACGAGCGTGCCGAAGGAGAGAGCGGAGGCGGGCACGAAGATCCACCCCCAGGCGCCTGATTCGAGGATGCCGCCGGACAGTAGGGGGCCGACGGCGAGTCCGGCGGCCACCCCGGCGGCCCACAGACCGATGTAGCGGCCACGGCCGTCCGGGTCGGGGACGGCATGGGCGATGAGGGCCAGCGTGGTGGGCAGCAGAAGCCCGGCGCCGAGGCCGGAAACGGCCTGCCCGGCCCACAGGGCCGGCATCGCCGCCCCGTTTCCCAGCAGGCCGGCCAGTGCCGCGACGAGCCCCCCGGCACCGGTCAGGGCCAGGCCCAGGGAGAAGATCCGGCGGCGGCCGTGGAGATCACCGAACACGCCGGCGGACAGGACCGCGGCGGCCATCGGCAGGACGTAGGCGTCGGAAACCCACTGCAGCTGAGCGGTGTCGGCACCCGTGGAGGCGGCGATCTCGTTCAGCGCTCCCGCGACGCCGTTGATGGGGAGATAGACGGCGAACACCCCGAGGACGGCGATGGCGACCGTCGCGGTGACGTGGCGCTCGGCCACAGGCGCTCCGGGACCATGTTCCTGGGACTGGGACTGGGACTGGGACTGGGGCTGGGGCTGGGGCTGGGACGGAGGTGACACGCGCGCTCCTCGTGACAGTGCGTCAGCCGCCCTCGACGCCGGTCGCGCCGTGCGGGGAACCGACCGGCTTCGACTCCGGGGAGCCCCGCTGGCGCAGATAGACGGAGAAGACGGCCATCGACCCCACGGCCAGGAGCTCGGACTGCCAGTTCTGCAGCGTCCGGCTCCAGAAGTCGGCGGCGCCGAGGTACTCGAACCAGCTGACGGGCGCCTGGAGTTCACGCAGGTGCTCTTCGTTGTACGCGGCCGTGCCCGCGACGGACTGAGCCAGCCAGGAGAGCAGGAACAGGGTGCACATGAGGATGCCGAGGGACCGGGAGTACCAGGCCTGCCGCACTCCGCCGACGGCGGCCCAGCGCGGCGAGTCGGGCTTCGCGTGTTCCCCGACCTTCTGGTCCTCGTCGGACTCGGTGCCCGCCTTGTGGAGCTCCTTGGACTCGGGCGATCCGCGCTGGAGCAGCCAGACCGTGCCGAAGATGTAGAGGAAGAACTGCAGGTACTCGGACTGCCAGTTCTCCATCACGTCCACACCGAAGTCGGAGCTCAGGAGATAGCCGCCGAACGTCACCGGGGCCAGGTCCTCCGCGGTGAGGCGGTTGTTGAAGTCGGCGTGCCCGGCGACCGCCTGCCCGGCCAGGGTGAGGAGGAAGCCCACACCGAAGGCGAGGGACAGGCTGTTGTCGCGCAGGAAGCCACGGATGCCACGAGCGCCACGGACGCCCCGGACACCCCGGACGCCACGGACGCCACGGACGCCACGGACGCCACGGGGCGCCCTCTCCCCCTTCGGCCTCATCGCTGCACCAGCCCCAGCACCGTGCAGTAGGCCAGTCCGGCGGCCACCATCAGCAGATACACCGTGAACATCGTCCGCACCGGTCAACCACCCTTGATCAGACACTGGTACGGCTTCTCGGGACGCGCGGTGCAGCCGGCGGCCGTGACCTTCCAGCCGTCCGGGAAGGACGACAGGAACAGCGTGTCGCCGTCGGCCACGACGCGCGCCTGGCGTCCGTACACGTCGACGTGCCGCACCCCGGCCGCCGTGGGCAGCCCCGCGTCGGGCAAGGCACGCGCGCAGGGCAGCTCAGCGGACTGTTCCAGTTCGTCGCGGGTCCCGGGGGCGAGCTCCGAGCAGCCGCGCGCGCCGTCAGAGTCACCGAGACCCGCTTCGAACCGGGTGACCGCGGCGGCGGCGCCGTCCTCGCGCGCGTCGATGTCGCCACATCCGCCGAGCGCGCAGCACAGCAGTGCCGCGGCCATGCCCCACCTCGTTCGGCGCACCAGTTCTGCTCTCCTTCGCGGTCCCGTCCGCTCGTGGCTGCCGCACCACGGCGGGGGCCGCTGGGTGCAGGCCCTCCGACGATGCCGCCCCCGCCGGTCGGCAGGCGGAAGCCGCACGCCCGACACGCGGACGTGCACCCGAACGGACGGCGTCCGTTCAGCCGTCCGCGGGCGGCGCCCCGTGCTCGGGACCGGTCAGCCGAAGCTGCACCTCGACCTCCTGGTCGCCGGAGACGGTACCGACGGCCGACACGACGAAGGCCGATTCGAGTGCCCGGCGCAGACGGGTCACCGCGACCGGGCCGCCCTGCAGTCCGGCGGTGACCGAGCCCGCGAGCAGGACGCCGGGGACGGAGTCCGGGCTGTGGGCGGCGAGGAACCCGCCGGTCCACACGGCGGGACACGCGTCGCCGGTCTGGCGTGGCGCGTCGGCCCCGCGGTCCGACGGGAAGTGGGCGCGCAGGACGTTGAAGACGGTGTCCGCGTCGGCCGGTGAGCACTCGCCGAGCACCACCTGCACGAGGTCCGTCACGCTGTCTCCTTTCAGAGAGGATTCCGTTTGCGGTGGGGGCCCGGTGGGGCCGGGCATCCGGCGCGTCACAGCTCGCGCAGCGCGGGCAGGAGCTCCTTCTCGGCCCAGTCGATGAAGGGGCGCTGGTGGTCGCCGCCCACCTGGACGAGGGCGACCTCCGTGAAGCCCGCGTCGACGAAGGGACGTACCGCTTCGACGAAGTCGTCGACGTTGTCCCCGCACGGGATCTGCCGCGCGATGTCCTCCCGGCTGACGAACTGGGTGGCCCCGGCGAATCCGGAGGGCCCCGGCAGTTCGGAGTTGACGGGCCAGCCGCCGACGGACCAGCGGAACTGGTCGTGGGCGCGGGCGGTCGCCGCGTCCTTGTCGGTGTCGTAGCAGACGGGAAGCTGGCCGACGCGGGGCTTGCCCCCGCCCCCGTGCTCGTTGAAGGATGCGAGCAGTTCGGCCTTGGGCTCGGTCGCGATGACGAGGTCGGCGAGCCGTCCGGCCAGTGCGCAGGACCGTCCACCGGAGACTGCGATGCCGATGGGCGGGAGTTCGTCGGGCAGGTCCCACAGCCGGGCGTTCGCCACGTCGAAGTGGGTGCCCTGGTGGTTGACGTTGTCGCCGGTGAAGAGCGCTCGGATGATGCCGACCGCTTCTTCGAGCATGTCGAGGCGCACCCGTGGGGCGGGCCAGCCGGCACCCACGACGTGCTCGTTGAGGTTCTCGCCCGAACCGAGCCCCAGCCGGAAGCGGCCCTCGGAGAGGAGCTGCATCGTCGCGGCCTTCTGCGCCACGACGGCGGGGTGGTAGCGGACCGTCGGGCAGGTCACGTACGTCATGAGCGGGATGCGCGAGGTCGCCTGCGCGGCCGCGCCGAGCACACTCCACGCGTACGGGGAGTGCCCTTGCGAGTCGAGCCACGGAAAATAGTGGTCGGAGGTGACGGAGAAGTCGAACCCCGCCTGTTCCGCCGCGACCAGATCATCCACGAGCGCGCGCGGTCCGGCCTGCTCGGTCATCATCGTATAGCCGATTTGCACCATAAATGATCGGTTTGCCGAACCGCTTTCGCTGAAACATCCGACAGCCCTCTGGTCCACCGTACGGATGCGAACGGAAAGCCGGGGTATCGGGGAACCACAGTCATGGGGCCATGGACAGAGAGGCGGTCTCCTTTGCGAACTGTAGGAGTGGAGGAGGAACTCCTCCTCGTCGACCGCGAGAGCGGGGAACCCCGCGCCCTTTCCTCGGCGGTCCTGGCGCGAGCGGCCAGGGACACCACGGAGAACAGCGGTACGGAGAAGCAGACCGAGGACTACCGCGAGCCCGAGGACGAGGCGTTCGAGAAGGAGCTCCAGAGCCAGCAGCTCGAGTTCGCGACGCAGCCGCGGGCGAGCATGGACAGCCTCGCGGACGAGATAGTCGGGTGGCGCGGGGAGGCGGCACGGCACGCGGGCGACGTGGGCGCCGCCGTCGCCGCCCTCGCCACCTCTCCCCTGCCGGTGAGCCCGTCGGTCAACACGGGCAGCCGCTTCCAGTGGATGGAGGAACAGTTCGGCCTGACCACCCAGGAACAGCTGACGTGCGGCTGCCACGTCCATGTGTCGGTCGACTCGGACGAGGAGGGCGTGGCCGTCATCGACCGCATCCGCCCCTGGCTCCCGGTCCTTGTCGCGCTGAGCGCCAACTCGCCCTTCTGGCAGGGGAACGACAGCCTGTACAGCAGCTATCGCAGCAGGGTGTGGGGCCGCTGGCCGATGGCGGGCCCCACGGAGCTCTTCGGTTCCGCCGCCCGGTACGAGGAGCAGGTGAGCGAGATGGTGGCCACCGGGGTGCTGCGGGACCGGGGCATGGTCTACTTCGACGCCCGGCTCTCCCACCGTTACCCCACGATCGAGATCCGGGTCGCGGACGTCTGCCTGGAGTCCTCGACGACCGTCCTGGTCGCGGCGCTGGCGCGGGGTCTTGTCGAGACGGCCGCGCGTGAGTGGCGGGCGGGCCGTGCGCCGCTGGCGCACGGCATCGGCCTGCTGCGTCTCGCCGCGTGGCGTGCCGCGCGGTCCGGGCTCGACGACACGCTGCTCCATCCGCTGACCATGCGGCCCGTCGCGAGCGCCGAGGTGGTGCAGGCGCTCATCGACCATGTGCGGGACGCCCTGGAGGACGCCGGCGACCTCGACCTGGTGCGCCGGACCACCGCGGACCTGCTGAAGAACGGCAACGGTGCCCGCGTGCAGCGGGAGCTGCTGCACCGGACGGGCAGCCTGCGGTCCGTGGTCGCGGAGTGCGTACGCCTCACCCATCCGTCATGACCCCCGACGGGCCGGAGCGGCCCTTCGACCGTCTCGCCGCACAGGCGCAGGACGTCGCACGCACCCCGACGCCGCCGCGGCCCCGGCGCTTCGTGGGTCACGGCGGCGGGCTCCTCGCTGCGGACGTGTGGGGCGAGGCGTCGTCGCCGCCCCTCGTCCTGTTGCACGGGGGCGGCCAGACGCGACACGCCTGGGACCGGACCGGGCCGCGACTGGCCGCCCTCGGCTGGCAGGTCGTCGCCCCGGACCTGCGAGGACATGGCACCAGCGCCTGGTCCGCCGATGGTTCCTACGACCTCGACCTGTACGCCGAGGACATCCGGGCGCTCGTCGCCGACCTCGGCGGTCGCCCGGCGCTCGTCGGCGCCTCGCTCGGCGGCCTGGGGTCCCTGCTCGCCGCCGGGGAGACGCCGGGGGCGGCGATTCGCGCTCTGGTGCTCGTCGATGTCGCCCATCGGCCGGACCACCGGGGCGCCGACCGGATCGTGGAGTTCATGCGCCGTCGGCCGGACGGGTTCGCCGACCTGGAGGAGGCGGCCGCGGCGGTCTCCGCCCACCTGCCGCACCGCCCGCGCGCGGACGTCGCCGACCGGCTGCGGCACAACCTGCGGCGCCACGGCGACCGCTGGGTGTGGCACTGGGACCCACGGCTGCTGGACAGCTTCGAGGGCCGGATGGACCCACCCGGTATGGCGGATCGCCTTCTGGACGCGGCTCGCCACATCGACGTACCGCTTCTGCTGGTCCGCGGCGGGGTCAGCGATGTGGTGCGCGCGGACATCGCCGAGGAGTTCCGCGACCGGGTCCCCCGGGCACGGCAGGTCGATGTAGCGGGCGCGGGGCACATGGTGGTCGGTGACCGGAACGAGCACTTCCTCGACGCGATCGTGCCGTTCCTCGAGGAGTTCCGCCGCGCCTGACACGTCGATGTGACGCGTGGACGGCACACGTCGAGGGGCCCTGGTGTCTGTGACACCAGGGCCCCGAAGGAACTGCAACACCATCTGCCGACTTCAGTGCCGCGTCGGCTTCTCGTATCCGCACGGCCGTCGTATGTACCGACGGGGGTGCGAGGATCGCGGATGCGTGACCGGAGACCACCTGCCTATCGATGTCCTGCGGTACCCGGGCTCGACTTCCGCCCGGGCGATCCTGACGGCGTTCGATTCCTCCGTTCTTCCCTCTCAACTACGTCTCGTACTGCCGTACCTCTGATGGCGGCCCCTGATCACCGCGGGCCACCCAGTCCGATGATCAGCCCTGTCGCCGTTGTTCCAACCCTGGCTTCAGGACTCCACCACCGCACCGTCACATCTGTACTACTGCCCGGCAGTTCGTGTCTGCCGGGCCCTTCTCGATCTCGGCTACAAGAGAAACCATAACCAGGCGATTCTTCAATGTCTACTTCAGCCAGGGCAGATTTCCGGATGTCCCTCCATGAGGTAATCGCTCGTACAGATCTGCCAGTGGCGCGTCGCCCAGCCCCTGCGCGGTCAGCTCAGGGCGCGCAGCGCGCGTAGGGCGGAGGCGCGGAGGTGGTCGGCGGTCTCGGGGTCGGCTTCGAGGGTGTAGGCCGTGTCGAGACCGGCGAGCATCCGGGCGATGCGGCGCGGGTCGTCGTCGGAGGCGTCGAGGCGACAGGTGTGTTCGTCGATGGGGGTCAGCCGAGCGGCCAGACCGCGGGTGCGGGCACGGACGTGGTCGGCGGAGGCGTGGACGGTGGCGACGGCACGGTGGCGGACGGGCGCCGCGGTCAGCCGCTCGGCGACGAAGGCGGCGGGGTCGTCGCCGGGTACGGGACGGGGCCGGACGCGGCGGCCGGTCGGCAGTGCACCGGAGATGCGGTCGAGGCGGAAGAGGCGCCAGTCGTCCTTGTCGGTGTCGTGGGCGAGGAGGTACCAGAGGCCGCCGGAGGCGACCAGGTGGCACGGCTCGACGCGACGCGGGGTGCCGACGCCCCGGCGGCCGGTGTAGTCGAAGGTGACGATCTCGTGGTCGCGGCAGGCGACGGAGAGTGCGGCCAGCAGGGCGGGGTCGGCGCGCGGTCCCGCATCCTCCCAGGCGATGCCGGCGAGTGAGCCCTGCAGCGCGGCCACCTGGCCGCGCAGGCGGCGGGGCAGGACCCGCTCCAGCTTGGCCAGGGCCCGCAGGGCGGTCTCCTCGATCCCGGTGAGACCTCCGGCGGCGGTGCGCAGGGCGACGGCGATGGCCACGGCCTCCTCGTCGTCGAGGAGGAGCGGCGGGAGGTCGGTGCCGGAGGTGAGGCGGTAGCCGCCGGCGTGCCCTCGGGCGCTGTCGACGGGATAGCCGAGCTCCCGCAGGCGCTCGATGTCGCGGCGGACGGTGCGCACGGTCACGTCCAGCCGCTCGGCGAGATCGGCGCCGGACCATTCGCGCCGGGTCTGGAGCAGGGACAGCAGGCGCAGTACGCGGCCGGTCGTGTCGCTCGTCATGGGTCCCATGATGCCGACGTCAAAGGACACCTTCTGTCCGGAAGGGCGCCTACGGTAGAGATGTCCATACGGAGCAAAACGGGAGATTCCACCATGAAGATCGCAGTTCTCGGGACCGGCGGCGGCGCCCGCTCCCACATCGCCCGGCTCACCGGGCTGGGCCACGAGGTCCACGTCGGCACGCGCGACGCCGAGGCCACCCTGGCCCGCACCGAGCCCGACATGATGGGCACCCCGCCCTTCAAGGAGTTCCTGGCCGAGCACCCCAGCGTCGAGCTGCACTCCTTCGGCGGTGCCGCGGCGGCATCCGACGGCCTGGTGATCAACGGCATCGACGGCCACAACGCCGTCAAGGCGCTCTCCGCCATCGCCGACGAGCTCGCCGGCAAGACGCTCATCGACTACGCGGTCCCGTTCGTCTACCAGCACACGCCGGAACACCCCTGGCCCACACCGTGGGGGATCATGCCGAAACTGGACCCGTGCGACAGCGACAGCCTCGGCGAGCAGATCCAGCGCGCGCTGCCCGGGACCAAGGTCGTCAAGTCCTTCGTCACCCAGGAGCAGAGCACGGTCGTCGACCCGGCGAGCGTCGGCGGCGGGGAGCACACCATGTTCGTGGCCGGCGCGGACGCGGACGCCAAGCAGCAGGCCACGGACCTGCTGAAGTCCTACGGCTGGACCGACATCCTCGATCTCGGCCCGCTCGTCTGCGCCCGCGGCATGGAGATGTACGCCCACATGCACTCCGCCATCGGCTTCGGCCTGGGCCACCGGTTCGGCGGCCACTTCGGCATCAAGGTCGTCCGCTGAGGCGCCGTTCGGGCACGGGGCCGATGCGGTACAGCGTCTCGGAGGCGTGGCCCGGCTCCGGGAAGTGCTCGCTGTGGAAGAGCTGCTGTCGGTGCAGCGCTGCCCGGCGGTCGCGGGCGAAGGCGCGCATGTAGCGGTCGGAGGCGTGGTTGTCGGGTGTGATGGTGCATTCGACGAAGCGGTAGGTGTCGGCCACGAGGTGGTCGAGCATGCGGCAGGCCAGGCCGAGACCCTGCCAGGCGGGTGAGACGGCGGTCTGCCACACGAACAGGGTGTCCGGACTGTCCGGGCGGGCGAATCCGGCGGTGAAGCCGCAGAGCTCCTCGCCGTTGCCGACGACGACCGAGGAGGCGGCGAAGTCCCGGCACCACAGGAGGTAGAAGTACGGGGAGTTGGTGTCCAGGTTCGGCGTGTCCCGCACCAGGCGCCACATGGCGGCGCCGTCACCGGCGAGCGGCTGCCGGAAGGTGAGGCCCGCGAGGGACGGGGAGCCTCCGTCGGTCGAGGGGGACGTGGCACGCGGCATCGGCATCTCGCTTTCGGAGCTGGGTCGCTGAGAGTGCGGGCCGAACGCCGGCCGGGTCGCGGCCGCGTCCGTCTCTGACGTGCTGTCATAGACGTAACGGGGAAGAATGTCGACACCGGCCTCCGGTCGGCGGCCGGAAATCGCCGGTGCCCCGCCCCCCTCCCTCAGCCGTACCTCACGACACCTCAGCCGGTCCTCACGTCAGACGGAAGCGGAGGCGGCAGATCGTCGCGTCCGTGTCGCGGCGCACGGCGTGGGCCACGACCGTGCCCCGCTGGTTCTGCAGAATCCGCTGCCAGAGGCGGGAGGCTTCCGTCTCGGGGATGAGGACCGTGACCCGGGTGCCCGGGTGGTAGTCGTAGATCCTTTTGACGTACGCGGCCACGGGGCGGCCCACCGTGCGGTGGCGGGACCGGAGTTCGATCAGGTCGACGCCCGGATTCCACAGCTCCCAGTCGCGGCGCAGCGCGGCCGCGGCCTCGCGGTCCTCGGGCTCGTCGTACGTCACGGTCACCGCCCGCACCTCGTCGCCGAGCGAGACCGCCGCGTTCAGCGCCTCGCCCGTGAGCCTGGACAGACCGCCGACCGGGACGATCACCAACGAGTGGTCGCGGTGCGGCAGTTCGGGTACGCGGCCGATACCGAGCCGCTCGCCGATCCTCGCGTACGCGCGGTGGACGGTCTCGAACGAGAGGACGAGCAGCGGCAGCGCGACCACGATCAGCCAGGCGCCGTCGTGGAACTTGGTGGCGGTCACGACCACCGCGCCGACGCCGGTGAGCAGGGCGCCGAGGCCGTTGAGCAGTGCCTTGCCGAGCCATCGGGGGCCGCGCTCGCGGTGCCAGTGCAGCACCATGCCGGTCTGCGCGACGGTGAAGCCGACGAAGACGCCGATCGCGAAGAGCGGTACGAGCGTGTTGGTGTCGCCGCGGGAGAACAGCAGCAGCGCGGCCGAGACGGCGGCGAGCGCGAGCACGCCGTGCCGGTGCACCTGGCGGTCCGCCTTCAGCGCGAAGACATGCGGCAGGAAATGGTCGCGGGCGAGCAGTTCCAGCAGGACAGGCAGACCGCCGAAGGAGGTGTTCGCGGACAGGGCGAGCAGCACCATGGTCGCGAACTGGATGACGTAGAACGCCCAGTTGTGCCCGAGGGAGGCGTCCGCGAGCTGCGCGAGGACGGTGACGCCCTCGACCGGCCGCAGGCCGAAACGGGAGATGAGCACCGCGAGCCCGATCAGCATCGCGCCGAGCAGAGCGCCGAGGGCGACCTCCGCGTGCTGGGCGCGCTTGGCCCGGGGTTCACGGAACGAGGGCACGGCGTTCGCGATGGCCTCGACACCGGTCAGCGCCGAGCACCCGGCCGCGAAGGCTTTGAGCAGCAGCAGGGCGCCCACCGTCGTGGCGTTGTCCGCGAGGACCGCGGCATGGCCCTCGGCGGTCGCCGTCGAGACGGGGGCGTCCCGGAACAGGCCGACGGCTGTCAGCGTGAAGATCGCGACGACGAAGACCGCGGTGGGCGCGATGAAGAGCTTCGCGGACTCGACGATGCCGCGCAAATTCACCGCGGTGATCAGGACGAGCACTCCCAGGCAGAGGACCAGCCGGTCGTCGTACAGCTCCGGGAAGGCGGAGGTGAGCGCGGCGACCCCGGCCGTGACGGCGACCGCGACGTTCAGCACGTAGTCCAGGACGAGAGAGGCCGCGGCGACCAGGCTCGTACGACGCCCCAAGTGCCGCTTGGCCACGGCATAGGAGCCACCGCCGTCCGGGAACGCGGCGATCACCTGACGGTACGAGGCGACGAGGACGGCGAGCAGTCCGGCGATCGCGAGGGTCACGGGGAGCGTGAACCCGAGGCCGTGGCCGCCCGCCGCGGCGAGGACGAGGACGATCGCCTCCGGCCCGTACGCCACGGACGCCATCGCGTCGAGGGAGAGCGCGGCGAGCCCGGTCAGGGCGGTCAGCCGGTGCTTCTCGCCGGTGTCCGGCGGTTCCTCCGGGGCGGAGACGGTGCCGGGCTCGGCAGTCAGGACGGACATGTACGCGCACTCCTTCACGCGCCCTCGCGGGCACTTCACGGGCACTTCACTGGCGCTTCACTGGTCAGTGCGCTCAGGTTCCGTCCGTTCGCGCCGGCGAGGGCCCGTCCCTTACGGGTCCTTCATGCCGCGTGGTCCGTTCCATACGCCGCACTGACGGGAGCGGGTACCGGACGGCGCCTCGTCCTGAGAAGATCGGTGCGTGACTCCCACGGAATTCCCCGGCGGCGCCGAGCTCTTCCGGCTCAGCTCCGAGGTGGCCCACCTCAACCACGGGTCCTTCGGGGCCGTCCCGGCCCCCGTCGCCGACGCTCACGGGCGTCTGTCGCGGGAGGCCGCCGCCGATCCGGACGCCTTCTTCCTGGGCGTCCCCGACCGGCTCGCCGAGGCCCGCGCCCGGATCGCCGCCCACCTGGGCGCCGACCCCGCCGGGTTGGCCCTCGTCACCAACGCCACCGAGGCCGCGGGCCTCGCCCTCGACGCCCTGCGTCTGGCGCCGGACGACGAAGTGCTGGTCACCGACCACGGATACGGCACAGTCGTCGCGGCCGCCGCCCGCCGGGCCCGTGTGGTCACCGTGCCCTTGGACCCGGCCCTCCCCGACGAGGAGGCGGTGCGCAAAGCGGTCCTCGCCGGTCTCACCCCGCGTACACGCGTCGCATTGCTCGACCAGATCAGCTCGCCGACCGCCCGGTTCATCGCCACCCCGGGACTCCTCGCCGACCTCGCGGAGCGCGGGGTGACGACCGTGGTCGACGGCGCCCACGCCCCCGGCATGCTCCCCGACCCCCTCGCCGGTGCCCCCGACTTCTGGTTCGGCAATCTGCACAAGTGGGCGTACGCCCCGCCGGGCAGCGCGGTGCTCGCCGTCTCCCCCGCCCACCGGGACAAGGTGCCCGCGCCCGTGCCCTCGTGGGAGGACGACCGCGGCTTCCCCCGCGCCGTCGAGTACCGGGCCACCGCCGACTACACCGGCCTGCTGGCCGCCCCCGAGGGCCTGGACCTCATCGCTTCCCTCGGGCCCGGCCGCGTACGCGGTCACAACAGCGCTCTGGCGGGTCACGGCGCCGAGCTCCTCGGCGCGCTGCCGTCCTTGAGGCCGCTGCCCGCCGACGAACGCCTGGCCATGCGGGCGCTGCGGCTGCCGGCCAGCCTGGCCCGCACGCCCGCGGAGGCGGCGGCCCTGCGCGAGGAGATAGCCGCCCGCCTGGGATTCCGTGTGCTGATCTGGCCGTGGCCGGGCGGTGGCGGCATCCGTGTCTGCGGGCAGATCTACAACGTGTCCACGGAGTACGAACGCCTCGCGGCGGCGCTGAGACCCCTGTTGGAGGGGCGATGAGAAATCCAAGTAGAGGCATCGGTTCCGGAACGTGGTCACCTGGTGACCGCGATGGACACGACAAGATATCGTTGACGAGCGACGGCCAACTGGCTTCATTCAGCCACTGATTGGCCAAAAACGTGTGCCGCGGGAAGGCTGCCGCGACCGAGGAAAAACCAGGAAGTGTTGATGAGCGCAGTGAGACAGGTCGGGCCCTCGACACGGCCTCGATACGCCCACTGGCTCGGCTTCCCGGCGACGCCCTCTCTCCGGCCGGTCTCCCGGACCATCCGGCGACCCGGGTGGCTCCTTCCGTAGTCGGCCCCCTCCCCCACCCCCCATCCGGCGACACCCCGGCGCGGCCTCTCCCCCGGTCCGTGCCGGACCCCGACAGCCCAAGGACAACCGTGATCGGCCCGCATTCGCAGTCACCGCCGGGCGGCGTGCCCGCTGTGACCCCGGCGGGCCGGACGGGCTGTCGGCCGTGGCCCGTCCCGCGGCCGTCGCAGTCACCCCGTCCAGCCGGCGGCACGTGGCCGCCTCACCCCCTATGACACCTCCAGAGGACGTGATGACAGACCTGATACAGGCCACCACCGTGGTGCCTTCGGTGCTGGCCCTGGCCGCCGGCGGCGCGGCCTGGCGGTTCTGGGACCAGTACCGAGGCGAGCGCGCCACGAGCGGCCGCCTCCGCGGCCAGGCCGAGGAGATCGCCGCACAGCAGCGCGCCACCGAGCACGTGCTGGCGCAGCTCGCCGGCGGTGTGATTCCCCGTCTCGGCGCCGAGGCGGAGCGTCAGGGCACCGGCCACGGAGTCGACATAGAGCTGCCCGAAGCGCTGGTGAACACGGCGCTCGCGCAGCGGCTGACGGAGCTCGCCGACTCCGCGGCCCATACGGTGCGCAAGGTCCAGTACGACGCGCAGACCAGCACCAGCGCCCAGATCGACGAGGTCCGCAAGGACGCACAGGACGAGGTCACCCGCGCGCGGCAGACGGCCGAGGAATCCAGCCGGGCCGCGGTGCGTGCCGTCTCCTCCGCGATGGTGGGCATGGCCTCGAAGCTGAGCCAGCGAGTCAGTCAAGGCGTGCGGCGGCACGAGGGTGACGAGGCGTACGAGACGCTGGTCGGCATCGACCACCCCACACAGCAGATGCTGCTCGTCGCCCAGAACTACGTGGTCCTGTCCGGCGGCAAGCTGTCCCGACGCTGGCCGGCCACCCCGCTGACCGATGTGGTGCGGGCCGCGATGGGCAGCATCGAGGAGTACGAGCGCGTCGAGCACCAGGAGCTCGACGCCACGCTGACCAGCCGGGCGGTCGGACCCGTCGTCCACGCGCTTGCGGTGCTCCTGGACAACGCGGTGCGCTACTCCCCCTCCTCCGCCCGGGTGCACGTGGCCTTCCAGGAAGGGCACCACGGCGTCTCGGTCATCGTGGACGACGCCGGTCTGCGCATGAACGAGGAGCAGCTGACGTGGGCCAGGGAGATCCTGACGGGTGTCCGGCGCGACGACATCAACCAGCTCGGCGCGCACCCGCAGACCGGCCTGCGGGCGGCCGCGGCCCTCGCCGGTGACTACGGGTTCCGGATCGACCTGGAGGCGCCGAACCCGTTCGGTGGCACACGTGTGTACATGTTCATCCCCAAGAGCCTGTTGACCGCGTCCGCCCCGCCCACACCCGCCCCCGCCTCCGCTACGGTCGACGAGCCCGACCCCGCCAAGCGCACCACTGCCAGCGGACTCACCGTCCGGTCCCGGACCCCCGCCGGCCGGTCGCGGACGTCCGCCGCCGTGAGCCCGCGGTCGTCGTCCGAGAGCCAGGCCGCGGCGCCGGGACGCCCCTCCATCGCCGCCGCCTGGGCGAAGGGGACACGCAGCGCACGCACCGAAGACACGACCACCACGCACGAAGGAGCCTGACCGTGACCACCGGCAACGAACTTGGCTGGCTGCTGGACCGCTCACTGGGGTCCCTCGACGGCGTCCGGCACGCGGTGTTGATGAGCTCCGACGGTCTGCTGCACTCCCGGACCTCGGGGATCGGGCAGGACGAGGCGGAGAAGTTCGCCGCCATCACCGCGGCCGTCCGCGCCGCCGCGCTCGCGTACGACGAGGAGACCGGCGGCGGGGGCACCCGGCAGGCGCTGATCGAGCTGACCAACCACGTGGGCCTGATCACCCAGGCCGGCGGCAACACCATGCTGTCGGTGCAGACCAGCGGCCCCGACGCGGACATCGGCCTGATCACCCATCACATGCTGGAGCTGGCCCAGCGTGTGGGCCACGAGATGAAGGTCGCGCCGCGGCAGCCGCACCAGCCCCAGCGGCCGTCTGAGCTCGGCCTGCCGACGACGTGAGCGGCCCGCGGCGGGACCCGGACCTCGTCAGACCCTATGTCCGTACCGACGGACGGGTCCGTGCCGATCCGGATGTGCGCCTGGAGACCGTGCTGCTCGCCGCGAGCGGCTCGAGTGAGGGCCTGGGCGCGGACGCCCGGCGGGTGATGGGCCTGTTCACCCATGCCGGAGGCGGTGGTCTGGCGGTCGCGGACATCGCGGCCGCCCTGGAGTTCCCTCCGTCCACGGTACGCATCCTCGTCTCATCGCTCATCGACGAAGGCCTGTTGGCCCGCCCCGTCGCCGCCGACGAGGACCAACCCCAAACCGATCTGCTCCAGGAGGTACTGCGTGGTCTCCGCGCCCTCGTCTGACGGCCTCATCTATGTGCCACCCGGCGTGACCCGGTCCGCGAAGATCGTGATCTCGGGGAGTTTCGCCGTCGGCAAGACGACGTTCGTGGGCAGCGCCTCCCAGATCCCGCCGCTGCGCATGGAGGAGCGGATCACTCAGGCCAGCGCCGGGGTCGACGATCTGGCGCGCACCCCGCGGAAGACGACCACGACCGTCGGCATGGACTTCGGGCGCCTGCATCTGAGCGAGTCCCTGGCGCTGTACCTGTTCGGCACCCCCGGTCAGGGCCGCTTCCGCCCCATGTGGGCCGGGCTGACCGAGGGCGCCCTGGGCGCGCTGGTCCTGGTCGACACCCGCAACCTGGAGGCGTCCTTCGAGATACTCGCGCTCCACGAGGAGCAGGGCACCCCGTACGCCGTGGCCGTCAACCTGTTCGACGGGGCGCCGCGTTACGACCTGGACGAGATCCGCCAGGCCCTCGACCTGGACCCGGGCACGCCGCTGACGACGTGCGACGCGCGCGAGAGCACCTCCAGCGTCCTGGCCCTGATCACCCTCTGCGAGTACCTGTCCGACCTGCACGCACCCGTTTTGGAGCCCCGCCCGTGACCAGCCCGACCACGACCGACGCGGTGACCGAGCGCCGGACAGCCCTGTACGAGGCCGAGTTCGCGGCCGACCCGCACGCCGCGTACGCGCGGATGCGGGCCGAGTTCGGGCCGTTCGTGCCGGTCGACCTCATCCCCGGGGTCCCGGCGACCCTCGTCATCGGCTACGCCCAGGCCCGGCGCATCCTCAACGACCCCCTGCGCTTCCCTGCCGACCCGCGCGTCTGGGAACAGTCCGTCCCCGAGACCTGCCCGGTCCGCCCGATGATGGAGCACCGCCCCAACGCGCTGCGCTCGACAGGGCCCGAGCACACCCGCTACCGGTCGGCGAACACCGCCGCGATCGACGCCGTCGACCAGCACCGGCTGCGCACGCTGGTCGAGCAGGTCGCCGACGCGACCATCGCCGAGTTCCGTGACTCCGACGGCGCCGACCTGCTCACCCAGTACGCCTGGCCCATCGCCTTCCGGGTGCTGAGCGCCCTGCTCGGCTGCCCCGACGAGATGGGCCGCCGCATCGCCGACGGCATGGCCAAGATCTTCGAGGGGGTGGACGCGGCCAGCGGCAACCAGATCCTCTCCGAGGCCGTCGCCGATCTGGTGGACCTGCGCCGGCGGCAGCCCGGGGACGACATCACCTCCCGGCTCCTCGCGCACGCCGCTGCCCTAGACGACGTCGAGATGGCCCATCAGCTCGTCACGCTCTACGGCGCCGGCATCGAGCCCCTCACCAACCTCATCGCCAACACCGTCCTCCGCATCCTCGTCGACGACCAGTTCTCCGGTGACCTGCACGCGGGAGGCTCCTCCGTCCGCGAAGCGCTCGACACGGTGCTCTACACGGACCCGCCCCTGGCGAACTACTGCATCAGCTACCCGCCGCACCCGGTCGACGTCGACGGATTCCTGCTGCCCGCGCACCAGCCCGTCGTCATCTCGATGACCGCCTGCAACAACGACCCCGCCCTCGGGGACCAGCGCATCGCCAGCAACCGCGCCCACCTGTCCTGGAGCACCGGCCCGCACGCCTGCCCGGCGCGCCCGCACGCCTACCTCATCGCCGAGACGGCCATCACCCACCTCCTCGACGCGCTGCCCGAGATGGACCTCGCCGCGGCCCCCGAGGACCTGGTCTGGCGCCCCGGGCCCTTCCACCGGGCGCTGACCGCTCTGCCCGTCCTGTTCCCCACGCTCCCCACCGCCGCATCCGTCTGAAGGGACCACCACCATGGCCGTGCCCACGCAGCCGATCACCCTCGACCCCACCGGAGCCCGCGCGCACGACGAGCACCGCCGGTTGCGGGCGCACGGCCAGGCGGTCCGTGTCGACATCCTGGGCGTGACCGCCTGGTCCGTCTCCGACCCCGCTCTCCTCAAGGAGCTGCTGACCAGTCCGAGCGTCTCCAAGGACGCCCGCGCCCACTGGCCGGAGTTCGCGGACACGGTCCAGCGATGGCCGCTGGCCCTGTGGGTCGCGGTGGAGAACATGTTCACCGCCTACGGGGCCGACCACCGCCGCCTGCGCCGCATGGTCGCCCCCGCCTTCAGCCACCGCCGCATCACCGCGCTGCGCGAGAGCATAGACACGGTCGTCACCGGCATCCTCGACCGCCTCGCCGCACTCCCGGCCGGCGAGACCGTCGACCTGCGCGAGCACCTCGCCTACCCGCTGCCCATCGCCGTCATAAGC
The DNA here is from genome assembly GCF_040683555.1 of Streptomyces sp. NPDC093510. NCBI lineage: Bacteria > Bacillati > Actinomycetota > Actinomycetes > Kitasatosporales > Streptomycetaceae > Streptomyces > Streptomyces sp. NPDC093510. The sequence continues at coordinate 248,513 of NZ_JBFBEE010000013.1, forward strand.
CGCCTCATGGGCGTACCGGCCGAGCAGCAGGACGCCTTCCGCCGGGTCGTCGACGGCGTCTTCGACACCACCCTGACCGCCGCGGAGTCCGAGGCCAACACCAAGGCGCTCTACGAAGCCCTCCATCTGCTCATCGCCGCCAAACGCACCGCACCCGGCGACGACATGACCTCTCTGCTGATCACCTCGCGCGACGAGGACGAGGAGGGCGGCCTGTCGGAGGACGAACTCCGCGACACGCTGCTGCTCATGATCAGCGCCGGTTACGAGACCACCGTCAACGTCATCGACCAGGCGATCACCCAGCTCCTCACCCACCCCGACCAGCTCGCCCTGCTGAAGTCGGGCCAGGTCGACTGGAGCGAGGCCGTCGAGGAGACCCTGCGTCTCGAACCGGCCGTCAGGCACCTGCCCCTGCGGTTCGCGGTGACCGACATCGTCCTGTCCGACGGGCAGACCATCGCCCAGGGCGAGGCCATACTCGCCTCCTACGCGGCCGCCAACCGTCACCCCGACTGGCACGGTGAGAGCGCGGACGACTTCGACATCAACCGCACGGTCAAGGAGCACCTCGCCTTCGGCCACGGCGTCCACTTCTGCCTCGGCGCCCCGCTCGCCCGCCTCGAGGTCAGCACGGCCCTGCGCCTGCTCTTCGACCGCTTCCCGGACCTCGAACTCGCCACGCCCGCCGCTGAGTTGAAGCCGCTCGGCTCCCTGCTCAGCAACGGCCACCAGTCCCTGCCCGTCCGTCTCGGGCCCGCCACCGCCTGACGTCGGCCGGGAGCGCACGGATACGGCAGCCTCAGAGTCGCCGTGGCCGACGGACAGTCGGCCACGGCCTCATGGCTCCGGGCCCGCCGCGCACCGGCACGAGCACTTCCCTCAGCTGTCCGGCGCACCGCGCCTGCGGCCCGACGCCATACCGAACGGGCGCGACAGCCTCCCCGGTCGGATGTCGCTCCCGGTGGTGCGGCGCCGGTCCAGCCGGGAGACGACCGGGCCCGCCGTGAGTCCGTGCAGTACCACGGAGACCAGCACCGTGAAGGTGACCACCGCCCACAACTCCCGCTCCGGCACCGGGAAGTCCTGCCGGCCAAGCGCGTAGGCGAGGTAGTACAGCGAACCGATGCCGCGGATGCCGTAGGCCGCGACCACCCAGCGCTCCCGGCCCCGCAGACGTCCGCCCAGCAGCCCCGCCCAGCCGGCGAGCGGCCGGACCACCAGCAGGAGCAGCAGCGCGGTGACGGCGCCCTGCCAGGTCAGGGGGGCCAGGCCGCCCAGCGCGACGAAGGCGCCGAGAAGGAACAGCAGAACGGCGGTCAGCAGGCGTTCGACCTGCTCGACGAAGTCGTGCAGCACGTTGTGGAAGCCGTGGGCGCGCTCGGCCGCCCGGACGGTGCACGCGGTGGTGAACACGGCAAGGAAGCCATAACCGCCCACGAGTTCGGTCAGGCCGTACGACAGGAAGGTGGCGGCCAGCGCCACGAATCCTTCCTTGTACTCGGACAGGCGCAGCACGGTCGCGCGGGTCCGGAAGAACAGCCACCCCAGCAGCCGCCCGATCAGCAGACCGCTCAGTACGCCGACGACACACTTGAAGACGACGTCCTCCACCGCCCACGCGCCGATCCAGTCGGCCGACCATCCGGCGCCCGCGGCGGCGGCCAGCGCGACGGCCGCGTAGGTGAGGGGAAAGGCGAGGCCGTCGTTGAGCCCCGCCTCGCTGGTGAGGGCGAAACGCACCTCGTCCTCGTCGTGCTCGTCCCGGGTGGGCTCCCCCACCCGCACCTCCGAGGCGAGCACGGGGTCCGTCGGCGCGAGGACGGCCGCGAGCAGCAGGGCGGCGGCGGGCGGCCAGTCCAGCAGCCACCACGCCACCAGCGCGGTGACGGCGACGGTCAGAAACATCGTGACGCCGAGCAGCCGCCAGGCCGAGGCCCATGACCGTGGGCCGACGGGCCGGTTCAGGGCCAGCCCCGCGCCCATCAGGGCGATGATGACGCAGACCTCGGTGACGTGTTCCGTCATCAGCCGCTGCTCCACCGGGTCGACGACCGGCAGAGGCAGCGGCAGCAGATATACGGCGATGCCGCTCACCAGGAACACGACGGGCAGCGACAGCGGGCGCCCGGCCACCACGCGGGGCAGTACCGCGGCGAGCAGCGCTCCCAGTCCCAACCACACGAACACGCCGTCGGCAAGCGTCACTGTGCTGCGCCTGTCCCTTCCATGGACCCACATGGCTGCTTCGTCGCCCTGATCGGCATTGCGATCAACATTGCCGCCAATCTCCCGTGCAAACGGGAGGGCGCGCGGCTCACATGTGTGGCAGCAGCACTCTGAACCAGCGCGTGGGCGATGGCGGGCCCGAGGCCAGAGCCTCGCCGGCGGCGCGTCAGCCCGAAGGGTCAGACCGCGGCGGAGAGCGCGTCGAACTCCTCGTCGGTGAGGGTGATGCGGGCGGCCTGGATGTTCTGCTCCAGGTGGGCGGTCCGGGACGTGCCGGGGATGGGGAGGGTCACCGGGGAGCGGTGCAGCAGCCAGGCGAGGGCTAGCTGGGAGGGGCCGGCGCCATGCCGCTTGGCGGCGACGTCGAGCGGTCCGCCGGGGCGGGCGAGCTCGCCGGTGGCCAGGGGGAACCAGGGGATGAAGGCGATGTTCTCGCGCTCCGCGTACTCCAGGACGTCCTCAGCGCTCCGGTTGGCGAGGTTGTAGAGGTTCTGGACGGAGACGATGTCCGCGATGTCGCACGCCTCCTTGAGCTGCTGGACGGTCACTTCGGAGACGCCGATATAACGAATCTTCCCCTCCTGCTGGAGCAGAACCAGCTCCCCCAGCTGCTCGCTGAGCGGCACCGCCTCGTCGATGCGGTGCAGTTGGTAGAGGTCGATCCGTTCGACGCCGAGGTGGCGCAGGCTCAACTCGGCCTGCTGGCGCAGGTACTCGGGCCGGCACATGGGGCGCCAGTCGTCGGGGCCGGGGCGGGTCAGCCCGCCCTTGGTGGCGATGAGCAGGTCGTCGGAGTAGGGGTGAAGGGCCTTGCGGATGAGCTGCTCGCTGACGAAGGGGCCGTAGGAGTCCGCCGTGTCAATGAAGTCGACGCCCAACTCGACCGCGCGCCGCAGCACGCGTATCGCTTCGTCAGGGTCCTTGGGCTCGCCCCAGATTCCGGGTCCGGTGAGTTGCATGGCGCCGTAGCCGAGACGGTTGACGGTGCGGTCTCCGCCGATGGCGAAGGTGCCGGAGGCGTCTGCGGGACGGGATGTGTTCCGGTCGCTCATATGGCCCATCTCTTTCCCCTGGGGAACTGCGGGAGCACTGGTGAAGTTGAAGCCGATTGTAGGCCGAACACGCCGCCATGGCCCATGAGTTGATGTTGTTTTGCCCAGCGGGATGACGGGAAGATCACCGTATGGTAGACAGGCACAATGTCTTCGCAGCGCCCTTTACGCTTCGGTGTCAACATGTACGTTCCCGGTTCGCGACGCGAGTGGAGCGCGAAGTGCCGCAGAGCCGAGGAACTCGGTTTTGATGTGGTCGGGGTCGCCGATCATCTGGAGTTCTCCGCGCCGTTTCCGGCAATAGTGCTCGCAGCCGAAGCGACCGAACGGGTACGGCTGAGTACATTCGTGTTGAACACGCCGTTCTACAACCCCGTCCTTCTCGCGCGTGACGCGGCGAGCACCGACCAATTCGTCGACGGACGCATGGAACTCGGGCTCGGCGCGGGCTATGTGAAGGCCGAGTTCGACACGGCGGAGATACCGTTCCCCAGCGGCGGCAAGCGCGTCGAACAGCTGGAACAGACCGTCCTCACCTTGCGCCGCCTGTTCGAGGACGAGAAATATCAGCCGCGTCCGGCCCAGCCGTCCGGGCCACCGCTGCTGATCGCCGGCTGGGGCGACCGGCTGCTGCGGCTGGCCGCGACGCACGCCGACATCATCGCCTTCCCCGGCGGCTGGGCCAGCACCACCGGTGATGCGCTCCATCTGGCCGGAAGCGACCAGACGGCGGAACGGGTCGCCTACGTGCGCGGCCTGCTCGGGGAGCGCGCCGACGCCGTGGAGCTGAATCTCCTGGTGCAGGAGGTGATTCCGCCCGCCGAACGCGCCGCGCTGCCCGACAGGTTCGCCCCTGTGCCGCCCGACGCCGCACACAGCACCGAGGAGCCACCCAGCGTGCTGGTCGGCACCCCGGCGGAGATGGCGCAGCAGATCAAGGAGCGCCGTGAGCGCTACGGCTTCACCTATTTCACGGTGATGGAATACAACATGGAGAACTTCGCGCCGGTCATCGCCGCGCTGCGCTGAATCGCACACTTCGCCACTCGCCACGACGCCGTCGGCGACGGCTGTGACCGAAAGGGATGATCCGATGCGCACCGGCTCCGGGACCAGTCGTGGAGCGGCCCGCGTGCACCCCGCGGCCGCCGACCGGAGCGCCCCCACGACCCTGCTGCTGCTGCGCCACGGTGAGACGGCGTTGACACCGGAGAAGCGGTTGTCCGGCAGTGGCGGCTCCGACCCGGCGCTGTCGGAGACGGGGCAGCGGCAGGCCGAGGCCGCCGGGAAGATGCTCGCGGCACGCGGCGCGGTGCAGGCGGTCGTGTCCTCGCCGCTGTGCCGGGCCCGGCAGACGGCCGGGACAGTGGCACGCCGGCTGGGTTTGGACGTCCATATCGACGAAGGGCTCACGGAGGCGGATTTCGGCGCCTGGGAGGGACTCACGTTCGCCGAGGTGCACGAGCGCTTCCCGGACGAGATGGCGGCGTGGCTCGCCTCTCCGTCCGCGGTGCCCGGCGGGACCGGGGAGACGTTCGCCGCGGTCGCGCGCCGGGCCTCGCTCGCGCGGGACCGGCTCCTGGCTAGGTACGAGGGGCAGACAGTACTGGTCGTCTCCCACGTCGGAGTGTTGCGGACGTTGATACGGCTGGCGCTTGGCGCGCCGCCCAAGTCGCTGTTCCGGATGGAGCTGTCGGCGGCCTCACTGTCGGCCGTGGCCTACCACGGGGGCGGGAAAGCGTCCGTGCGATCGCTGAACGACACGTCGCACCTGACGGCTCCTCACTGACAGCTCCTCACTGACAGCTGCCGCTGTCAGCGTCGGAACGTCTTCGTTCGCATGAGGAACTCGGCGAGGTAGCCGTCGTGCGGCAGCCCGTGCTCCATCCACGGTGTCGGATGGTCCCCGACGTAGAGGTTGGCGATGGTCGGTTCGGCCACCAACTCGTCGATCAGGTCCGCGTCGGTGGTGACGGCGGTGAGGACGAGGGTGTCGCGCAGCGGCCGGATACCCGCGTCGCGGTCCCACGGCGCGACCCAGGCGCAGGGGAAGTTCAGCTCCGTCCCGAGCTGTTCGGCGAACGGGCTGTCTAGCTGGTGCACCGCGGGCCGGAGCACCGCGGAACCGTCGCCGAGTTCGTCTACGATGCCGTCTCCGCCGAGCCACGCCTTGGTGCCCGCGGCCCGCTGCCGCAGATGCGCGTCCCACCGGCGGGCGGGTTCGACCGGCATCACGGGCAGGACGGCGCGTTCGTCCGTCGCGGGCAGGCTGGGCAGTGCGGCGAGGCGTTCGGCGATCGCCGCGGCCACGGGGGAAGGGTCGCCCTCGACCAGGATTCCGGTGGCGTTGACGCAGCCGACGCCGCCGCCACCGCTGATCGACTGCACGATGGTGTCGAGGATCGGCTCCCACTCGGTTTCGGCGGTGATGAGCATCTTGGAGCGCCCCGGGCCCTGCGGCAGCACGCGTCGATCGCCCGCGTACTTGCTCACGACGTCCGCGCCGCCGTACACCATGCCGAGGTCGGCGTGCCGCAGAATGTCGCCGGCCACGTGGTGGTCGGTGGGCAGCAACGCGATCCCCTCGTCGCCGAAACCGGCCTCGCGCAGAGCCGTGACCAGCCGGTGCGGGGTGAACGGCTCGCGCCGGGAGGGACGTACGGCAACGCGATAGCCGAGCGCGAGGGCGTCGAACCAACCCTGGTGCACCGCCGGATGGTTGCCCGCCGCGTGGACGGCGAACACCTCACCGCGCCGGGTCCACACCGCCGCACCGTCCCGGGCCCGTGGATCGCGCCACGAGGCGACGGCACCGGCGGGCCGCGCGTTCTCCACGCTGAGATGGATCAGCTCGGCGGCCCGCGCGATGTCGTCGGTGGCACCGCGCACCACCGTGATCGGTATCCCCGTGGCCACGCTGACGGTGTGCTGGTACTCCTGCGCCGTCAGCCCTGCGACGGTCCCCGTGGCGAAGGCCCGGCCCGCCCGGGCGAGCGCCGCGATCCGGGTGTCGGCGGGGAGCGCGGGCGCTCGGCGCAGCGCCTTCATCGCGCGGGTGACATACAGCGAGGGCGCGAGGCTCAGTGAAGCGACCGTGTCTCCGGTGGGGCCTTGAATGGTCTCCTGGCGCCGGGACCGATAGGGGCCGCCGGGGCCGAGAACGTCAAGGGACAGCATCAGTACACACCCTCGACCACGGGAGTGTCACCGAAGGACGCCACGGGGGTGACGTCCGCGACCGCGTCACCGAAGCCGCCGTCCAGCGGTGCGATCCGGGTCGCCTGATCCCGCTCGATGTTGTTGACCAGCAGGGCGCTTCGGCTCATGTGATGCACGACGATCTGCCCGCGCTCGCCGTACGGGACGACCTTGCCGGTGTCCGGGTCGATCACCCGGAACGTGGTGTACGGGGCGAAGGAGTCGAACACGCACGGTTCGTCGTCACCGAGTCCGGGCCTCTCCACCGAGGTCCCCAGCATCATCGTGCCGCCGTACCCGCCGACGAACCTGGTGCTCGCGAACACCTCGTCGCGCAGCAGGTCCCGGGTGTCGGCGTCCAGATGCGTACCGCCCCAGATGATCGCGCGCACCTTCCGGTCCACCAGCTCGACCAGATCGTCGTGCTGGGCGAGGCGCTCCAGCATCGGCGGGGTGGCGAAGAGGACGCCCACCTCCTGGCTGGCCAGAATGTGTCCGACCTGTTCGATGAGGTGGTCGGTGTAGGCCTCGGCCATCTCCGGCCGGCCCATCGAGATCACCTTCTTCACCCATCGCGGGTCCAGGTCGATGCTGAAGTTCAGCCCGCCCCGGGCCATCGCGGCGTCGGCGGCCATCGCGCCGACGTTGTGCGGTCCGCAGGGAACCGCACTGAGCCAGTCGACATCCCGGGGCACGCCGTGTGCGTCCAGCCGCTCGCTGAACCATTCGACACTGCGCCGGTGCCACTCCGCCGCGTACGGCACGCGCTTGGGCTGCCCCGTGGTGCCGCCGCTCTCGTAGACGGACACCTCGTGCCGGTCGCCGTAGCCCCGGGGGATCAGCTCACGGACGCCGACGTCACGCAGCTCGTCCACCACATTGGGGAACAAGCCGAGATCGTCGAAATCCCGGACGTCGTCGAGCGGATCGAAGTCGAGGGTCTTGGCCCGTTCGAGCCAGAACGACGACCCGGTCTCCGGGCTGAAGTGCCACCGCATCATCTCCCGGACGAACTCTTTGCCGGTGTGCTCGACCATGGACTTCCCTCTCGAAAGAAATGAACAAATGCCCGCGGCTGCTGCCTCGTCGACCGAGCGTTCGCGGCGCTCTCACCCGGCCTCGGCCGGACCATCGGGGCAGCGGGCCGTGGAGAGGCCGGACGTGTCGATCCAGGACTCCTTGTCGAGCACGAGGTCTCGGACGATCTCTCCGGCGGCAGGTGCCTGGCACAGTCCCTGACCGGAGAATCCGGCCGCGTAGACGAACGGGCGGGAGCTGTCGCGGCCGACGAAGGCCATCCCGTCGGGACTGACGTCGAGGTCTCCGCGCCAGCCGTGGTCGAGGCCGCTGCCGGCGAGCGACGGGTAGGTGGTGCCGACCTGGCGGGACACCCGGCGCAGCCAGGCCTCCCGGGTCTCGTCCGGAGCGGGGCGGCCCATCCCGACGAGGATGCGGTCGTCCCAGCTCCGGATCCGTAGGCTGGACGGGTCCATGGTCATCGGCAGAGGGGCACGTGGGGCGCTGTCGGGGGTGTCGGGGCTGTCGGGGCTGTCGGTCAGGAGCATCTCGACGGGGTACGTGGTGACGGGAACGCGCACGCCGGCCATGGCGGCGACCGTTCCCGCCCAGGGCCCCGCCGCGCAGACGACGGTGTCGGCGCGGATGCTGCCCGCAGGCGTGTGCACCCGTCCGTCCGGGTCGATGCCGGTGACGGGTGTCTCCGTGCGCAGGATCGCGCCGGCCTGCTCGGCGGCCGCGGCATAGCCGCGCACGATCGCGGCGGGGTCGCAGGCGCTGGCCTCGGGCGACCAGGCCGCCGCCAGGACGGCTCGCTCGTCGACCAGCGGGTTGAGCCGCGCCGCTTCTGCGGGGGTCACGAGTTCGACGTCCACTCCGGCCGCCTGCTGGTCGGCCCGGGTGCGTCGGAAGTCCCGCACCTGCTGTTCGTCGGTGAACAGCACGAGCAGTCCGATGCGCGTCAAACCGAGGTCGGTTCCGGTCCGTTCGGCGAAGGCGCGGTAGGCCTCCAGGCTCCGGACGGCAAGGCTGCTGATGAGCGCGTTGCCGGGAAAGTAAGTGCGCACAACGCCCGCGGTGGTACCGGACGACCCTGATCCGAGCGCGCCACGCTCCAGCAGCACGGTGCCGACACCCGACTCGGCGAGTTGGCACGCGATCGAGGTGCCGATGACGCCCCCGCCGATGACGACGACGTCCGCGCGCTGGGGAAGCCTGCTCACGACTGGCTGACCGGTTCACCGGTGCGCAGCTGGCGCAGGTGATCCGCGGAGTCCCATGGGTACAGGTGCAGGTTCCACCCGCCCAGGCAGTTGACGTAGAGGGCCAGTTGGCTGACCACGTTCAGGAAGTCGTCGCGCTCGAGCTGGTCGAGGCAGGCCAGGAAGCGCTGGGTGAAACTCCACAGCTGCTCCAGGCCGCAGTAGCCCAGGAACTCGGCCGGCACACCGACCAGCAGGCGCGTCATGTGCCGCAGCGAATCCATCGGCATGCCCTGGACCGCGGCCCGGACCAGACCGCCATAGGTGGCATATCCCAACGGGCGCGTCTCTCCGTTGACGAACAACAGAGTGGGCAGCACCGTATCGAAGCTGCCCGCCCCGGAAGGGATCAATCCCTCGTGGAGATCGGCGAGTTCCTGTGGTGCGGTCAGCCAGGCCCGCTCGGTCGCGGTGTGCACATCGTGGATCAGACGCTTCGCTTCGGGATCGGCGGCGGTCAGTTCCGGAATGCTGTGGCCGCCTTCGGATCCCGCTTTGCGGACTTCCGCGAGGATCGCCTTCTTCGTGGAATAGACCGAATCCCAGATCTCCCGACCGGCCTCCAGCAGCGCCGGAATGTCCTCCTGCCGGATCTGGCCGACCGGGGCTGCGGGCATCGGTTCGGTCAACGTGCCGTACTTGATGCCCAAATGCTGTAACGCGGAGCAGAATACGGTCCCATTGGGAGCGTCGCGTCGATCCGGTATACGAACCGAGGGGGACACGTGAAGCAGCGAAGGTATGGGAGCCGCGTGATAGAGATGCTCGCCCGCCACCAACGCGTGTCCCTGAAGACTCTGGTAGGGCAACGAATCCCAGAGTACGTCCGCGAGTTCGGCGTTTCGGCCGTCGAGTTCCGCGGTCACGGTGATACCCAGGTCGGGCCAGGCGATTTCGAGGTGCCGGCCGGAGAACGTTTCAGACAAGACTTTCCCCTTCGTTCAGTTGACCTGTGCGAAAACTCCCTGTGATCGGTCCTCAACGTACCGGCGATCAAGCTCGGCCCCACCCCTAATCACCCCCCTATTGTGGTCAACTGCCCACCCCGACGCCCGCGGCCTGTGCCACGGCTGTGCGTACCGCTCGATGCGGTTGCGCGGAAGGCACGACCGCGCCCCGACATCGTTGTCGAGGGCGCGGTCGGCGCTGTCGCCCTACGGCGTGTAGACGGCGTTGCTGCCGTACAGCTCCCTCGTGAACGCGGAGACATCCGCGCTGCGGTCGGAGCCGTCGAGGTTGTACGTCAGATAGACGCCGTACCCCTCACCGACGGTGCGGCGGGCGAGGGCGGCGGAGGTGCTCTGCGAGGTGCGGCCGATCTCGACGGCCGCCGGCGACAGCTTCGACTTGGGCAGGGCGATGCGCGGGACCTGCCAGGTGCCGTAGTACGGGTTCCAGGCGTAGTCGAACTTGGAGGAGATGTCGACGCCGCCGTAGGAGAGGCGTGATGCGGCCGGGCCGATGTTGTAGAGGCTGATGATCTTGTCCGGCATGTTCGCGCGCAGCGCCGTCACCAAGTGCACGAACGAGCCGGCATTGGGCTGGCCGGTGCCGTTGTTGCCGTACTCGGCGTACTCGTCGTCGAAGTCGATGCCGTCGAGGCCGTACTTGGTCACGGTGTCCGACAGCTGCTTCGCGAATGCCGAAGCCGCCTTCTGGGAGGGGAAGTTGGCGAAGCCCGCGCCCTGGTGGTTGCCGAGCACCGAGAGGACGACCTTGATGCCCTTCTCCTGCAGCGGCCGTATCTCCGTGTCGGCGTTGTCGAGGACGCGCTGCACGTTCTCGTTGAAGTGCAGGTACGCCGACTTCGTGCCCGTGTCGTAGTTGATGTTCGCCGCGAAGATCACGGCGACGTCGAAAACGTTGTCACCGCCCGTGGCGAGGGTGTATTTGCCGACGTTGCGCATGCTGTTGTTGTTCACCTCGACGTACGCCACCGAGGTCGGCCCCCGCTTCGCGGAGGCGGAAGCGGGAGCGGGGTCAGGGGTGGGAGCGGGGGCCGCTGCCGCGCCGGACGTGGCGGTCGTACCGAGGGCGAGGGCCGCGACGGCCGAGAGTGCGAGCGCGGCCGTCCGTGCTCTGCTCCGTACCAGACTGAGCATCGTTGATCGGTCTCCCATCGTGGGGTCGGCGCCCGACGTGTTCGAAAGCGCCGAGTGAGCCTCAGAGTTTCCCTCGTTCGTGACCGAATCCTGAAGATCAGGCGCCAACTCTTCACGACTCCCACGCAGTCGTGCCACCGCCCGCCCTCGCCGTCAGGTGACGACCCGTCCCCGTCAAGATCATTTTGTTGCGGCCGCATTGCAAGCCCTACGGCAATGTTGCGGGCGCGACGACAGCGTTGCGAGCTCATGGCGGAACCACCCAGAACCTGGTCTGACCACCTGGTTCGGACCAAGCTGACATTCGCCCCTTCGCGGCACCGTTCCATATCCGTACGCCCGCAGAAAGCTCCACCACCCATGCACTCGACCTGTCTCTCCGACGCCGTCCCGGCGCACCTCACGCGTGTGGTGAGGGGGTGGGCCGTCCCATGCGCCATGTAGTACGCAAGGCGGGCGGCTGGCTCTTGATGATCGTGGTCGCGACCAACGCGACCTACTTCCTGTCCAGTTGGTTTCTGGACCCTCGATCGAACTTCAAAGAGCTGCGTCCCGCCCGCAGCGAGGCACAGATCTCGCGGGCCCTCGCCCCGTACAACCTCGACCCCGGCGAGCCGCTGGTGCACCGGTGGTGGAACTGGCTCACCTCCGTGACTCTCGACTTCGACTGGGGGAAGTCGCCCACCGGCGTCTCCGTCAACGGCGAGGTGGGCTACCGGGCGCTGGTCAGCGCCCAGTTGGTCGTGACGGCGACCATCCTGTCCGTCGTGATCGGTGTCGCGCTCGCCGTCTACACCGCCGCACGACAGTACGGTCCGGCCGACCGCGTCTCGCAGGCCGTCTCCATCGCGGTCTTCAACATCCCGACGTCCGTCGCCGCGCTCGCCGTCGTCTTCGTCGCCATCTGGCTCAACCAGCACGCCGGGCTCGACTTCCTCTACGTCGCCGGGGAGAACTCCCCCGACGTCGAGGGCCTGCTCCCGACGATCGGGGACCGCCTCCTCCATCTGATCCTGCCGACGCTGACCCTGACGTTGACGGGTTACGTGGGCTACCACCTGACGCAGCGTTCGCTGCTGCTCGACACGATCAACGCCGACTTCGTGCGCACGGCCCAGGCCACCGGCCTCACCCGCGGCCAGGCCGTCCGCAGGCACGCCCTGCGCGCCGCGCTGATCCCGACGGCGGCCTCCGTGGCGTTCAGCGTGCCCGCCATCTTCACCGGAGCCATCATCACCGAGACGATCTTCGGCTGGAACGGCATGGGCCGCTACTTCATCCAGACCATCGGCAAGAACGACGTGCACGGCACGGTCGCTACCGCCGCGTTCGCCGCGGTGCTCACCGCGATCGGCGCGATCCTCGCGGACATCGCCACGGTCTTCCTCGACCCGAGAGTGCGGGTGAGCTGACATGGCGACAGTGACCGATGCCGTCACCGCCCAGCCGCATCAAGAGCCAGGGCATGGAGAGTCAGGGTATGCAGAGTCAGGGCACGCAGAGCTCGGGCGCGGCCGCCTCTATCTGCGGCGCTTCCTGCGCAACCGCCTCGCCGTCGCCGGCGTCGTGATCTTCGCGCTGCTCGTGCTGTTCAGCGCCTTCGGCGGCCTGTTCACGTCGTACACCCACACCGACGCCGACTTCACCGCCCTCACCCAGCCTCCGAGCGACGTGCACTGGTTCGGCACCAACCAGGGCGGCAACGACATCTACGCCAGTGCGGTGCACGGACTGCGGCGCTCGCTGGTGATCGCCGTGAGTGTGTCCGTCCTGACGGTCGTCGTCGCCGCGGTGATCGGCTCCGGCGCCGCGTACTTCGGCGGCCGGGTGGAGAGGCTGACGCTCGCCGCCATCCACTTCCTGCTGATCGTCCCCTCGTTCCTCATCCTCGCCCTGGTCTCCCACCGCCTGGCCGGTGACTGGCGCGTCCTCATCGTCGTCCTCACCGTGTTCGGCTGGATGTCCACCGCCCGGGTCATCTGGTCGGTCTCGACGTCGCTGCGTGAACGGGACTACGTGACGGCGGCGGAGTTCATGGGCGTCAGCCCGCCGCGCATCATCCTGCGCCACATCATCCCCAACCTCGGCTCCCTGCTCATCGTCAACCTGACGCTCGGCGTCGTCGCGACCGTGCTCAGCGAAACCGCCCTGTCGTTCCTCGGCTTCGGCGTCCAGACCCCGGACGTCTCCCTCGGCACGATGCTCGCCGACGGGGCGAACACCGTCACCAGTGCCCCGTGGCTCTTCGCTTTCCCCGCGGGCCTCGTCGTCCTGCTCACCGTGTCGATGACCTTCATCGGCGACGGGCTGCGCGACGCCCTCGACCCCACCTCTGTGACCGGCGCGGCGGGAGGCCGACAATGACACTCACCACCCCACTGCGCAACGGCGAAGCCTCCCCCACCGGCGCCGCCCCCGTGCTCTCCGTACGGGACCTGCGCGTCTCCTTCCCTTCGGAGGCGGGGCCCGTCGAGGCGGTGCGCGGCGTCAGCTTCGACCTGCTGCCGGGCCGCACCCTCGGCATCGTCGGCGAGTCCGGATCGGGCAAGTCGGCCACCGCGATGGGCCTCATGGGCCTGCTGCCGCCCACCGCCGGGCTGCGCGGCCAGGTGCTGCTCGGCGGTCAGGACCTGATCGGCCTCGACGACCGGGCGCTGTCGCGGGTACGGGGCAGATCCATCGGCATGGTGTTCCAGGACCCCCTGTCCGCGCTCACCCCCATCTTCTCCGTCGGCAGACTGCTCTCCGACGCGCTGCGGGTCCACCAGGACCTGTCGAAGAAGGCGGCCTGGGAGCAGGCCGTCGAACTGCTCGACCTCGTCGGCATCCCCGACCCCCGCAACCGGGCGTCGGCTTTCCCCCACGAGTTCTCCGGCGGCATGCGCCAGCGTGTGGTCATCGCCCTGGCCATCGCCAACCGGCCGAGCGTCCTCGTGGCCGACGAGCCCACCACCGCACTCGACGTCACCGTGCAGGCGCAGATCCTCGACGTCCTGCGCCTCGCGCAGCAGGAGACCGGCGCCGGGCTCGTCCTCATCACCCACGACCTGGGCGTCGTGGCCGGCCACGCGGACGACGTCGCCGTCATGTACGCGGGCCGCTTCGTGGAGAAGACGGACGTGCGTTCCCTGTTCCGTCGGCCGACGATGCCGTACACCGCGCGGCTCCTCGCCGCGGTGCCGACCGTGGACGGCGGGGTACGCCGCCCCCTCGTCCCGATCGGCGGCGAGCCACCCGCCCTCTCGGGCCTCCCGGACGGCTGCCCCTTCGCGAGCCGCTGCGCCCTCGCGCTCGACGCGTGCCGTACCGGGGAGCCGGAGCTGCTCCATGTCACGGGGCACGGGGACGTGGCGTGCCTGCGCGCGGCCGAGATTGCCGACGGCACGCTGGACCCGGCCGGAGGTGTCGCTCCCGTCGACCGGCGGGCGGGCACGGCGAGCGCCGAGCTCGGCGATGTGGTGCTGCGCGTCGAGGACCTCGTCAAGACCTTCCCCGTCACCAAGGGCGCGTTCGTCAAACGCCGGGTCGGCACACTGCACGCCGTCAACGGCGTCAGCTTCGAGCTGCGCAGCGGGGAGACGCTGGGCCTGGTGGGCGAGTCCGGCAGCGGCAAGACGACGACGTTGATGGAGGTCCTGCGGCTCAGACGGCCGGAGGGCGGCCGGATCGAGATCGCGGGGCGGGAGGTCGGCGCACCGGCGGCCACGGCCGCCAGTACCGATGTCAGCGCCGGTGCCGGGCGTCCACGCGCCCTGCGGCACGACGTGCAGATCGTCATGCAGGACCCGCTCGGTGCCCTGGACCCGCGCCTCACCGTCCACCAGCTCCTCGCCGAACCCTTGCAGGCCGTCGGCCGCGACCGTGACGCGATCCGCTCCCGCGTCCACGAACTGCTGACGCTCGTCGGTCTCGACCCCGCGGTGCGCGACCGTTTCCCGGCCGCGCTCTCGGGAGGCCAGCGCCAGCGCGTCGGCATCGCCCGCGCCCTGGCCACGGACCCGAAGCTGCTCGCCCTCGACGAGCCGCTCTCCGCCCTGGACGTATCGGTCCAGGCCGGGGTGATCAACCTGCTCGGCAGGCTCAAGCGCGAGCTGGGCCTCGCCTACCTCATGGTCGCCCACGACCTCGCCGTGGTCCGCTACATCTGCGATCGCATCGCCGTGATGTACCTGGGACACATCGTCGAGACGGGCGACACGGAGACGCTCTTCTCCGACCCGAAGCACCCCTACACGCGGGCGCTGCTGTCGGCGATCCCCGTCCCCGACCCCGAACGCGAGCGCACCCGCGAGCGGATCGTCCTGGAGGGCGAGCAGCCCAGCGCCACGGACCTGCCGCGCGGCTGCGTCTTCATCGACCGCTGCCCGTTGTACCGCCTCGCCGACGACGACGTCCGGGAGCGCTGCCGTACGGAACGCCCGGCGTCCAGGCCGGTGCCGGGGCAGCCGGGCCACGCGTACGCCTGCCACGCCGCGTGACCGACGCCCCTCCCAGGGCGCGTCCGACGCCAACTACCGCCGCACAACCACCACTTCACCCTCTGACCATCAACTCAAGGACACTTTCCCATGCGCGCAAGACTGGCCCTGCCCGTCGCCCTCATAGCAGCCATCTCCGTCACCGCCACCGCGTGCCAGTCCTCTTCCGGTGACGGCGCCGCGGGCTCGGACGGGAAGGGCACCCCGTCCTCCGCGTCGGGAGCCGCCGACTACAACCCGACGGCGTACGACAAGCTCAAGGACGGCGGGACCTACACGACGGCGGGGACGTTCGACGAACAGGGCAACCCGTTCAACGTCAACGGCACTCTGACGGCGTCCAGGGTGTGGGCCTGGTACAACGCGAACGCGATCACCTTCTCGCCGACCGGTGAAGTGCGGTACAACCCGGACTACTTCAGCGACGTGAAGGTGTCAGTGAAGGGCGGCAACCAGAAGGTCGTCCTGACGATCAACAAGAAAGCCACCTTCAACGACGGAACGCCGATCGACTGGACCGCGATCAAGGCCACATGGAAGGCCAACAACGGTTCCGACGAGGACTACGCGGCCTCGACCACGGACGGCTACGACCAGATCACCGGCGTCGCGCGGGGCAAGGACGACAAGCAGGCCGTCCTCACCTTCAAGGGCGTCAACGCCTCCTGGCCGAGCCTGTTCTCCACGTTCCTCCACCCGAAGGCGGCGAAGGTCGCCAACTTCAACAAGGCGTACGTGAAGAAGGCGCACCCCGAGTGGGGCGCGGGCCCGTACACGGTCGGCAAGTGGGACACCCACTCGGGCAACATCACCTTCGTCCGCAACCCGAAGTGGTGGGGCAGGAAGGGCAAGCTCGACAAGCGCGTCTACGTGAACCTGGAGTCGGCCGCGGCGGTCAACGCCTTCAAGAACGGTCAGCTGGACTACGTCTCCGCGGTCGACGCCGAGAGCCTGAAGCAGGTGAAGGGGCTCAAGGGCACCGAGATCCGCAGCGGTGGCAGCCCGTTCGTGTACTCGCTCTACTTCAACACCAAGTCGTCGGTCCTCGGGGACAAGGCGGTGCGCAAGGCGATCCAGGAGAGCATCGACCGCAGCCAGATCGCGAAGATCCAGTTCCAGGGTCTGGACTACAAGGAGCCACTGCCCGGCTCGGGCCTGCTCTACAGCTTCCAGAAGGGGTACGAGGACAATGTCGCGGCCGTCCTGAAGTACGGGCCCGACAAGGCGAAGAAGGACCTCGACGCGGCGGGCTGGAAGCCCGGGAGCGACGGGATCCGGGAGAAGGGCGGCAAGAAGCTGGAGGTCGGATACACGCTGCTGGGCGACGACCCGCTGGGCAAGGCCACCGCCGGCGCCCTCACCGCGATGCTGAAGCCGGTCGGCGTGCGCCTCATCGTCAAGAAGGCCGACGACGCGGACTTCGCCGGCATCCTCAGCGAGCGGAAGTTCGACCTGTTCCTCTCAGGCAACCGCTCCATGGACCCCTTCGGGGCCCGCTATCTGTGCGAGATGTACTGCTCGGACCGTGACTCCAACCTCACGGGCGCCGGGTCCCCGGCGCTGGACAAGGAGATCCGCGCCACGTCGGACATCGCCGACCCGGACAAGCAGGCAGCGGCGGCGAACAAGGCCGAGCGGAAGGCCCTGCGGAACTACGCCCGGCTCCCGATGTTCAGCGGCCCGTCGACGTACAGCGTCAAGAGGGGCCTGGCGAACGTGGGCGCGACCATCTTCCACAACCCGCTGCCGGAGACGGTGGGCTGGGAGAAGTAGCCCTCTCCCCGGATGCGTCCGGCCCGACCCGCCCGTGGTGTACTCCACGCCGGAAACGGGGAGGGAATGGAACGGGCCGGGCAGCAGCCGCATCCGTCCCTGAGTGAGAGCAGGCACCTCAACCACGCCTATAAACTTCCACAACCGCAGGAATCCCCTTTCGGAGCCATGACCTTGCGCAGTCTGACCTTCGTCATCGGAACGGGCAGAAGCGGCTCCACCGCGCTGTCGGGCATCCTCAACAGCCACCCCGACGTGCTCAGCCTCAACGAGTACATGGCGTCGGTCGGGGATGCGGCCTTCCCCGAGGGATCCTTGTCGGGAGCGGAGTTCTGGGAGGCCCTCTTCCGGCCCACCCCGTACTTCGCGAACATGATCCGCAGCGGGGTGCTGATGCCGGAATTCCTCTACACCCGCCGCCCGGGGCGGTACGCGGCCGAGACCACGGGCATCCCGGCGCTCTCCCTCATGGTGCTGCCCCACCTCACCGACGACCCCGACGGTCTGCTCGACGAGATCCGTACGGCGGTCGTCGACTGGCCCGACCGCAGCGCCGCCGCGCACCACGAGGCGCTGTTCGCGTGGCTCGGCGCACGGTTCGGCCGCTCCGCCGTCGTGGAGCGTTCCGGCTACTCGACGGGCTGGGCACCGGGGCTGCGCGCGGCCTTCCCGTACGCGAAGTTCGTGCATCTCCATCGGGACGGGCCGGACTGCGCCCTGTCGATGAGCCGTCATCCCGGGTATCGCACGATCACCTTGATACGTGAGATCCGGGAACGGACGGGTGTCGACAGCTTCGCCGATCTGACGGCCGAACAGGTGCGGGCCCTGCCGCCGGACCTCGCACCGCTGCTCGGCGACCGCTTCGACCCGGCGCTCGTACGAGACCGTGATTTTCCTCTGTGTCGTTTCGGCGCCCTGTGGTCCGAACTCGTCGTCCAAGGGGTGCGGTTCCTCGACGGTCTGCCGAACGACCGACGCATGGCGCTCGCCTACGAGGACCTCCTCGACGCGCCGCGTGAGGAACTCACGCGTCTCGCCGCGTTCGTCAGGGTCGAGCCGTCCCCTCAGTGGCTGGACGGCGCGTGTGCCCGGATCGACGGCAGCCGCCGCGGCTCGGCCGAGAGGCAGTTGACGGCCACCGAACTCGACGAGTTGAGGAAGAGCTGCGCTCCGGGCACCCGCGCTCTGCGGGAGCGGCCGGGCCGACCGTGACCACCGCTCTCGCAGTGGAGCGGTGGTCACAGGGGCGTGCGCCGGGCCGGGTTACGGCAGGCGGACCGACTGGGCGTGCCGGAAGATGTTCTTCGGGTCCCAGGCCGCCTTCGCCTTCTGTAGGCGGGCGTAGTTGTCCTTGTAGTAGAGGCTGTTCCACGCGGTCGACGAGGTGTTCCAGGCGGCGTCGCCGAGGTCCTTGTCGGGATAGTTCACGTAGCAGCCGTCGTTGATGTCGTTGGGCACCGGGACGCCGCCGGTCTCCGCGTAGACGTCCTTGTAGAAGTCGCGGATCCAGGCCAGGTGCCTGGCCTCGTCGGCCGGGTCGGTCCAGTACGTCTGGTACTGGAGCTTGAGCACCGAGTCGCGCTGCGGCACCGCGGTGTCGCCGGGCTTGACGCTGTTGATGCGGCCGCCGTACGAGTCGACCTGGAGCAGCGCGTCGCCGTTGCTGTAGTCGGTGCGCGTCAGGTGCTTGTACATCGCCTTGATCTGGGTGGCGGAGAAGCCCTTGCGCGCGTACGCCGACTTGTACTTGCCGTACAGCGTGGGGTTGCCGCCGCTGAGGTAGTCGGTTGCGATGTACCAGGGCAGCGTGCGCGGCTTGGCGAACTGCGGCATGGCAGCGTGCTCACCGGAGCGCTGGGTCATCGCCCGGCGGGTGACGCCGACGCCCGCTGAGACCGCGGCCAGGTAGTCGTCCAGGAGGGTCTGGGCGTCGGGCACGGTGGCGTCCATCTGCGTGAGGAGGACGATCTCCGACCGCTCGGGGTTGGCGCGCTGGTTCAGCTTGAGGAGGCCGAACAGGGAGTTGTACTTGGAGTCGGGCGCGCTGTTCTGCTCATGCCAGGTGCCCCAGTTCTGCAGGAGCCGGGTGAAGGACGCCTCGGTCATGTCCTTCCAGGGGAAGGCCGTGGCGTGCACGAAGACCTCGGACGGAGGCTTCGGGAGCAGTTTGGCGGGGTCGGTGCCGGTGGCGCCGGGGGTGCGCAGCCAGTAGCGGGTTATCAGGCCGAAGTTGCCGCCACCGCCGCCGGTGTGGGCCCACCACAGGTCCCTGAGCGCGGCGTCGGTGGAGTCGCGGGTCGCGACGACGGCCTTGGCCGTGCCGTTCTTGTCCACCGTGACGACCTCGACGCCGTAGAGGTGGTCGACGGTCAGGCCGTGCAGGCGGGAGAGCAGGCCGTAGCCGCCGCCTGATATGTGGCCGCCCGCGCCGACGGAGGCGCAGGAGCCCGCCGGGAGCGTGACGCCGTACAGCTTGTAGAGCGTCTCGTAGATGTGGAGGTTGGAGGCGCCGCCCTCGACCGCGAAGGCGTTCTTGCCGCTGTCGTAGTAGACCTGCATCATCCCGGACATGTCGATGACGACTTGGACGTCCTTGTTGAAGACGAAGTCCTCGTAGCAGTGGCCGCCGCTGCGGACGGTCAGCCGCTTGCCCGCGGCGACGGCGTCCTGGACGGCCCGCACGGCCTGTGCGGTGGTGGTGACCAGGCGGACGTAGTCGGGCTTGGCGACCCAGCGCTGGTTGATGCCGCGCACCAGGTCAGGGAAGCGGGCGTCACCCGGGGCGACGGTGATGTAGTCGGACGTGCCGGCGGCGGTCTGCGGGCCGGTGGCGACAGCGGTCGCGGCGGCGGCGCCGGGGCCCGCGGGGGTCTGGGCGGCCGCGGGCGGGGCGGTGGTCAGGGCCGCTCCGCCGGCGACTGCGGCGGCGCTGGCGAGGAGGGATCTTCGACCTACCGGTCTGCCCTGATTCGCCGCACCCGAGTCGGTTGTCTTGTTTGTCCTGCGCATGGTCACACTCCACCAACGGGTCTGAAAAGAACGGA
Source organism: Streptomyces sp. NPDC093510 (assembly GCF_040683555.1). Lineage (NCBI taxonomy): Bacteria > Bacillati > Actinomycetota > Actinomycetes > Kitasatosporales > Streptomycetaceae > Streptomyces > Streptomyces sp. NPDC093510. Next base: position 268,671 of record NZ_JBFBEE010000013.1, read on the forward strand.
AGTTGAAGGCGCATCGATCGATGATCGATCACGACATTAGCCCAGTGGGACAGGGGCGGCGCAATAGCTTCATTGAGAAAACTGTCCGAACTGCCGGTCAAACTACGGTTGGTTGCAGCATGTGCAACTATGCGCGCCCGAACGACCGCTCAGCGGCTCTTCGCGGAGCGCTCAGTCACCCTTCTCGGAGCGCTCAGTCGGCCTTCCCGGAGCGCTCAGTCGGCCAGATCGGTCGCGGTGCGCGTGAGGTGACGGACCAGTACGTCGGCGGCGGTGTCGGCGTCACGGGCCAGGGCCGCCTCTTCCAGCCGGCGGTGCTCCTCGACGCCGTCGCGCTCGGGGTTGCGGTGCGCCGACCAGCGGCGGGCCAGCTCGCTCGCGGCCCACATGCGGTCGAACGTCTCCAGCAGGACAGGGTTGCCGCAGCCCTCCAGGAGAGTGCGGTGGAAGATCCGGTGGACCTCCGACCAGGCGCCGCTGTAGTACTCCCCCTCGCCCGGCACATACGGCGGCGTGCGGGTCAGACGGTGGTGGGCGGCTCGCACCTGGGACTCCCAGTCGACGTCGCCGCGCTCTATCGACAGGCGCAGTACGACCGGCTCGATCGTCCGACGAGCCTCCGCGATCTCCTGCCACCGACGGTCGGAGAAGGCCGGCACGGCGAACCCCCGGTTGGGCAGCCGGTCCGCGAGACCCTCGCCGACCAGCCGCACCAGCGCCTCCCGCACGACGGCCAGACTCACCCCTTGCTGCTTGGCGAGGTCCTGCGGCTTGAGGGCGTCGGCGGGGCCGAAGTCACCGCGCATGATCGCGTCGCGCAGGCGGGCGTGGACCTGCTCGGAGAGCATCTGCTTCCCCGCCGGGGCCGGGGTGGGAACCGTCTGAGTCATGCGCCCAGCATAGACGATCCAATCGATAATCGATTATCTATGTTACTGTCGATTCATCGATGGGCCGGGCTCTCCATTGCCACGGTCCGCCGCACCTCACCTGTACGGCCTGAAAGGAATGACGCGATGCGCACCAACGACCCCTTCGCCCGCCTCCCCGAGGCGGCCTCCTTCACCGCCACCAGCACGACCGTCGGCGACGGCAGCCCGTGGCCGCCCGAGCAGTTCTCTTCCGGGGTCCCCGGCGGCAAGGACATATCCCCGCAGCTGTCCTGGAGCGGCGCTCCGGAGGGCACCAAGAGCTACGCCGTCACCGTCTACGACCCCGACGCCCCCACCGGGTCCGGGTTCTGGCACTGGGCGGTCGCCGACATCCCGGCCTCCGTCACCGAGCTGGCCGAGGGCGCGGGCGACGACGCCGGCTCGGGCCTGCCCGAGGGCGCCTTCCAGCTGCCCAACGACGCCCGCGCGGCCCGCTACATGGGCGCGGCGCCGCCCGCCGGGCACGGCCCGCACCGCTACTTCGTCGTGGTGCACGCCCTCGACGTCGACTCCATCGGCGTCCCGGCCGACGCGACCCCGGCCCTCCTCGGCTTCACCATGTCCGGCCACATCCTCGGCCGCGCGGTGCTGACCGCCACCGCTGAGACGTCCGCCTGACGAGCGGCGTGTCCCGTCTCATCGACGCGACGGGGGTGCACCTCCGGCACCGTCCTGGAGCTCGAGGAGGAGGACGTGGTCCCGATGCGTGCCCGCATCGCCGAGCGCTTGCATCAGAGCGCGGAACGCGACGGCCGCTGGGAACACGTGATGAGCGAGGCCGTCGAACGGCACCTCTTCGCGCTGCTGCGGCAACCGGCCGAACCTCCTTGGGGGAGCCCGATCCCGGCCGGCACGCGCGCGATCGTGCGGAGGATCGGGGAGCCGGTCCGGACCGACGCCCGACTGATGTCCGCCTTGCGGTACGCCGGGGTGCGGCCGGGCGCGAATCGCCGTGTACGTCTTCGTGACCAGTCCCTGACCCGTACGCGTGCCGCGATCGTCGCGACCACGACAGGGGCCGCCCCCGACCATGATGGTGGTCGGGGCCGGCCTCTCGCTGGGCGGGACGGTGGGCGCGCGTGGTCTACGAGAGATCCTTGCGCATCAACGTGCACGTCGTTTCGTAGCGGCGCAGCGATCCGTCCGGGGCCTGCTCGTCCCACGAATCGGGCTGACTGCCGTATGCGACATAGCCCAGTCGTTCGTACAGCGCCCGAGCTCGGGGGTTGTTCTCCTCCACACCGAGCTCGGCCTGTCGCAGACCGCGGTTCCTGATCCGAAGCTCCGCGGATTCGACGAGGAAGGTGCCGATCCCGCAGGACTGCAATGCCGGATGGACCGCCAGCTGCCACAGAGTGCCGACACCTTCCTTGACCCGGTAGTCGACACCGCCTTTCGCCACGGGAATGTCCGTCGCAGGGCAGACCGCGAGGTATTCGACCTCGCCGAGCCGTGCACGCTCCAACTGCGTCGCGACATTGGCCAGGTGGTGTTCTGACCCCGACCACCCGCAGGCCGCGAGGTCCGCGTGCACCAAATCACGTACCGACAACTTCAACGCGACGTCGATCATTCTCACCGCCTCCGACCAGCCAGCATCCATGCCGGTCACCCGGGACGCAACGCCGTTTCCCTCCTGAACGGCAGTCAGGACGGCTGGACTTGGTCGAAGAGGGCGAGGGCTTCGGCGGGGTCCGGACTCACGAGGCGTTCCAGACCGGCCGTCGTGATCTGCGCCCATCTGCCGGCCCGTGCCCACATCTGTTCCTCGAAGGCGCGGATCGCCTCGTCCAGCTCTACAGGGCCGGTGGCTCCGGTGGCTCCGGTGGCTCCGGTGGCTCCGGTGGCTCCGGTGGCTATGGACTCGGCGAGTTCGGCGCCTTCCAGCATCGCGAGGTTCGCGCCCGCCCCGAGCGGGGGCATCAGGTGGGCGGCGTCGCCCAGCAGCGTCACCCCGGGGACATGGGTCCAGGTATGGGACACGGGCAGGACATAGAGGGGGCGGTGGACGAAGGCGTTGCCGTGGCGGAGGAGGTCGAGGACGGGAGCGGCCCAGCCGTCGAACAGAGCCAGCAGGCTCGACCGCACGGCCTCGACGTCGGCAAGGTCCAGGTTCGCGTGCCAGTCCACCGGCGCGCGGAACTGGGCGTACACCTTGACGTGGCCGCCACTGTTGCGCTGGGCGACGAGAGCTCGGTTCACGCCGTACGCAGCCACGGAACCGTCGCCGACCAGCCGGGCGAGGTCGGGGTGGCGGGCGTCGACGTCGTCGAGGGAGGTTTCGACGTAGGTGACGCCGGTGTAGTGCGGCGCGGCCGACGACACCGCGGAGCGCACCCGGGACCAGGCGCCGTCCGCGCCGACCACGAGGTCGAACGTCTCCTGTCGCCCGTCCGCGAAATGGACCAGTACGCCATCCCTGGCCCCCGGCACCACCTGCGTCACGCCCCGGCCCCACTGGACGTCGAGAGGACCGAGCAGCAGGTCACGGAGTTGCCCGCGGTCGATCTCGGGGTTGGCCCGGTCATCCGGCCGGGGTCGCCAGTCGCGCAGGACGGTCCCGTCCGCGTCCAGGATGCGCATGGCCTGCCCCTCGGGACGGGACAGCGCCAGGAACTCCGCCGACAGCCCCGCCTTGTCCAACGCGAGCTGGCCCAGCTCTTCATGCAGGTCCAGCGTGCCGCCCGGGGGCCGGGCGTCGGGGGCGGGGTCGCGTTCGAGGACGGCGACGGTGTGGCCATGGCGGTGCAGGACGCGGGCGAAGGTGAGGCCCGCGGGACCACTCCCGACCACTGCGATGCGGTGTCTCATATCGATACAGCGTATTGCTACGCTACGACGTATCGCAACAGTACGATGTCACCATGACTGTGTGGGACCGGCCGGAGCCGCCGACTCAACCCGTGCCGCTCGACCGGGAGCGGATTGTTGCCGCCGCGATCGCGCTGGCCGACGAGGGCGGCCTGGAAGCGGTGTCGTTGCGCAAGGTGGCCGCCCGCCTGGACGCCGGCCCGATGCGGCTGTACAGATTCATCTCCACCAAGGAGGAGCTGTTCGACCTCATGGTGGACGAGGTCCAGGCCGAGATCCTCCCGGAGCGACAGTCCGATGACTGGCGGGAGGCGCTGAGCAGCCTCGCCCATCGCACCAGGCAGGCCGCCCTCCGTCACGAATGGCTGGCCGACCTGCTCGGAGGCCGCCCGGCCATGGGCCCGAACGGCCTCGCCGTGACCGAGACCACGCTGGCCGCCCTCGACGGCCTCACCGACATCGACACCGTCATGCGCGCCGTGGAGACTGTCAGCGCCTACTTCATCGGCGCGATCAGACGTGAGGTCACGAACCTGCGGGCCGAGCGCGCCACGGGCCAGCCCAAGCAGGACTGGCAGCGGGCCCAAGGCCCGCGTGTGACGAGCGTGTTGGCCACGGGCCGCTTCCCCGCGCTGGCCAAGGCGGTGCACGACGGGACGGACGTGGACGCCGAGGCATCCTTCGCGACGGGCCTGGACTGGGTCCTCGACGCCGTGGCCGTCAAACTCACCCGCCCACCGACGTGACGCCTCGCCCTTGCTCTTGCTCTTGCTCTTGCCCGAGCGTCAGACCGGGGTGACCGAACGTGCCCGGTCCAGATCTGAGCGCAGTTCCTCGGTCATCTCACCCTTCTCCAGGGCGTGGAGGACTTTCACCATCACGTTGGCCAGGTCGCGAGTACCGGCGCTGAGCGTGGCGTAGCACGTGCGCCGGGCCTCGAGCTCCAGCGGGACCGTACCCACTGCTGGACGTTCTCAGCACGGGCCGGAGAGGAAGCCGGCGAGCGCCCGTCGCAGCCCACTACAGGCCCGGGTCTATCCGGGGATGCTGTCGACGTCGACGTCGACGCCGGTCAGGTCGCGGCTTGCGTCCCACAACCGAGCCGCGACGGAGGTGTCGGTGAGATGGCTCCACACCGGTTCACGTCGGGGCGTGCCGCGCAGGCTGAGGACGCGTGGCCCCCACAGCTGCCCTCCGCGCACGGTCGGGTCGAGCACTGCTCGGACCGCGGGCCATGCGCCGGCGTGCTTGCCCTGGACGAGGAGGGCGGCCGGTGCCCCGCAGAGCCGCGCACCAGCGGTCCGCACATGGACGGGCGGCCGTGACGGGGTCAGGGAGTCCAGCGCGCCGCCGGGATGGACCACCACGCTCGCCACCGTGCTGTCGACAGCGCGCAGACGCCGGTCGAGTTCGAGGCCGAAGTACATCTGCGCCAGCTTGGAGCGTCCGTACGTGCGCTTGGGCCGGTAGTCCTTGCGGGACTGCAGGTCGTCCAGGTCGAGCCGCTCGGACTTCGCGGCGAAGCTGCCCATGGTCACGATGCGGGCCGCCGGTGCGGCCGACAACAGCGGCATCAGCCAGTGGGTCAGCGCGAAGTGCCCGAGGTGGTTCGTGCCGAACATGAGCTCGTGACCGTCTCCGGTCTCCAGGCGCGGCGGGTCGTCGAGCGCGACGCCGGCGTTGTGGACCACCGCGTCGAGGCGTTCCACAGCCAGTGATTCCACCGTCGGCCCGAGCGACGAGAGGTCGGCGAGGTCCAGCCGTACGGCCCGGACCCGCGCGCCAGGGACATGTGAGCGGATCGAGCCCGCGGCGGCTTCGGCCTTCGCCGGATTCCGGCTGCCCAGTACGACAGTGGCTCCGGTCGCGGACAACTGCTCCGCGACGAAATACCCGATGCCGGCGTTGCCGCCGGTGACCAGGATGACGCTGCCATCGGCACGCGGCAGCCGTTGAACATCCCAGGGCAGGACGGAGGAGGAGGTGGACGACATGACGGCGGGGTCTCCCTTTCGTTGAAGGCGACTGCGGCTGCCCCGCAGGGCTGCTCGACGCCCACGGTTCCAGCGCTCCCCGACGCATCGCCTATGGGTCACCGACAGCCCCGCCGAACCACCGACATCCTGCCGACGCGGAGCAGCGAGGCCCGAACGGCTCTCCGCCGTCGTGACCGCGACCGCAATGACCGCGACCGCAGTGACCGCGACCGCAGACACCTCCGGCCCCGGCATCGCGGCCGGATCAGCAGGTCGAGGAGAGCACCTCACTGGTGTGCCGTATCTCTTCGGTGAGGCGGGTCGCCTCGACGACCAGGACTCCATATGGACGAGAGACATCGGCCAGCGGCAGCTCCGACCGGCCGCATTGTTCCGTCACTGCGCGGGTGCGCTCCTGGGCCTCCGCCGCGATGTCCTCAAGTTCCTTGGCCTGCTCCCGGAGGGACTCTTCTCGAAGCTCACCGAGCAGTTCCGCGGCTGTGGCGACGCTTTGCAGGTAGTCGGCGTACATGGAAAAGAACGCGTCGTCGTCGAGACCGTCCTCTTGTTCTGTCCACTGATCCAGGCTGCGGGCGAGCGAGGCCACCTGGTGCAGGCAGCGGATGAGCGCCTCGAGTACGCCGCCGTATCCGTCGAAGGAAGCGGGCATACGGTGCCGGCGCAGCATGCGCCGGGGGTTGTAGTAGAGGCTCTCCTCCGCTGTGCGGAAGCTGGCTCTGGCCTGGGTGATCAGCTCGCCGGTCTGTTCCGCCCTCTGACGCCAGGCGCGGGTGTACTCCTGGTCCACCTTGCCCGCGCGCAGGGCCGCCTGTAGGTCGCTCACCAGCGAGTACAGCCCCCTGGACAGGGAGCGCACACCGTGTTCGGCGCTGCGGTGGCGCAGGGGCGGGATCAGGGCGAGATTGACGGTGACGCCGATGCCGCAGCCGATGACGACGAGCAGGATGATCTGCCCGAGCTGGGTGACTCTCTGGCTGTCGGAGGTGGCGAGGGCGTAGGTCGAGAAGGCGAAGAACGCCGCAGTGGCGACCTGCGGCCCCTGGGGCCCGAGGGCGGGCCAGCGTCCGATGGTGAGGGCGATGAACGCGACGACCACGAAGGTCAGCAGGTCGGATCCGATCATGAATCCGAGGGCGGTGGACATGGCCACGCCGACGCTCACGGCTGCCACGTAGCGCAACGACTGCAGCAGGGACTGATAGACCGTCACCTGCATGATCAGTACGGCGGAGAACGGCGCGAAGGCCGGCATGGGCGCGTCGAGCAGATAGTAGGAGACAAGCCAGGCCAGGGTTGCCGCCAGCGTGCTCTTGATGATCAGCAGCAGGCTGTGACGCTCAGATCCGGGCGTCTGTCTGGCCCGCTGCCACCACTGCCGTAGGTGATCCGGCCAGTGCCGGAGCGAATCGGGTGCGGACTCCTGCTGTTCGGCCTCGCCGGCCACTTACCGCCTCCGTTGGTCTTTTCCGTGCGTGGTCTTTTCCGTGCGTGGTCTTTTCCGTGCGTGGTCTTTTCGGTGCGTGGTCTTTTCGGTGCGTGTCGTGCCTGCTCGTCGGCGGACTACGGACCTCGGCCGGTCGTGGGGCACTCTTTCTCAGGTCGTATCGCGGTTGAGTGGGCCCCAGTTGCCGGGCAGGTCGGTGATGATGCCGCGGGCGTCAGCGATGACGTGGTCTGCGATCCAGCCGAGCGGTTCGACGTCGATCACGAGGGGTTCGTTGTCGGGGCCGCGGGCGGCTTCGTGGCCCCGGAGGAGCCAGGGGCGTGCGCGGAGGTCCTTCACCCGGGGCAGGTGGCAGTAGTCGTACAGCCGCCGGGCAACCCAGACGTGAGCGGGCCGCTGCCCCCACCAGGTCTCGATGTCCAGGCAGTTGGCGGACAGTCCCGGCAGTTTCACCCCGGTGAGGTCGTCCGTGCTGGCCGCCTCGGGCAGATCATGCTGCGGGCCGCGGGACCAGCGCACGTACAGGCCGCGGCAGCTGGTGACGAGCCGGGTCAGCTTGTCGAGGCCGGCAAACGTCGGCAGGTTCTCGGCATCGGCATGGCTCATGGTCCCGCGGGCTCGCGTCTTCGAGGAACGGTCAGGCGGCGAGGAGGGAATCGTCCGTCACCCGGGCCCCGGGCAGCTGATGGCGTCCGGCGACGAGAGCGGCGTCGATGTCACGGGTACCGGTGGCCACGCACAGGGTGTACGCGACGTCGTCCATCCGCTGTCGCGCCTGCTCGGTACCGCTCTCGGCGTGCAGCATCCGCAGCGTCTCGTACTCCTCGATCAGGTCCTTCAGGACCACCGGGTGCGCCATGAGCATCAGAGGCCTCCCTTTCGCCACCATTCACATGGGTTGTACACGGACTCGTGTGCCCGGGCCTCAAAGGACTATGCGTCCGATCTCATGGGCGGGTTGTGTGGGGCGGTGCGGGTGCGCGGGGCCGGGGGGCCGAGCCGTTGACACATCCACGGCAGGCCCACGTGGACGTCGTACGGCTGGGTCGTTCAGTGCGCGGTGAGCCCGCCGTCGACCACCAGCTCCGCGCCGGTGACGAACGAGGAGTCGTCGCAGGCCAGGAAAAGGATCGCGGGCGCGACCTCGTCGGCGCGGCCGGCTCGGCGCATGGGAGTGCGTTGGATGTCCGGCTGCTGGTCGCCTTGGTCGTCCAGGAGGTCCTGGATCATCGGAGTGGCGATCACCCCGGGATGCACCGAGTTGATCCGTACTCCCTGCCGGGCGTACTCGACCGCGGCGGTCTTGCTCAACAGGCGCACGGCCCCCTTGGACGCCTGGTAGGCCGCAGCCGCACCGCTTCCCACCAGGCCGAGCACTGACGACGTATTGATCACCGACGCGTTGCCGTTCGCACGCAGGAGCGGCACCGCCGCCTTCATGCCGAGCCATGTGCCTTTCTGGTTCACGTCGATGACGCGGTCCCACGCCTCTTCCCGTGTGTCCTCGATACCCGGCCAGTCCACGATGCCCGCGAGGTTCACGAGCACGTCCAGCGTTCCGAACCGGTCGCGTACGACGGTGATCACTTCGTCCCACTCCCGCGCGGAGGAGACATCGAGGCGGGCAGCGACGACCTCCGCACCGCGTGCCTCGATCCGGTGGGCCAGCTCCCGCAGGGGGCCTTCGGCGACATCGGTGATCACCAGCCGGGCGCCTTCGCCGGCGAAGAGCTCGGCGGTCGCTGTGCCGAGGCCGCCGGTCGCGCCTGTGATCAGCGCGACCTTGCCGTCAAGTCGTTGTCCTGTCATGGATGCGTTCCTTAGTCCTTGGTCCTTGGTTCTCGTTGATGTTGATGTTGATGCTGACTGGCTGTTGTGTCGGGGCTTCCTGATCCGCCGACGGCGGAGTCGCACTCCGGTACAGGGCTACAGGGCGGTCATGGGCCCGGCCTTCTCTACGACTGCTACGACTGCTTCTGCTCCCGGTGGAGCACGAGGTGCTCGTGATAGAGCACTCCGTCCCGGATGTCGCCCGTGGCGGTGAAGCCGGTGTCGTCGACGTAGTCCAGGTGGCTGCCGGTCACCGTGTAGCGGCCGGTGTAGGCGCTGGCCCGCTCGCCGCGGGCTTCGTCGTACCGGCCGTCCGGCAGCAGCTCCTGCCGGATGTGCCCATCCGCGGTCACCCACACCCCGACCACGTCGACCTGCTCGCCCTGCTCGCCCTCAACGGTCCCGGCCATGGCGGACTCCTCTCCTCGTACGATGTGGTCCTTCCCGCTCCACCGAGTCTGGGCAGGTCACCGGCCATCAACCAGGACGCTTGCTGCCTGGGCATGGCACACCCAGGCAGCACACCGAGCCCTCACCTAGCCTGAACACATGGACGACAACCACCTGGGAGACTTCCTGCGCGCACGCCGCGCCGACCTGCGGCCGGAGGTCGTCGGCATGGCGAGTTACGGGCCCCGCAGAGTCGCGGGACTGCGCCGCGAGGAGGTCGCCGTCCTGGCCGGAGTCAACGCCGACTACTACACCCGCTTGGAACAAGGCCGCGAGCGCAACCCCTCACCCCAGGTGATCGACGCACTCAGCCGCGCCCTGCAGCTCGACACGGAGGCCCGCGCGCACCTGTTCCGGCTGGCCGGGGCCACGCCGAACGACCGGTTCTCCGCCCGTGCCACCGAGCAGGTGAGCCCAGCACTGCGACAGCTGATGGACGGCTACCCGAACACTCCAGCGTTCGTCATGAACCGGACCCTGGACCTCCTCGCCACGAACGCCATGGCCGATGCCCTCTACGCCCCGTTCGATCCCGCGGACAACTTGGCCCGCATGACCTTCCTCGACCCCGCGGGCCGCAACTTCTACATGGACTGGGACCGGGCAGCACAGGCCACCGTCGCCAACCTCCGCGAGGCAACCGGATTCGACCCGGACAACCCACGGCTGCGCGAGCTCGTCCGCACCCTCACCGAGGACAACGCGGACTTCAACCGCCTCTGGAACGCCCACACCGTGCGTGGCAAGACCCAGCACGCCAAACACCTCCTCCACCCGGACGTCGGCACCCTCACCCTCACCTACCAGGCTTTCGACGTACGCGACGCCCCCGGCCAGCAGCTCGTCATCTACCACGCCGAACCAGGCAGCCCCAGTGCGCAGTCCCTCAATCTGCTCGGTTCCATCCAGGCCACCCGCCGCCGACCCGCGCCCCGCCCCCACCGCTGATCAGCCGACGGAACATGGAGATCGGTCGGCAATTCGGCAATAGTGCCCGGTCGAGCCCGGTCGATTTCGCCACCGCGTGTTTCATAGCTGACGACGTTCCAGACGGTCTTCGCCCCGTCAAAAGAGGCCGGAGCGCTCACCGGCGGCAACCGCAACGACTGCACACAGTTCGAGCGGGTGATGGCAGGCATCCGCGTCGCCCGCTCCAGCCACGTCGTCGCGGACAAGGGCTACTCATCCCAGACGATCCGCGCACACCTACGGCGCCGCGGCATCAAAGCTCCGCACTTCAGCCCGGCAGGCAGCAGCGGAATCGGCAGAGCAGTTTGAGGGCGGCAGGGCTCTCCGCATCGAAGGCCGCCAACCCATGGGAAGACCGAGCTCATTGGGGTCGTCCGCATCACCGATCCCGCCAGGCACCTCAGTTCGGAGGACCAGCAGCATGCCCCCCAGACTCTCCGATCACGGCTCCGCTGACCAGGGACGGCCACGAGGCAGGAGTTTAGGAGCCGGCCTCCGACCAGTCGGCTCACAGTCCGCTCGACGGGCCACCGGTGCCGCCCCAGTCGACCCGAGGACTCGATGCCCCTGCCTGCAATGCGCGGCACGACATGGCGAGCTCGGAGTCATTACCGCAGGTGGTCGTAGTCGTAGCCCCCGCATGGAGCTTGGCGGACCGGGAGCTTGGCGGACCGACGCCGGCCGAGCCCCATCATGGTCACCCGCTGACGCGGTCAAGCGCGCCAGTCCCCCAACGGCCCCCAAAACCGATCGAGGGGCCGTTTCAGATTGCTCTGAAACGGCCCCTCGATCAACGACTCTTTCGAGTCGGGACGACAGGATTTGAACCTGCGACCCCTTGACCCCCATGAGTGTGGACCACAGTAACTACCTGCACATATCAGGCAAGACTAGGACGCAGAACGTGCGTCCCCGCGCGTGCTGTTCAGGTGCGCGAGCACCGTGTGGTCCCCAACTGGTCCCCACGGCAATGACGCAGACCGGATAGATCAGCCTCTTGAGGAGGATCCCAATCCCAGCCCGACATCTCAAGAGATCTCGTCCCGACGGGCCCTCTCGACCTTACGTTTGAGGTTCCTGATGGCCTCGTGCCACCGCCAGGAATCGCTGGTGTACCAGCCCTCTTCATCGATCGGCTGCCAGTCCGCCAGTTCCTCCAGCTGTGAAAGCACTGTGTCGGCATCGTCGTGACACCTACCTCGGTCGAGTTGAGCTGTGATGGCGTGGAGTCGGTGGGCGGCACGGTAGAGCGAGACCTGGGTGTCGGTCAGCCTGCGTACGGCGTAACCGCCGCACTTGCCGCACCAGTCGAAGTCGTCTCTCGCAAGCAGGTCAGTGACGGTCAGAAGATCGTCGTTGGTCGCGACACCGCGTTCCCTGGCGTGACGGCACAGGGGTGAGTGGCCCTTTCCTTCGATCTGCGGATCCGCGTTCGTGGTGTAGATCTGGGCTACAGCCAAAGGCCCCAGAGGAAGACCGCTACCGCGGTGCCACCTGTCAGCACTGGGTTGCATGAAAGGCGCGAGGTCCAGCCGGTCGCTCGCGAGCGTCCCCTCCCACACCGCCAAGGGCAGCATCCGCTCTCTGCCTGCGTCGAGGGTTCGCAGATCGTGCACCCCTCGCGTCAAGGCGAGCAGGCGTAGGTTGCGTGCACGATCGGCGTCGAAGTAGGTGTGGCGAACGGTCTGACGCGCACCGTCGATGCCCCCGAACTCTTCGCCGAAGTGCAGATCGTGAGCGTCTCTGCAACCACCCGTCCAGTGGCTCCCGCCCGCCTCGAGCTCGGAGCCGGCGGTCTGAGCCCACGTTCCGATCAGGCTCTCCGGAAGATCGGAGGCACCTGCGACGAGAACTCCGCTCCACCCCTGCGCAAGCCTCCTCTCCACCACGTCGTGGGGCAGGACTTCGACTCCGCCACTCACCGAGATGACAATGTAGAGCTGGTCAGGACTGCGAGTGAAGGTCCGCAGCGCGCGGATGTGTTCGGCAGTCACCGGTTGCCGGTCGAAGACCGGGGTGTCGTCGAAGACCCCGGGGCGGATTGAACTCGGCCGACCAGCTGGGGTGCGACTCGCTTCGATCGCATCGGCCTCTTCGCGGGGCGGTTCGCACGCCACGTCGCTGGACGGGGCGTGCAGCCTTTCCGCGATGAGGGCAGGAACGTCAAGCGTGAGCGTACGGCGCCCCCAGTCCGCGCCCACGACCCACGTGGCCACAACACCCTGCGTCCACGAATCCAGCCCTTCGAGCAGTCCTCCCCGCACCCCTCGTGCCGTCTCCTCAGTGGCCTCGGGCAGGCGCGCGGTGACGCGCTGCGTCGGCTTGCCCTCAGCCGATGCAGCCAGAGCGCGAGCCTGGGCCTCCCAGGAGTCGATCAGACGAGCCGCCCCAGCCAGCGCATCGTCATGACCCTTCCGGTTGCTGCGGATGCCCTGCACAAGGTAGTGAGACATGTACGAGCGAGCTGGAGACCCCACCCAACTGCTCTCGGCCGCACCCTGCCACCGACGCCACAGCGCGTTCAGCGCCGTGGAGATCTTGTCGCTGCTGCCCAGTACCGCGAAGGCCGGGTCCTCTCCGGAAAGCCGGGGCCGCTCCATCGTTGCCGCCGCCGCAGCCACGAGCAGTCCCGCCGGCTCGACGAACAGGGCCGCCTGAGAGCGCAAGGTCTCCAGGAACTCCGCCTTCGTCTCCAACGCCCGCTGCGCCCAGTCCTCAAGCCAGAGGAAGGAGGCGAGGATTGACTGTGCCCGGTGCAGGCTCTCCGCCGCCCTGTGCCAGTAGGAGAAGACCAGCCCCTGCAGGCGCTCCGCGTCCTCGCGCGCGTCCTCCCCGTCGTCATCCGTCGCCTCCGCATCCGAACGCAGGACTTCAGCGGCAGCTTCTACCTCTTCCTGTGTCCAGCACTCGTCCTCGTCAGGTTCGGTGTAGGACTGCAGCTGATGGAGCAGGCCCACTCCGCCGAGTGCCCGGAGGAACATCCCCAGCGCGGTCGTCGGCCGTGCCCACGATCCCCACTCCGTGCAGCGAGAGCACAGCCGCCCCATCACCTCCGCGTCCAAAGCGACCTGTGCGGTCTTCACGTCAGACGTACGAAGCTGCCCACATGCTCTGGCAACGTGCAGTCTGGCGTTTTTCCCCCGGGCCGAGTACAGCGTGATCCGCGTGCCCTCAAACGGTCCGAGCGGCACATCAGCCAACAAGTATTCCTGCATGAACCTCCCCCAATCCTCCGCTTCGCCAGCTTAGAGCCGAGGACTGACACACATCGCTGCATACGCGGGACTCGGCTCTCTCACCGCCGAGGCCAAAGCCGCTGGTACTCAACTCGCTGCCTCCACATGCGCGCAAGCGGCACAAACCTGCGTGCACGTGGCACTGGTCCCCAGGCGTGGTCCCCAAGTGATGGCACACGCAAGGTAGACAAGGCTGCGATGCGACCGACTGTCGGCGTGCACTGGTCGGCTGCTTAGGGTCGCGGTACCCGAGCTGGAGAGGCAGTTGCATGGCCCACGAGATTGTGATCGCGCAGACAACCAGTGACGACGAGGATCAAGCGAAGGCGCTGGCCCGGGGCGCGGTCGAGAGCAAGCTGGCAGCGGGCGTTCACATTGATGCGCCGATCACCGCCTTCTACTGGTGGAAGGGGGAGGTCGAGACAGCGCAGGAGTGGCGGATCTCGTACATGACTACTACGGACCGTCTCCCGGCACTGGAGGCGTGACTGCACGAGAAGCATCCGTATGACGTCCCCAGTGGATCACGCTGCCCGTGACCGGAGGGTCGCAGGCGTACCTGTCCTGGGTGGTCGAGGAGGCTCATCCGCAGTACCCCCCCCCCGGCACCTCACCGTCACCGAGCCTGCGCGCCATGATGGCTCACGACGCGAACGCCAGCAGGTGGCCGGCCAGGTCGCACTCCGTGTCAGGGAGCCAGGCAGCGATGCCCTGCGCCCGCTGACGTCCCATGGTGTTCGGCTTTGACTCCACTGCTGCTGCGAACTGGCGCGCGACGTAGACCCCGCGGTCTACGTCGCCGCCGCGCAGAAGCGCCGACGCCAGGGCCCCGAGCACCACGACTCCAGAGTCAGGCAGTTCCTTACCGAGGCGCTCGACGCGGAGTCAGCTGTAACCGTCAGCTCTTGGCGCTTGAGTTCGCCGTATACCGAAAGCGCCAGTGAGTCCATCCGGTACGGCGTCACGAATCGGACCCACGCCTGCTCACTCGTGTGATTCGCGAAGTCATACGCGAATCTCGCCTGCTCCAAGGCCCGAAGAGCGCCGGCATCGGTGAACGCGCTGCACCGGCGCGAAGCCGGGCAGAACAGCCCAGCAACCCATGACCGCTTCTATGTGCTGGCCGACCACCGGGTGCAGAACCGAGCCGCTGAAGTCATCGCGGCAGACGCCGAGGACGCGGCCCGGCGCGCCACCGCCTGCGTGGTCGCGCCGCTGCGTGCCACAGGCGATCCAGCGGACCGGCCCACGGTGGTGGCCGACTGCCAGGACGACAGGCATGGCCCGGTCGCCGGTGTGGACGGCCGCTGCGCCGCGTCGTTTCTGATGTGTCTGGGCTGTGCCAACGCCCGTATCCACCCGGGCCATCACGCCCGCCTCGCATTGCTGCACCGTGCGCTGGGCAATCTGCGCTCGGTCCTGTCAGTGCCGGTGTGGGAGAGCGAGTGGGCCCAGGCCCATGCCCGGCTGGAGGACCTCAGGGCGACCCTCGGAGACGGGCTGTGGCGGCAGGCGTTGCATGCGGTTGGTGACGAGGATCGGGCTCTCGTTGTTCTCCTACTTGCGGGGGTGCTCGAAGGGTGAATCCTGCTGTCGAGGCTGACGCCTACCTGATCCCAGAGCCGGTACCCGACTCACCGATCGTCCTCGCCCAGCATGTTCGGCCCGTGCATGCGCACCTCAACGGCCGGTACCTGGACCCCGTCTGGCCGCTCGCGGCGCTCACGGAGAACCCCAACCGGGCCCTGGAACAGATCCACTGGCGGCGTTGCCCTGCGGCATTTCAGCCCGAGATCCGCCGCACGGCCTGGACGCTGATCAACGGAGAACTGCGGCCCAGCTTCCTCTTCGGGCGCGGCACCCGGTTTCGGGCCCGCACCAGCCTGTCCAAGGTCAAAGAGACCGTGCAGCAGTGGACGCACCTGGCCGACCCCGGGCTGAGCCGCGACCGCATCGCCGACATCCTCATCTCCCTCACCCGTCTGTGGGCATACGACCAGCTCAGCGTCCGCCCGAGTGGAGTTGCCCGGCCGCCCTGGGACGAGCACGCAGTCGACGACTACCTGCCTGTGACCCCGGCTTCCAGCGGCGGGGAGAACGAAACCGAGCCACTGGCCGAGCAGACGATGGGGCCCTTGCTGGTGTGGGCGCTACGCATGGTCGAAGACTTCGCCGAGGACATCCTCGCGGGGCATTCCGAGACTCAGCGGCTGGCCCAGGCGGCCCGCACCAATCCCACCACTGCCCACGGGCTGGCTGCCCTGCATGCCTACTTCGAGCCGTTCGTCACCGGCAATACGCCCGTCCCGGCAACGGTGAACCAGGGCCGCTCCGGTTCCGCCCGTGCCTACGTCGGGGGTATCACCGGCGCCTCCCGCCACCAGGTTGCCCTGTATGCGGAGCGCACCGGACTCGTTGCCGCCGCCTCCCGTCGACCCGGCCCCTGCCCAGTGTCCATTCCCGTCCACGGCCGGATTGGCGAGCGCCCCTGGCGGGCAGTGATCGACTTCAACGAAACCGGCAGACTGCTACGCCACTTGGTCACCGCGTGCTTCGTCGTGATCGCCTACCTCACCGGCATGCGCCCCGGCGAAGTCCTCGGCCTGCGCACCGGCTGCTGCCCGCCTTCGGGTGACGCCGAGAGCCCCCGCTGGCACCGTATTCACAGCCGCGCCTATAAGAGTGCCGTCGACGACCACGGCAGCCATCTCTCCGCCGGCGTCGAACGCGACGTGCCCTGGGTGGCCCATCGCTCCCGTGGTGAGTGCCATCCGCGTCCTGGAACGCCTGGCACCCGACGGTAAGTTCCTGTTCAGTCATGCCGTGCACAACGGAACCTCCCGCATCGATCACGGTGTCCTGCGGCCGAGCGCCCCCGCCGTCCGCATCGAGGACTTCGTCGCCTGGGTCAACCGCGAGGCCACCGCGCTCGGTCTGCCCGAGCAGGCCATTGAGGCCGACCCTATGGGACGCATCGGCACCCAGCGTTTTCGTCGCACGCTCGCTTGTGCACGCTCGGTCAGTGACCAAGTAGCTGTACGGTCCGCGGGTGTTGAGACAAGGAACCTGGTCAGTCCATTACAGCTCGCGGGACTTGCCGCAGCCTGAGCCGCAGCCCTGGCACCTGCGGATTTCCCCGGACGAGTGGGAGTTGTGGCTCGATGACCTGGGCATTCCTGATGGCACGCCGTACCTGTTGTCGCCGCGCTTCGTCTACGACGCGGACCTGAACTCGTACTTCCATCGGGTGAACCTCTTGGAGGGCCCACTGAACAGTCAGATCAACCGGGCGTCGGCCCTCTGCAGGAAGCTGAACTTCCTGCACCAGAGCCGGAGCGGGAAGAACTGGCGGGACGCGACCGAGGCCGATCACACGGCCTACCACTACTGGCGGCGCCTTGATCCCCGCGGGCCTCGGGTCGACGGGGATACATGGAGCCAAGAGGTCTCCCATCTGCAGCAGTTCTACGTCTACGCAAAGCGCAAGCAGTGGGTGTCGGAAGTGCCGATCCCGCAGCGGCCGCGACGCGACGGGAAGGCCGAGCAGAAGGGAAACAGGCACCGCTCGAAGCCGGTGGACACCGGGGAGACGGTGCCAGCGACTTACGCTCACGACACAGGTGGCGAGGTGATCGAGTGGCTTCCCGCACCGTCTTACCGACGATGGCGGGACGTGGGAGTCCTCGGCTATGACCGAGAGGGCCTGCCCCGGGACAACTTCCGCGGCCGGTGGGCGTCGCGCAACGGGACCTTCACTGACTCCACGGTCCGCACCGGCCTGCGGCTGGAAGAGCAGGCCAGCCGTCTGATCACGGAAGTGCCGACCGGACCCGGCCCGGCCGGCTACAGCAAGTCCTGGCTGCCCAAGGCGATCGCGAAACGGAACTCCGCGCGATGGGTCTACGAGCCGGCCTCGGTCCGGCGGGACCTGTCGGCCTACGCGGCCGAGGACCGGCAGTGCGTCATCGAGGAGGCCCGCGATGCAGGCCGCTACCGCAAGATCCGACGGCCGATCGTGATCGCCGATCCGCAGAGGCCGCACCTGGCCCAGTACACGAGCGGTATCCACCGCAGCGAGAGGATCGACGTCCGACTGCTCGGCCCGCGCGAGCGTCGGCGGCTACTGGTCGACACCGAACAGGGCCTGGAGCCCGCGATGTTCTGGCTCGGCGAGAGCGGGATGCCGCTGACCTTGTCGGCATGGAAGGACATGTTCACCACAGCCAACCAGCGGTGCGAAGAGCAGGGCCTGGATCTCTTTGCACACGCCCACCTGCTGAGACACACATTTGCCGTCATCACCCTCGAACAGCTCCAGCGCGGGCACATCGCCGCACTCGGCGCTATGAACCCGGCCCAACGGCTGCACTACCAGCGGATCTTCGGCGACCCCATGGACTGGGTCCGCCGCAGACTCGGACACGCCTCGCAGCTGTCGACCTTGCTCTATCTGCACGCCCTGCAGGAACTGGAGATGGAGACCCGCATGGCCCTGGTCCCCGATACCTGGGAGGACCCCCGCGACACCCCGGCCGCGGCCCTGGGCGACGAGAAGCCCCCGCAGGACCTGCCCGGGGAGAAGGAGACGACGCTGTGACCCGCCAGGGCCGGGGCAGCACCGGGCAGGGCCGCCGGTCAGCTCTGCCAGCCGCGGACTACAAGGCCCCAGCGCTCGTTCACGAAGGGGCATCGGGGGGACTCGTCGTCGACTTCCACGGCGAGGACGGCCGGCGGGGCACATTCGATGTCGGCAAGCTGCCGCTGCCCGGGTGGCATCCCCTCCTCGCCGAGGCATTCGCGATGCGGACCGGCCCTGGCGGCGGACTTCGCACCCTCTCCGGAGCCCAGAACAGGTGGTTGCCCCTGCGGCGATGGACGGACTTCCTGGCCTCGCTGGACCCTCAGCCTGTGGTGCCGGCACAACTCACGCGCTATCACGTCAACGCCTTCCATACCCGCACGGATTCTGCGGCGGGCACGCGGCAGAGGGACATGGCAGAACTGCAGGTGTTGTTCGGGCAGGAGAAGATCCGGGACCAGATCCCCATGGAGGCTCGCGACGCGTTCGCGAGGCGCCTTCCCGGGCCCAGGACGAATCCGGAGGGCGGATACTCGGCCGGCGAACTGGACCGCCTGACTGCCGCTGCACGGGAGGACACCGCCCGGATCGTCCGACGCATCCGCACCGGCGAGGAGTTGGTACGCCGACAGCAGGACGAACCTGAGGGCATCCCTCCACAGCAGCAACAGCTGGCCCAGGTACTTGCGGAAATGGCTGAGACCGGGGAAGTCCCCCCGGGCACGGGGATTGATCAATGGCGGGAACGGCGCGAACTCGCTGCCCACCTGTTCCTGACCTGGAGCGACCTGCCTCCGTTGATGGCCCTCCTCGCCATCGCGACGGAACGGAACGGCGAGACACTCAAGGAATTGCCCGCCCGTCACCGGCTCCTCGAGAACCGGGCGGTCGAGGTTCGCCTGGTGAAACGGCGCCGCGGAGCTGACCGCTGGTTCGAGACCGTGACCTGGGAGATCGGCACCGAAGGGCGCGAGCTGCACACACCCGGCGGTCTCTACCTCCTCCTGCTTGAACTGACCGCTCGCAGCCGGGCGTTCTGCGGCTCACCGTCCGCGCTCTGCGTGTGGCGCAACGGCCACCGCGTTCACGCGAGGGGGACGAGACACGAGCACTACGCACCGTTCGAAGCGGACCTGCGGGCCGGCGGACAGCTGCAGCTGAGCACATGGGCGGCGACGCGCACGAAACCCGTCCTGGCCGACCCGCCTGCACCGACCGAGCGGGCGAAGGGGCAGGAGAACGCCCTCCCCTCCGTCGAGATGCCGCTTCAAGTGACCTTCAACAAGATCAAGACCAGCGTCGATGCCCGACGGACCCGCCAGCTGGGTGGCCACCTGCCGTCCTCGGCGAAGAGCAACACGGCCCAGGTGCTCTACACCCCCACCGTCATCCCGAGCGGCAGCACACCGGACCAGCTGACAGGATCCGGCCTGGCTCCAGGAACCGCGCACGACCTGGCCCATGGGCACCTCGACACGGCTTGGAGTGCCTGCGGGGACTTCCAGCATCACCCGGAGACCGGCAAGCCCTGCGGCGACTCGTTCCTGCTCTGCTTCCTCTGCGGCAACTGCCTGATCACCCAAGATCACCTACCGCGTCTGCTGGCTCTCCTCGACACCCTGGGACGTCTGCGGCAACGGATGAGCGAGGAGGAGTGGTGGAAGCGCTACGGCCTCGTCTGGGTCGCTGTCCGCCGCGATGTCCTCGGCAAGTTCACCCCGGCACAAGTCGCCCAGGCACAGAAGGAACAGGTCCCCGACGCCCTCCTCGATCTTGTCGAAGCACCCTGGGAGACGCCATGAACAACCTCATGGGCGCGGGCATCCACGACGCGCTGCGGCAGAGCGAGAACACCTACGTCCTGGCCGGACGCCCGTTGCGGCCGGGCAGCCGCCTGGAGGACACCACGCGCTTCAGCGACGATGTCTGGCGCCTGGCGCCAGCGATCGTTCAGGTCCAGGAGCGGACAGTAGTGCTCAACTTCCCCACGATCCCGGCGCGATTCCGCCCCGCCGCCAAACGCTTATTCTATGCCCTGCTCTGCCTGGAGCTGGAATCGCCGCCTGGCGAGGACCGCCCCGCGATCGCCTCGGTCCGCACCGCTTTCGGCGAAATGAAGCGCCTTCTGACTTGGATCGACGCCCGATGGCCCGCCGACCGAATCGAGCTGTCCGCCATCTCGCCCGCCGACCTGGACCGCTACAACCAACACCTGCTGAGCCTCTTCCCTCACCAGGACGGAGCCCGGGAAGCGGCTCGAGCCGCAGTACGACTTCTCTGGCGTTGGCGCATTCACCTCGGGAATGACCAGCTCCGATTCGATCCGCTGCATCTCGATGGATGGGGTGAGAAACGAACCCAACGTGGTCGGGAGAACGGGACCGACCGCCTCCCCGAAGACGTTCTGGGTCCCTTGCTGGTCTGGGCACTGCGATTCATCAACGACTTCGCTCCGGACATCCTCGAAGCGGACCGCAGATGGTGCGAGAGCCGAGCCGCTGGCACGGGACGAGTGACCAGCCACCGGATCGACGAACGGCTGAAGCAGCTTCTTGATAAACACCTCGCGGCACGTCGGCCCCTGCCCGGCTACCAAGGCCAGATCAACACCAGCCATCTCGCCGCCACGCTGAAATGCCACCGCCGAGAAATCAGCAAACGCCGCGAGGTCATCGACGCGGTCGCCGCTGTCGTCGGCGTTGCGGATGCCGCCTTCGTCGACGAAGGCGTCCAGGGCACCCTGGACGGCCGCCCCTGGATCAGGGCAGTCACCATCCACCACACGCTGCCCACCAGCCTGGCCGCGCTCGCACGCCATCTGCAGACAGCCTGCTACATCGTGATCGCCTTTCTCAGCGGCATGCGGGACAGCGAGGTCAAACACATCAAGCGCGGCTGCGTCGAGGCCAAACGCGACGAGGACGGCAACACTTACCGCTGGCGCGTACACAGCCGAGCGTTCAAGGGCGAAGAGGACGCAGAAGGTGTCGAGGCGACATGGACCGTCTGCCACCCCGTCGTTCGCGCAATCCGGGTGCTCGAACAGTTGCAGCCCGCCAGTCAGAACTACCTCATGGGTGCCCTCCTCCACGGATCAGGTCAGCCGAAGAGAGCCGGCGTTGATCGAGCCGTCGGCGTCGGCGCCACCAACCAGAACCTCAATCTCTTCGCCGCCTTCGTCAACGAGCTCTGCACGGAGCGGGGACGCACCGACACCATCGCAGCTGGCCAGGCCCATGCAGTTCGACTCAAGACGAGAGTCTTCAGACGAACTCTGGCTTGGTTCATTGCGCGACACCCCGGCGGAGTCATCGCTGGGGCCCTGCAATATCGGCATCAATCAATCCAAATGTTCGAAGGATATGCGGGGACCAGCGACTCCGGTTTCCGGGCCGAGGTCGAAAGCGAGCAGGCCATCGCCCGGGGCGAGGGCTACATGGAGATGATCGAAGCCCACCAGCACCTCGACCTCGCAGGCCCCTCGGCCGAAGAAGCCGCCCGGCGGCTGCAGGATTTCGGCGAGCGCGCGCAGTTCCAGGGCCAGGTCGCCCTGGACAAGCACCGGCTGAAAAGGATCATGAAACGACACGATCCCGCGGTCTACCCCGGCGAATACATCACCTGCGTCAACGACCCGGCCAAGGCCCTCTGCGAGAAGGCCCGGCGCGGCAACAGCGAGGGACTTCCCTCGCACGGCGGCTGCCTGCCCCTGGCCTGCCGCAACGTCGTGCTGACCGCCGAGAACACTGCTGCCTGGCAACGAGAGATCGCCCGCATCGACAAACGGCTCGCCTCCCGACCGGCCCTGGCTCCCCGCCTCCGGCAGCGACTCCAGCACCGTCGGGCCGAGGTCGTGGAATTCCTGACGGGCAACGGACAGGAGGCCGTCCCCGCATGACCCGCCGAGTCCCCGACCTGCCCGAGGCACTGGTCCGCAAGCACCTCCAAGAGGTGCTGGCAAGCTGCCGCGAGACCAACACCGCCCCCAGCGTCCTCATGCTGGCCCGCCGGCTCGGCCTGACCAACACCACCTTCCGCCGGCGCTACCCCGAGATCGCCCGAGAGATCGCAGATCACCGAGCCGCCCCCACCACCTTGCGCAGCGGACCGACCGAGCACGACAGGCTCGTCGCCCGCAATGCGAAGCTCCGCCGCCGCAACCGCGAGTTGACCGCTCAGCTCGCCCTTGCAGCGGCTCAGGTCCAGCACCTCGCCCTGGCGAACAAGCGACTGACGGAAGCCCTCGAGGCTCAGAGCAACATCACCCGCATCGATGGGCGAGGACGCCAGAGGTGAGCCGCGAACCAGGTCAGCGCGCGCCACCTAAGGCTTGTCCCGCAATGATCTCGAGTCGGTGTAGACGCGGTGGCATCCGTGGTCGGCGCACGCGCTTCTGGCCGATGTCGGTCCGGAGGTGTCGCACTCGGGCGCCGTGCCATGACCTAGATCACGCGATGGCATGTCACTTTTCGGAGAGCCGGCCCGTCAACTCCGTGAACAGCCAGTTGTCCTTTACAAGGAACAGGAAACCTCGTGTTCGCCGCCTATCTCGCAGTCACTCTTCTCGCCTCGGTCACCAACGGATTCGCCGCCGTCGCGAACCTCGTCGGTCACGACTACCCCAGAAGTCAGGCGGACAAGATGGGGCTGCCTCACTCGACGATGCGCCCGTTCGGCGTGCTGCTGGCGCTGGGCGCGCTGGGGTTGCTGGCGGGGTTCGCCGTGCCGGTGCTGGGCGCGCTCGCCGCGGGCGGCCTCGTGTTGTACTTCCTCGTCGCGTTCGGTGCCCACCTGCGAGCTCGCGACTACCACTTCGGCGGCTGGGCCATGTTCTTCTCCCTGGCGGTGGCCGCCCTGGCCCTGAACCTGTCGTACCACGGCTGAGCTGTCTTGATCCGCCTGCGGAACTTGAGCGGATCCTTGAACTCTTGAACTCTTGAACCCAATGTTGACTGCATAATGCGCGGCGACCCTATGGTCAGCCCTTCCCCCTGAGGCCCCTCTGGGGCAAGTCGGGGTGGTCAACGGTCAACGCTCAACAGCGTCCGCAACCTGGCCTGGCACATCGCCCGCCGCCCCGGTGGCCTGGTCGCCCTGGCCATCCAGTACGGGCACCTCCAGAGCGCCTTGACCAGTGAGGGCTACGCCTCACGTAGCCGTGGCGGCATCCACGAGCTCATCGACATCGAGACGGTCCGCGCCATCGCCGACACGCTCGCCGCCCTCAACGACACACTCACCGCAGGCCAGGGCGTCTCCGGCCCGGCAGCCCGCCGTGTCATCCGCGCCGCTGCCCGCGCCCCGCGGTTCGAGGGCAGCATCATCAACCACACAAGCGCCCGCCGACTGCTCGCCAACCAGGACGCCGTGCTCTACGACAACCCGCAAGCCCTGCTGCTGTGCCACTACAAAAGGGAGCAGGCCCTGTGCCACCGTGCCGGAATCCGGGACGCCCCGCAGCTCGACCGTTGCGTACCGGGTTGCGGCAACATCGTGCGCACCGACCACCACGCCATGTCCCTGCGCGAGCGTGCCGCCACCCTCGACCGCGCAAGCCGCCCATGTACCGCAGCCGGTCGGTGAACGGCTGCGGCACCACGCACAGCGCCTGCGCGACCGCGCCGAGATCCATATGGACACCCGGATCACACTGAAGGACAGCACCTCATGAGCGGAGCAGCAGACGAACGCGTCCAGATCCGGGCGGCCAAGAACCGTATCCTGGTCGGCCGCCCCGAGCGCTCCAACGGCGCGCTGACCATCGTGGCGCTGGCCATTGAGGCTGGCGTCCCCCGCAACGCCCTCACCCAGCGCCAACTCGACCTGAAAAGCGAGTTCTACGCCAGGCTCAAAGAGCGAGGACAACCGGCCGATACCGAGGTGCGGTTGCGTCAGCAGGTTGTGCGACTCAAGGAGCTCCGGCAGAAGGACAAGGCCGAGCTTGACCAACTACGCGCTGATGTCGAAGCCCTGGTGCGCGTGGTTAACCAACTGACCTTGGAAAACCAGCAGCTGCGGACCAAGCTGACCGCACCCCGCGCCCGCCAGCGGGTCCTGCCCGGCCAGCCGCCGCACCCTCCCCACGCTGAGCCGACTGCAGTTAGAGAGCGTTAAGTCCCGTTCCAGACGATCTGACATTCGCCCTTCCGTGGGTGATGGGACGGTTCCCGCCGAGAGCCATATCGTCTGCGCAATGGGGTCGTTGGCGTGGAGCGGATGCCGTACTCAACCGACTTGGCCGACGAGTAGCCCCTCGTAGTCCTCCGGTAGGCCGATCCGGGGCGCCGACCAGTGAAGTTCCTAGCGTGAGGGGACGCGTAGCCCGCTCGTGAACTGGTCGGGGAAGAAGTGGAGTTCACATACCCAGAAATCCGCGCCGATCCCCCTGCTTCACGCAGTGGGCGAATACCGTATGAGACCGGCTGTCTCCGAATCCGGCCAGCCGAGGAACTCGGTAGGGAGGAGATGCTCATGAGCGCGACCATCACCGCGACTGACGCGGACTTCGAAGAGAAGGTACTGAAGAGCGACAAGCCTGTCCTGGTGGACTTCTGGGCGGAGTGGTGCGGTCCGTGCAGGATGATCGCACCAGCCCTGGAAGCCATCGCCCATGAGCACGGCGAGAAGATCACCGTCGTCAAACTGAACATCGACGAGAACCCGGCGACTGCGGCGAAGTACGGCATCATGTCCATCCCCCTCATGAACGTCTACAAGGGAGGCGATGTCGTGAAGACCATTGTCGGAGCCAAGCCGAAGGCCGCACTGGAGCGCGACTTGGCCCCCTTCTTGGCTTGAGAGGGCGTTAAGTCCCGTTCCTGGCAATGTGGTGTCACTCGTTCGTGAGTGATGGATCGGTTCCGCGTTCGTGTCATGTCGGTGGTACGCGAGACGATCGTCACCGCGGTCGAGGACCGGATGATGAGCGACGTCGGCATCGGCTCCTTCCTCTCCGGCGACCTCGACTCGGCGATCGTCACGGCCATGGCCGCGGGGTACGCGAAGCGTCACGGGCACCGTCGGTCGCTCCACACCACGAGGTGGTGATGACCCCCGAGGACGCCGTGGCGGCGCTGCCGAGGCCGGTGCGGGCGATCGAGCACTTCGACGTGCACCTGGTACGCAGCGCGGTGCGGGCATAGAGGAGAAGAGACTGCTGCGGGACGCCTTCGCCGGCTGGCTGGCTGGCTGGCTGGCTGGCTGGCTGGCTGGCTGGCTGGCTGGCTGGCTGGCTGGCTGGCTGGCTGGCTGGCTGGCTGGCTGGCTGGCGGAGGATATCCTGCGGCGCGGAAAGCTCCAGTTCGGCCACAGCTCCGGGCCAAGGACGTCCTGACCGCGAACCTGACGGCAGCGGGTCCTGCAGGGACCGTCCTGGGCGACACCGACAAGGAGGCTGCCTCCTACGCGCTGTGGGCTCGCCGCGTTCCCCGGTGTCGATTCCATACGGACACTGGGCCGTTCAGCACCGCTCACCGAGTGAGCCGACAGCGCGACGCCCCCCCCCCGACAGCGATCCCAGACATCTGAGCCCTCCCGCAACGACAGCAGAAACGGCCCCAGATCGGCGGAAAAGGCCGGTGCCATGGCCATGGACGGGAAGGGCGTTGAGCTCGGAGCCGACGTCGCACGTCACGTCGACGACCACGGACAGCCGTCGCCGCTCGTTGTCGAGATCGGCCTTCGTCAGGAACGGCGGTACAGGTCGACAGCTGCTGATGGTGTTCACGAGGATGTCGTGCGCGAGCAGTGCGTCACGGTCCAGGTTCTGGGTGTCCCCGGTTCCCCAACGGGTCGGCTCAATACCGGCAGTCCTGAGCGCGTCACAGGCCCCCCGCCCTGAGCGTCCGTCCGCACCGAACACCACGGCGGTGACGCCGTCCACACCAGGGCGCAGCCGTCTTCGCAGTTCCTCCTGGGATGACGAGACGAGCGGCGCCGTCAGCTCGCCGTGGTGCCGCAGAACGGCCAGTGCGGCGCCGACGTAGCCCGCCCAGTAGCCGAAGCCGACCATGCGGCGGCCCTTGGAGTCGAGGAGGTGCTCGAGGTCGAGCAACGTGCCGCCGCCGGCCTCGAAACGCCGCAGCAACCTGGGCGCCTCCGATTGCCCCTTGTAGGCGTGCCCGAAGAAGAAGTGCCCCAGCTGCCCTGCGGCGCGATCGCGCGGCCGACATCCGCGTATTCGTGAGTGGGAAAGGCTCGCTGCGATGACCTCTCGACAGTCAGGTGCACCCCTTCCGCGATCAACTTGCGGGCGTCTTCAGGCACGAGAGGGGCGCGTCGCTCGTTCCGTCGGGATTCGTGTCTCATCCAAAGTCGCAGCATGTGAGGCACCGGGTAAGCGTCTGGTGCATATGCCCGACTTTGCGGCCCGCCGCGCCCGTTCGTCACCTCCGGGCGTTGACGTGAGTCGACTGCCGGTCGGAGTGCGGTGACGCGTCACCGCACTCCGCAAACCACTCGACAGTGGACTTGCCGCACCCAAGACCCTTCTGACTATCTGGAATCAAACGATAACCGTCGGTGCCGGGCGGTCGGTGAGCGGTGAAGGGATGACGATGAGCATTGCCAGCGAGGCAGCCGCAGGTGGCGAGGACTCCGCTCCTACCATCAGCACGGTCGCGGGGACCGGGGACTGGGGGTCTGGCGGTGACGGCGGACCGGCCGCTTTGGCCCAGCTGAAAGGCCCGTTGGGGATCGCGGTGGACCACACCGGCTCCCTCTTCATCTGCGACAGCAGTAACCACCGGGTCCGGAAGGTCGGGGCTGACGGGAAGATCGACACGGTCGTCGGCACGGGCACCGCTGGTTTCGGCGGTGATGGGGGCCCGGCCGCCGAGGCTCAGCTCAAGCGTCCGGCCGCGGTAGCGGTGGACAGTGCAGGGGCCCTCTACATCACCGATGCAGGCAACCAGCGGGTCCGGAAGGTTACGGCAGACGGGGTGATCAGTACCGTCGCCGGCACGGGCACCGCTGGTTTCGGCGGTGACGGCGGCGCCGCTACCGCTGCTCACTTGAATGCCCCTTCGGGGGTGGCGGTGGACAGCAGCGGTGTCCTCTACGTCGCGGAAAGCAGCAACCACCGGGTCCGGAAGATCACGGCCGACGGGGTGATCAGCACGGTCGTGGGGAACGGGTCCAAGGGAGCCGGAGGAGATGGCGGTCCGGCGGTCGAGGCCCAGCTCAATGGCCCGCTGGGGGTGGCGGTGGATGCCGAGGGCAGCCTCTACATCGTCGATTTCGGCAACAATCGGGTCCGGAAGGTCGCGGCAGACGGGACGATCAGTACCGTCGCCGGGACGGGCGCACCGGGCTTCGCCGGGGACGACGGCCTGGCCACCAAGGCCCAACTACTCGCGCCGGTAGAGGTCATGGCGGACAGCGCCGGCGCTCTCTACATCGCCGATGCCGGCAACCACCGGGTCCGGAAGGTCGCGGCAGACGGGACGATCAGTACCGTCGCCGGGACGGGTACACCGGGCTCCGCCGGGGACGACGGTCCGGCCACCAAGGCCCAACTCGGCATGCCGTCAGGACTCGCTGCGGGTGGTGCGGGCGGTTTCTACATCGCCGAGTCCGGCTACAAACGGGTCCGGAAGGTCACGCCGGTGAAGACGGACGGACCGCCCGAGTCGGGCACGGTGGTCTCCTGGACCAACATCCGCAGCAGGCTGCGGATGGGGGTGCTGCGTGAGTCCACCAAGGACGGGGCCGAGGTCCACCAGGCCCTGGCCTCCCCCAGGGCTCACCAGCGGTGGCGGCTGGTCGTGACAGGCCGGGATCAGGGCGATGTTCTGTACAGAATCGAGAACGTGCGCAGCGGCAAGGTCCTGGAAGTCGTGGGAGCGGGGATGGCGGACGGGGCGGTGGTCGCGCAGCGCGCCTACGAGGGCGATGACGCACGCCATCAGCAGTGGAGGCTGGTCCCGGTGGACTCAGCGACCGGCGCCCCGCGGGTCTACGAGATCGCGAACCGCAACAGCGGTCTGTTCTTGTGCGTCGGCACCAACGCCCCCGCGACGGTCAAGCAGCACGCGGTGATGGAGGGCGACCCCCGCGCCCGGCAATGGCAGCTGCTCTCCGTGTGACACACGAACGAGGGGTCAGAGGCGAGGACGCCCCTGACCCCTCGCAACCCGGACGCTACTCGGCGCGGTCCGGCTTCTTGGCGCTCGCCTTGGGCGCCTCGGGCTTCTTGGCCTCGGGGGCTGCCGGCTTGGGCTGCATGCACTCGCTCTTCTTCGGCATGTCGTTCAGGTCCTCAGGCTTCTTGAGGTCGCTGTGGCCCGTCACCGTCGCACTCGATTCCTGCATGCCGGCGGCAGCCGCCGTCGATACCGAGCTGGGCTTCTGGGCGTACTGGGCCTGCGCATCGGCCGATGCCTGGGTGTTGTGGATGAAGGCGCCGAGGAAACCCAGGATGACCCGCGCTTCAGGTGACTGCTCCTGCACGATCTTCGCCCGGGAGGAAGCCCCGTGGATCGCGCTGGTGTACAGGCTCGTGGTCGTGTCGTCGTAGGTGTAGTCGTCGGCGTCCTCGAAGTCGACGCCCGCGCCCGGCTGCGGCTTGTCCCGGCCGGTGGCCACCGAGAAGAGCCCCGCGCCTTGGCCCGCGAAGCGGAAGATGTTGTCGAACACCATGGTCGTCACCTCTGGTCGTGGTCGTGGCCGTGCCGCCCGGTCAAGGCTTCTTGTACAGCTCTCGTTGGCTGTCGGTCAGGCTTTCGCCGTCGAACATGGTGTGGTGGACCTCCAGCGCGGAGACGACCTCGGCCAGCCCCTTCATGCGGAAGCCTCCGTCCGCCAGACCAATGTCGCTGATGTCGCGGGCGACCAGCCGGTCGAGGCCGGGGTAGTCCCCGCGCTGCGGAGGAGACAGGACCGCCACCGGCACCTTGTACTCCACCGCGAGCAGCCCGGAGAAGGTCACCGGGATCTCGTAGGAGTACTGCTTGCGGGTACGGCGCTGCGTTACGAGGGTCTCCACACGGGAGCCCGGCGGGACCTTCCCGGAAATTTGCGACTTCGAGGCCCAGCTGGTGGTCAAAGAACCGCCGACAGAAGCCGCGACACCCTGCGCCAGCGCGGCGTTGAGCCCGGCGGTACCCGAGGCGCTGCCCGTGGTCGTGAACGCCGTCGATCCTGCCACCGAGCCCGACGCGGTGTTGGTCATCCCGTTCGTCATGCCCATATCCATGGCGTTCGCGTTGTCCACGCCCACGCTGTCCTTGCTGTTCTTGTTGGTCATCGTGTTGCTGTTCTTGTTCGTCATCTCGTTCTTGAGCTGCGCCTGAAGCTGCGCCTGAAGGTTCAACCCGAGTTGCAGCTGAAGCTGCAACTGGAGCTGCGCGCCGACGCTGCCGCCGAAGGTGAGCTTGGTGTCTCCCTGGAGCGACCAGGTAGCCCCGTTCGACACAGTGAAGTCGACCGAGTCGGTGAAGCCCATCTCGGACCCGCTGCGGTTGACGTAGGTGCGCGAGGAGAACGTGTCGGGCGGGGGCTGACTGATGTTGCGCCGCTCCTCGATCAGCGGCTCCCCGAGGTTCATGTAGGCGAGCCACCCCAGATCAAACGCGGAGCCACCCGTGAAATCGCCGAACCTCAACTTGTTCACGGAAAACCCGACGGGCTTGTGCCGCACACCGTAGTCGTCGACGTAAACCAGGCTGGGATGGCCCAGGATGGACCGCCAGGTCTGCTCGATATTGAGTTCCCGCAAGTTTTTCTTGGTCAGCGGTTGACGTTTGGCCCGCTCCAGGTTGTACGCGTTGGAAGGCAATTTCCGTCCTCGACTGATCTGGCCGAAGCCGCGCTCGGCGAAATGGAAGCAGGAATCTGCACACATCCCTACAGGCGAAGCTAGCACGGGCCACAATGCCTGATAAGGCACCTTCGAGTATCACGCTCAAACGGGTGATGGCGAATCGCAAGCCGCCCTCCGCCATCCGCTCTACGCCATTTCGAAATTCACACCCACGGGTGGTGTGACCTGGTACCTTGCCGGTTTTGATGGCATTTACTTCGCTCGCGCATTCGCTTTTCGGAATCGTTTCGATCGGGGATGATTGACCTTTCGGTTACGTCGCGCGATAAATCACTGTGCTGAGCATTCGACGCGTTGCTCTCCATATCAAGAACAGGTGAGGTTTCCGCGATGTACACCCAGGAACGCACGGCAATGGCGAATTTGGTGGTCGGCGGCCCGGTGGCGGTGAACAGCTACGACAACGCGATCGTGGCAGCACTGCTCGAAAATCGGCCGGTCATGCTCGTCCACGCCTTCAACGGCGGCTACCTGCGGCCCGCCGAGCTGAAGGAGGAAATCCACGACAAGGGGGTCGGGCTGGCGACCGCGCTCGACCCGGATACGAAGGAGGCACAGGGCCACCTCTGGTACATCACCCCCGGCGGCTTCTTCGGGCAGCGACCGCTGTACTTCATCGAGAGCGCCGCAGGCCAGGTGACACCCCCAGCCGCCGGTGCGACCGACGCCGATGCCGGGCGCGGCGACGATGGCGTGCCGAAGCCACAGCGCAGGCGCATCACCGTCCACCAGGACGCCCCCAAGGACCCGAACGACGCCCTCCGGGTCGGCCTGCCCGGCGAGGTCGGGGACAAGTGGCGCGGGAAGAACGGCGCGGCCGAGGACACCCAGCTCTGGGTCGTCACGGTGACGCCGTGGGGCGGGATCACCTTCGTACCGATCACCCACCCCGACACCATCCTCGGGTTCAAGGACCACACGGTGACGGCCGCCGGCGAGGCGCGTCTGACCTACAACTGGGGCGGGGACTTCACCGGGACCGTCATCAACACGTTCTACCCGCGGCTGCCCAGCGAGTGGAACGTCCCGTACCACCACATCTTCACGTGAACCGCGGCCACCTCCGCGCCCACAACCGTCCCGAGCCAACGCCCCACCGCCTGGAAGAGGCACCACGATGCCCGTGCCCACGGAAGATCTGAAGCTGGAGATCGTCAACGCCGCCACGGGGGAGGCCCTCGGCGTCAAGGCCGCGTCGAGCGCGGACGGGACACTCGTCGTCCGCGACTTCCCCGAGGACGGCCCGCCCCCGGAGCAGTGGCAGTTCACCCCCGTACAGGACGCGCAGGACGACCAGGCGTATGTGATCCGCAACGCGGTCAGCGGTGAGGTGCTCGACACCCCCGCCACCGCCGACAGCGGCGTCCGCCAGAGCAAAGCCGCCGTCGGCAAGAAGAGCCAGCAGTGGCACGTCGTTCCCGTTCAGGGCGAAGCGGGCCTCTACTTCATCGAGGACGTGACCGACGGCGCCGTTCTCGACCTCGCCGAACCCGGTGAGGAAGACACCCGCATCGTCCTGCGCGAGTACGACGACAGCGCGGAAAGCCAGCACTGGCGGTTCGTGACGGCCGAACCCGAGCGCGCCAGCGATGTGGTGCTGCAGTGGGCACCGCTGAGCCACTGGAACGGCCGCCAGTCATGGCGGCTGACCCGCTCGGCCGCGCTGCGGCCGGCACCCGACGCAACCCCCTCCTTCAGCGACGTACTGCTGGTCCTCGAACGGTTCGGAAGCAACCAGGACGCTGGCGGGTGGAAAACCGACGGACCCAACCGCACTCCCCATGGGCAACCGGGCTGGTGGGCCGGCATCGGAGCGCGATTGCTCGCCGACACCACAGGAGAAGGGCGCGCGGACATCGTAGGGCTCAAACCCGGGAAGGGGGCCGTGACCTCGTCCGGCAGGGGCGACGGGACGTTCGTCGACGACGAACTTCTCCTGCACCCGGCCACACCCCCCGCGAGCCCCAAGGACCTGTGGACCCTCGCGGACACGACGGGTGACGGCAGCCCTCACGTCGTCGTGCTCGTCTCTGACGGAGTCCGGGTCCTCCCCCAGGACGAGGACGGCACGTTCGCGCCCGCGAGCGGCGAGCCGGTCCTGAAGGCGTTCGGCCACAGTGTGGAGGCGGGCGGCTGGCTTGCCGACAAGCACCCTCGCTTCCTCGCCGACACCACCGGTGACGGCAGGCTCGACATCATCGGCTGCCACGACGACGGCGTCTGGGTGTCCCTCCAGGACGAGGACGGGACGTTCGCTCCGATCGGCGGCGAACCCGTTCTCGGCGCGTTCGGCCACAGTGAGGAGGCGGGCGGCTGGCTTGCCGACAAGCACCCTCGCTTCCTCGCCGACACCACCGGTGACGGCAGGCTCGACATCATCGGCTGCCACGACGACG